>JBGVFY010000043.1:0-23197 GCA_045121435.1 Paludibacteraceae bacterium | reverse complement strand
GAGGAAAATAAGAGTGAAGAAGCTGATGATAAATGGATTATAAATTTGACATATTGAATTTGTGGTTCCCTGCGGACTTTTGTGCGAGGACACGCAGTGTTGAGGATTTAGTCCGTGGAAAAGCCATATAGGTGATGCTACTGCTACTATGACATTACTATGTGATTACTATGATATTACTATGTCATTCTCATCACATCAATGTAGTATGCTTAAGCCCTTTGATTGACAATAATTGTCGTCAAAATTGATGTGAATTGTCTTTCAACCCCGCGGCTCCGCCGCATAGAATTAGAATATTAACTAAAAAAACTATAAAAAATGAAACAAATGTTTTCTCAATCTGTGCAAACACTTTTCGCTTACAGCAAGCGATTAGTGGTTGTATTATGTATGTTAGTGACTTGGTCTGCGGTCTATGCCTCATGGTCAAGTACAGCAACAGCGTATGCTAAGTTCGTACAAACTGATAACGTGGCTGTGGGAACGGGTAAAGTGTATGTAGGTACAAGTTCCACACCGACGTATGGAAATGTAGGAGCGGAGGATGATGGGAGTACTTCTGGATCAACAAGTAATAGCAACTCCACTTATAGCTACACTTTCTATTGGGCTGCTTCCACAGATGGGGTAGCCAATAGTGCTTTTGCTGGTTGGTATAGTGATGTTAATATGACTACCCTCAAGGATGCAAATGCTACTTTCTCAGATAATGTAGTTGTTACTAAAGACCAAAACAATAATACAGCGTCTAAAACTTACTTTGCTCTTTTCCGTAAGATTATTGATGCGCCAGCAGAGGTGCCATTCACTAAGGCGACAGAAACTGCCACCACGACATTCGATGTGAATTTGTTTAGTGCTACCAATTTTAGGGTGGTATCTTCGGCGCATGAGAATGGTCTGAAACGAACATTTATAGCAGAAGCAACTACTATCGCATCAGACAAAGCAACCATAACTTTGACCGCAGGTGCCGATGTGGTGGATGGTGATGTGTTCAATGTGGTTTTGGCTACAGACAATGGTGGTGAAGTAACAGTGAAAGTGAAGATTGTTGCGAAGATCACAGTACGCTTTGAACTCCCCAAACGAGGACAAGGTTACTATGAAGCGATACAGCCAAATAATGGTAGCGTAGTAACATATAACTCGCAAACGGCTGGTGAGTCTAAATCAATAGAATTAAATGATACAAAGCAATTCTACCAAAAAATGACTGCATATCCTGCTGATGGGTATCATTTGTATCGTTGGATTATTACGGATAAGGATGGAAACATTACTTATCCAACATCTACTACTTTGGAGCGAACATGTAATGATGGCGATGTGATTTCAGCAGAGTTCTTGCCAAATGGTATAGCTCAATTTATAGTGAAAGATGATACAGAAAAAAAGATATTTTATGAGTTAGATGGAGAAAATGGTGCATTTAAGCACGCAGAAAAATTAGGAAAAACGGTGGTGGTGGTTTATTCCAGCGGAACACTATATACGGAGTACAAATCTCTCACTAATGGTAAATATGAATTTACTATTCCTACGGGTTATACTTTGCTTGTGCCTGGCGAAGCGAATTATTTAATGCTCAAAGATGGTTTGCCAGAAGACGGTAGTGGTCTTGGTGGTGCTTTAGGCGGTATCTTTGGTTCTGGAGACCCTGTTGTAGCAAGTTATGTGGGAAATACCACTAATACAGCCACAAAATGTAATAGTTATTTAACATTATTGCCAAACACGCGAATCATTGCCAATGGAGACATTTGTGTGTTCTCAAAGATGTCCTATGCGCAACGCTATAACGGTATGCCTTCTGCTTATGGCGAAATAAAAATGGGAGCAAGTACGGAAATCGTTATGAAAAGTGGTTCGCAACTCACTTGTTTTGGATATATTTCTGGTGATCCTACTAATAGTCAGGTGATTGCAGAATCAAATTCTACTATTTATGAGGCTTTCCAAATGCGTGATTGGCGAGGTGGTACTGCTGCTGCGGGTATGGCTAATAATGATAAATTGGTGTTCCCTGTTGGACAATATTATGTGCAAAGTATAGAAACTAAACTCATATTAAACCACGGAGCAAAGGAATATGTATCAACTATAAATATGATGAGTAGTGCATATTTTCCAATGAATTTTCCTTTTATTATGGAGGATAATAACTCTACTGATGATAAAGGATTTTTTTGCTTAGGTTCTGACACACGATTGGTGAAGTGGTATGATTATACTACGGATAGACAAATGTATAGAGTGGAAGGTTTAGTTGATGGAGCAACTGCTAAGTTTGGTAAGATCGTTATGAGTATTAGTGTAACTGTAGAGTCCAGCGATTATGTATTACCTATAACGAATAATATTGATGTAACAATGGATAATATCCATGTGACATCTTTATACGATATGGCTTTGCTGGCAGATGCTAAGTTACACATTGAAGAAAATGCCACATTGACGGTAAATGGCGAAATCTTTGTGTATGATAAAGAACAACAACACAAAGAATATTATTATAACGGTTCTGCTATCATTCAGCCAGTTCTATATACAGCATACCATGATAAAGCTCCTGGCATTCGTACCGATGCTTCAATAAAAGATGCTTCAATCATCGTGGATGGAAAATTAATTATTCAGGAATCCAGTGATGATTTGCATGGTACGGGTCTATATACCACGGCTATGAATGATAAGGGTACCAGTGATATTGATACAGATTATGGTGCAAACATCACATCGAATGGTGGTGGTATTGTTGATTTTCAAGTAATAGGACAAGATGCTACAACCTACCAATATGATCAAACTGCAGAATCGTATATATCGGTTCCAGTTACCAATGCTCGTTTGCGTAATGGCGATGGTAGTTGGGCGGCTGGTGATACAATGACAATTAAAGAGGAATATACCTATTCTAAAGCAAAAGAAAGATGGGTAACTCCACAAGAAATGTCATTTGGTAAATGGTCAAACCACGAATGGTTTGTTCATCTTCCTGATCCCGCAACTATTCCACAAACAGTGGAAGTGTTATTGATTACCAAAGAGGAATTGACAATAGATAACTTTGAAATAGAGTGGCCTACTTCTAATCCTTATTTCGCTAAAGGTGGCAATGCTACCTATGATGCTACCAACAAGAAGTTGTTACTCCCAATCACTTATACATTAACCAAGGTACACAATAAGGGTGTTACACCTAATGCTTATGTTGGTGAAATTGTGGTAAAATGTAAAGACTTGAATGTGACGGGTGATGTGGTAGTAACAGCCACTATTCCTCTCTCTGCTATCGAGGATTATACACCTGAGTTTACTGTGACGATTAATGAAGTACCTATAACTACAGGCTCTACCTATGCTTTCGGACAAACGCAGGCACAAGTTCCTGTCGTTGCGAATATGGTTATTACTCCTACTACAGGTACCGTGGCTACTTTGAGTACTACCCAATGGCGTGTAGTGCCAACAGGCGCATTTACGGCTACCCAAACGGAAGTGACCTATAATCCACAAACCCAAACTACGGGTGAGTATGATGAAGGTACATTGATGATTATTGCTACTTATACCGATGCTGCTACTCCTACACCTAATCAGCCTGCCGATACAGTAATCGTAAATCTCCAAGGTAAAGCTACCTTGCAGGAATCTAAATTAGCGTTCAAGGATGAATTGCAAACTGGTGCATACGAAATCTATCAAGCGGATAAGATAACAGATGTGTTTAGTAACCTTGGTAATGGTGAAGATATTACATTCACTTACACCTATACCGATGGTACTCCTGCCGACGACTTGTTGGTAGCTTCCAAAGTAGATGGCAACTATACCTTGACTGCCAATACAACCAATTATGTGGATAATCGTGTTGTAGTGGTGACTGCTACGCAAGGAGCAAGTGGTGTGATGAATGGTGTAACCAGAACTGTGACTATTACTATCAAACCAGTAGTGGCATGGAATTGGTCAACACTCTATTTCAATACAGAACGTGATAATCCTGTAACTGTTGCACGTGCTGGTAGTTGGACATTAACTGAGCAATCTGATCCTAATAATTTGGTAACTCTTTCGGGTGCTACACCTAATTATAGTGCAACTATCGGTGCTGGTAATGCAGCGCAGGTATATACTGCGACATTTAAGTTTGTGCAAGGTGCTTATCAAAAAGTGTTTACATCTAATATCTATGCAGACCCACGCATATTGAGTTTCTGTGTGGATTATACGCGTCAGTTTAACGACGTTTCTACGCCAACTGTTACTACTGTCACTTTTGATGAAAACACCTATACAGCAACCTTCCGTCCTGGTGATACATGGGAGATTAATATGATAGGTATGCCTGATAAATTGACATTTACGGCTACTGGTAATAATACTTGGTATATTGGCGAGCGTGCCAGTGCCTCAACCAACTACAGCGGTGTGGTAGCATGGTCAAATTTGTCGGGTGAACAAACTATTCAATTGAAACCTACTACCCGTCAGGTGATTATCCAATATGGTGCAGGCGATAATAATGGTACGATTACCAACCTCTGTATCTCAAAATTGGAAATATCTGCCGATAAAGATGTTGTATATTTCCCAATTAACAAAGACGGTTCTTCGGCAACCAAAACATTAATCCTAACCCATACCGAGCCAACTGCGCCAACTGTAGTATTGGATAATCGTTTTGCTACTGCTTTGTCATCTGTTTCTGATAATTTGGGTACTGCAGAAAATCCTTATTATCAAACAACCGTTACTATCACTGGTGACAAATCTACTGTGGAGAAAGGTACTTACACACTCTCTGCTACGCAAGATGGTCAAACGATTACGATACCTGTTTATGCAGATGAGTTCCCACAAGGTTTGCCTATCAAGTTGGCAACTGATGATGCAAAACGCTATCACTTTATCGCCATTGAACCTGACAAAGTAACATGGGACGAAGCAAATAGAAATGTAGTATTCCAAGCGCCAGAGGGTGAGCAAACTATTCGTTCGGTAACCGTTGCTTTCGAGGGAGCGCCAAGTCGCGTATCTTTCACTGCATCGCAAGATATTGTGGATAATCAATGGCGTATTGAAGAGAGCGAGAATGGTATTGACTTTGTGGTAAGTGGTTTGGCTAATCGCGATACTGAAGCAGGAACGGGATTTGTTCATAATCTCCAATATACTACACGCTATGTGCGTATCGTATATAATTCAGAAAATAAGAGTGAGGTAACGCTATCTAATTTTGTAATCGAAGGTGACCCAATGCTGTTGGTTGATCCTGAAGAGTTAGAGTTTAGCGATTCAGAGAAAGAGAAAACTCTTACTCTTACCGCTATCAACCTCCACCATATTCGTGTTGAGTTGAGCAATACAACCGATTTCCAAATGAGTCACGGAACTGAACCAGTGGCTGCATCATACGAGTTGTCCTCGGCTAATGGAGATTATCTAAATGCTTTGGGGGTAAACAAGGTAGGTGATATTGTAATCAACACAGAGTGGATAAGTAGTAGTATTGTCAATGATGGTCTTATTACTATTTACAATGTTGCAGACAATGATTCTATATTAGCACAAGTAAAATTGGTAGGTGCGGGTAAATACTTGCGATTAGAGAATGCGAATCAGACAGGTATTTATACAGGTATTCCTGATGGCACAACGGCTTCAGGCGCATATACCTATAATGGTAGCACATATACCGACTATATATATCATCCTGTTGATTTGACCAATGCTTTTGCTGCGGATGGTACCGCATTGTTTGATTATCTCTTTGTGTTTGGTGAGACCACCACAATCGATGGAACAACTAATATCACATTGCCAAGTGGTGAGAATGGTAGTAATGCGCGCACACCTTACTCAGTATATATACGCGATGTGGATGTGCATGGTAATTTCGATCGTTATCGCTTTGTTACATTGGTGGATAATGCTAATGTGGGAATAAAACCCCATGTAAATGGTGTTACAACTACCGACTCTACCACATATATTAATGTGCCAAAAGAAACACCTGTGCGTGTATATATCAATGGTTTCTGTCCTTATGCTTCTACAGGTGCCGATAAGTTCCAAGAGGGTGTATTCTTCTTCCGTGGTATGGCAGGTTCTAAGTTGGATGTGTATTTAGAGAATGCTCACATCTTTGCTCGTAACAAGATGATGACTGGTCAACCATTCTATAATCGAGGTGATAGCCGCAACCCATCCTTTACCGAAGGATATGCTCGTGGTTCGGGTGGTGTGTTGGTATTTGAGTGTGTGGAGAAAACCGAGAATATGGCAATGGTACAACCATTTGAGGTGACTATTCATACCGTTGGCGAGAACTTGCTTAAGAGTAACTATGGTTGCTTCAACTACTTCTTTGGTATGGACCCATTCCAAATCTCTGCGCCAATCCATGTGCGCCTCCACTCGGCAGATCATGTGCGTACATCCAAAACGGTGGTTAACTTCACCGATGAATGGCCAACGGCTTTGAATACAGACCGCTCCGTGATGACAAACAAACGCACCAATGGTTTCCTTAGTTTGCAAAAACTCAACAATAATGCTCCATCAATTGATCTTGGTAACCCACATACCGTGGTGAATTTCCTTGGTGGACAAGTAGAATTGCAAAATGCCCAAATCGTATCAACCAACTATAAGACCACACTTGCTATCTCCTATCGTTCAGGTGAGTATGGCGGTGATAAAGTGGGATTGAAGTTCGCATACGGTATTGGTACCGACTCAGTGGGTGGTCAAGTCAATTTCTATGATGGTACGGTTACTATTCAACCAATGTGGGTAAAAGCGGAATACAAAGACTACTACCTTATTGATAAAGATGCGGAAGGTAACGAAATAACGAAGGATACAGGTAAAAAAGATGAGTATGGTCAATCTATCCTTGAATATCAAACCACTTGTTTGCGTACACCTAAGAATACCAATGTATATGGTGGCTCTATCTGCTGGTTGCGTGCTTGTCAACATGTTACTTCTAAGGGTGGTGCTCCATCGGATGGTACAGGTAAATTGTTAGGACAATATATCTATGAGTTCGGTGATGGTGACACCAAGGATGCTACCACTGGTTTGGTAACAAGTATCAAGTTCCCAGGTAATGTAGAGGGATTGGCTAACTACTATAATACTTATCATCCGAACAAGACTTATGGTATCAATAGTGTTATGCCTGACGCTGACAACAAACTCTATTTCTGGATTCCTGATGGATTTGGTGGCGTAACACCAGAGAAAGATAATATCCTCACTACTTGGAAGGCTTGTATGACCGAGATTTCTGCTGGCTTTGGTACATTGAAAGGTACAGTGGGTGGCCCAACTCCTGTAGAACCAAACGAAGAAATCAAATACATGCTCTATTGTAAGATTGATGAGAATATTAGCAATGTCATTACTGCTGGTACAGGCGATGGTCTTGACCGTGTATATACTTATAGCGCACCAGTAAAAGTTCCCCCAGTAGCACAAGGATTTGTGGGTGGTACATATACTTCTGTCACACCATCTATGGTCGGTATGGAATTGCAAAATGAGGTTAAGAGCGATACATCGTATTTGGTGACAGATAAGGTTTATTATGTAACGAATGCCACTGCCGATGTATGGCAGACCTTTACCGCTCCATTTGATGTGGAGAAGATATGGGTGGTAGAGAGTTTCTCAGAGGCAGAATTAATACGCAGAGGACAAGATTCTATCCAAGGCAAAGAAAATGCAAACTTGCGCAATGCCGTGTTGCTGGAGCAAGCGCGCCATAATGCCGACTTTGCAGCGTTCTTTGGCGTATCAATGGCTATTGGTACGACCGACTCGCTCGGAACGATCTTCAATGACTTTGTTGACTGGGGTAAGATAGAAGATAAAAAAGACAATTTGTATAATGGACAAGGCGATTATACCTTGCGTGGTAAATATCCGTTGATTCCTTATTACCGCAAAGCGGATGGTATTGCTAACTTCGATGAAGCGCATTTCTATCTCAATGAGAATATGGGCAACTGGACCACAGAAGATGGCTACCAATTTACTACACAATGGAAGACCTTGACCGAAAGGGAGGTAAAAGATGGGGTACTTCTCCATAAAGGTAGAACCTATGCAATGCTCTTCCCTTATTGTACAGGTGCTGGATGTACGGTTGATAATCGAACAGATTGGGACTATTGGTCTGGTAAATTCCTTATCTTCGAGAGTACCGATGGTACTAAAACAGGTGGACACACCGTGGATGGTGCAAACTTGTTTGACTCTATCCCATTTGCCACTACACCAAATGTTAATGAGGCTATCGTTTCTGGTAATGGTACATTCTCTTATCTACACACAGATGACCCAAATGTGTTCATATACAACCCAATTCCTGCATATGAGTCGTTTATTCCTAATGTAGATTTCGAGACAGGCGAACCAAACAATGCAGAAGTTATGCCAACTACAGCATTCCTTTGGACGGATATCTATTCACCAACTGGTGCACCAGCGCGTCGTGTGATGCGTACAGGTGAGATTATCTATGACCAACAAGAAGACAATATGGGTGATGGTACCATGACTGGTGGCAATATGCCGACTGTTAATGGTAATAATACCATCCATATCACTGAAACAACTCAAGGCATCAATATCGCAGTGGCTGAGCCACAACATGTGCGCGTGATGTCGGCTACAGGTGCATTGCTCTTCAACGGCATGGTACAAAATAGTGTGGATGTCGCTCTCCCAACCAATGGCGTATATGTCATCACTGGCGAGAACGAAGTACACAAGATATTGCACTAAGACCGCTTCGCTGTCAGACATTAGACCGCCTGCGGCTGTTAGATGTTAGACTGCTTTGCTGATGTTCGCTCAAAGAATATGAAAAAAGCAATATTGAATATCCTATTTCTTGCTTTTGCCCTAACTTTAGTGGGGCAAAAGCAAGATTTGTCTGTTGCAGAACGCAATGCTCAGATGGGTTTTAATGATACCATCGACCGCTTGGCAGAGGATTTTGTGTTCGTCAGCCTGATGGTGGCTGACCCTACAGATTGGCGTGATGATGTATTAGGTACGCAGGGACATGCTTTTTTGCGCTTGCAATGTCCTGTGTTTGATTTGGACTATTGCTATAGTTATCAAAGTGAGCATGTGAATACACAACTCTCTAAGTACGCAAAGGGCAAACTCAAGATGGGCATGTTCGCCTATCCTACAGATGCCTATTTGGAGGACTATAGGATATGGAATCGTGCGGTGCATGAATACCATTTGAATCTACCACCCGAAGTGGAGACGCGTCTGTGGGAGATAATGGATAACAAATTGAGCCGAGGACTGAGCATGAAGTTAGACCTCAGTCGTCGTGGTTGCGCCATTTCCGTGGTACATTTTATCAAGGCAGCGTTGCAAGATATTCCGATTATCTATCCTCAAGGCACACGCTATGAGACATTATCTCGGCGCGAGATTCTGTACCAAGATATGGCAGCGCATCCATGGTTGAGACTTACTTCCTGTGCTATGGTACCCAATGCCTACGATAAAGATTGCTCAATAGACGAAAAACTGATTGCGCCTGCTGATTTGGCAGAGATATGGGAGCAATCTACTGTGAATGGAAAAGCGTTGGCAGTCTATATCGGTGATATTGTAGAATCGGATTATGTAGAATCGGAGCCGCCTTTTATCACTCCTCAACTACTCGCGTGGGCACTATTGCTGATAACTATCTTGCTGATAGCTGTGGGGCTCAATGGGTGGCGTTGGGTACTATTAGGCATTCAGTTCCTATTAGGGGTACTGCTTTTGTATTTGGCATTGTTTACCCAGCAGTTCGCTGGTGCAGGGTGGCTTATGATGGTGCTGCTGAATCCATTGCCATTGCTCTTATGGAAGTGGCGCAGGTATTGGCAGTTACCATACGCAGTGCTGTTACTGATTGAGGCATTGGTACTCGTATGTTATCCTCACATGTTAGTGGATCCTGCTTATATCATATTACTGCTATCCTATATTGTGCTGTTTGCCTCCGAACCCATCATGCATGCTTATGCGCGTAGAAAAAGCAAATAAGGGCTATCCGCTATTGCCCTTTTCGCAATTGGTTTTCGATATGATTCGTTGGATACCATGGGTGTATATGTTCGAGATTCGATGGCGTTGGACAGGGCAAAAGAAGCAACAGCAGCGTTTAGAAGCTGCTATTCTGCAAGTATTGAATCATCATCCAGTCTTTAAGATGCATGTAGATTCACATGGATACCAAACCTATATGCCTTCACCTCCTGCCTTGAAGGGACAGTATTATGCCATTAAATTATGGTCAGAAGGAGATGATATATATGGCCGTTTTCGATGGAATAGGATATTGGGCGATGCTAAAAGCATCTATATCCTGTTTGAGAATTTTATTCGAGCATATCAGGGAGAAGTATTGCCCACGGATGAATACCTAAACTATTTGGAAGAGCAATCTCAGATACAAAGTTCTGCTCACTATGTAAAAAGCAAAGCGTGGCTTGAAAATACGTTCTCAGACATGCAAGTGCCCGTTAGACCATTGCTGGATAGAAAACGCGTGCAGACTATTTTGCCTCCGCGAGTGGGAATCCAAAAGGATGATTATACCGCTCTTAATGCAGATATATATTCGTTTTTGCAAGACAAGATGCTCATATTGGATGGATTCTTCTCGCTATGTATAGCATTGGCAATAGCAGAATATTGCGGAACGGATAGTGCTGCGCTGACATGGGCATACGAGAGTAGAGAAACGCCGATAGAGCAACATATCTTTGGTAGCCTACATAGGGATATCCCTTTTCAGATTCATTGTATCAATCCGAATACGAACCAACCCTATATGCGCGACGAACTGGTGCGTCAGGCGCGGCACCAAATTCGCGCTGGCATTGCGCACAGCGATTATCCATATACGCTAACCAAACCCCATACTGACCGCTGGAATTATGCAGTGAATGTGATACGGAATGTGAGCAGTGAGGAACTGTTATCCGCAGCACCTATCCCTACAACGCTATTGCCTATGCCTAAACAGCGCATAGCCTACGCTATGTTGGATGTAGAGATTTACGAGGCAAAGGATAGTTTGAAACTATTGTTCCGATACAGTGCGACCCATTATAAGCAGGAGAGTATGCAGCGCTTCGCTGCAATGATAAAGCAATATGCCTTATGGTTGTTGAGCAAATAAAACAAATACTATCATCCAATCCAGATTTGCGCGCGATGATGGAGCAGTCGCTTCGCTTGGCGCAGCGTGCCAATCCCGACCGCGCCACCAATCCTGTGCAGTCGCTAGAGGAGTGGTATGTGTATATAGCTGCTTTCCTGCACCGTATGCCTTGGGAGAGTCTTCATTTGGGTGAAGATGCTTCGTTCTTCCACCGCATCGACCAAGGTATCGGCTATTTCTATTTCCTGTTGGACCAACCATTAGAGGCGCTGAAGGATAGAGGCTATTGGTATCCCTCCTTGCAATACGAACCTACTATTGCCCAATGGTTGGCGGAGTACAATAAGGCATGGGGCGAATGGTTGAGCAGCAGCGATAGTTGGCAAGAGGTCTATTATCATATGGCGCGAACGGATAGCCGATTCGAATTGGACACAGACCGCTATGAATCGCCTGAGCATTGGCACAGTTGGAATGATTTTTTTGCTCGCCGATTGCGCACACCACTTATCGTGCCTCATCAGGGGTTTATTAGCCCATGTGATGGCGTGCTGATGGATATGCCTGTCAAGACGACCTCAGTGGAGGAATTATCAGACTTGTTAGCAGGCAGCCAATACAAAGACATTTTTGTGGGTGGAAAAGCTATCCACTGGGTATTGGATGTGTTTGATTACCATCGATTTCATGCGCCTTGTGCAGGCGAAGTGATCGAGTGTAGAACGATAGAGGGTATTCATGCTGGCGGTGGCGTCATTATTTGGGATGCGGAGCAGTATCGTTATCGTTATGCACAATTAGCCTCCACGGGATTTCAGTCGTTGGAGACGAGAGGCATTTTGATAATGGATACATCGGATTATGGTCGTATCGCATTAGTGGCAGTGGGTATTCAGCAGGTTAGTTCGGTAGTGTGGAACGATTCTCTACAAATTGGCACGAAAATTGTGCAAGGACAAGAGTTAGGACTCTTCCAATTCGGAGGCAGCGATATTCTCATGCTTTTTGAAGAGGGTAGAGCAATACCTACGGAAAATAATAACCCCATGAAAGTGGGCGAGTTAATAAATTAAAACGCATATAATGAAACGATACGCATTAGTAACTGGCGCAAGCCGAGGAATAGGCAGAGCCATTGCCATCGAATTAGCCAAAGACGGCTGTGCCATCCTCCTAAACTACAAGTCCAATCATACGGAGGCAGAAGCGACCAAGCGGATGATAGAGGAGGTAGGTGGCGAAGCAGAACTCATGCCGTTCGATGTGAGCCAACCAGATGCCATTAATGCTGCATTGGAAAACTGGTTTGATGCCCATCCAGAGGACTATATAGATGTGTTGGTAAACAATGCAGGCATTGTGGATGATGAGATTATGCTTATGATGGAGCCCGCGCAATGGCATCGAGTAATAGATGTCAATCTCAATGGCTTTTTCTATTGCACCCGTCGTGTGATAGAAGGTATGGTGATAAACCACCATGGGCGTATTGTGAATATATCATCTATTAGTGGACAAATAGGTTTTCCAGGAATGGTAAATTATGCTGCTGCTAAATCGGCACTGATAGGTGTGACAAAAGCGTTGGCTACAGAATTGGCCCCTAAACATATCACGGTCAATGCAGTTGCACCAGGATTAATTTTAACCGATATGGCGCGTCAGGCAGCTGAATATATACCTGATCATCTCAAAGATATTAGCTCTATTCCGATGCGCCGCTTTGGTTCACCAGAAGAAGTAGCTTATTTAGTTTCTTTCCTCTGCAGCAACCGTGCTGATTATATCTCTGGTCAAATAATCGGCATCAACGGCGCCGCTTTCTGACCACTGACAACTGAAAACTAACAACTGACCACTGACAATGAAACGCGTAGTAATAACAGGCATGGGGATTTGGTCTTGCATCGGGCAAGACCTGCCAACCGTCACCGAGAGCCTCAAACTGGGGCGTTCGGGCATTATTTTTGACCCCAAACGAATCGAATTTGGACTTCATTCGGGGCTTACGGGCGATGTGCCTCGTCCTGATTTGAAGCCTTTGCTCCCACGCAAATACCGTGCTACTATGTCCGAAGATGCGGAGTATGCGTATATGGCGGCGCGGCAGGCATTTGGGCAGGCAGGCATAGAAGATAATTATCTGCGTCAAAACGAGGTGGGAATTATCTTTGGGAATGATGGAAATACACACATGCTTGATCATCAGACTATCATGGAGCAGGAACACGATTCGCTTCTGTTAGGTCCTAATGCGCTCTTTCAAAGTGAGACATCATCTGTCACTATGAACCTCAGTACGATTTTTCATCTCAAGGGCATTAATATGTGTGTGGGCGCTGCGTGCGCAAGTGGTAGCCATGCCATAGGATTGGCTACGATGTATATTCGTCAGGGAATGCAGAATATGATTTTAGTTGGTGGTTCTTGTACAATGGATATGAGGGCAGCTTGCGCAACAGATGCGATAGAGGCTATTTCTCTGCGTAATAATGAGCCTACTTATGCTTCCCGACCGTTTGATAAAGATCGTGATGGCATGATTCCTTCGGGCGGAGCAGCCGCATTGGTGTTAGAGGAATACGAACATGCTATTGCGCGTGGTGCAACGATTATTGCCGAAGTATGTGGCTATGGCTTTTCGTCCAACGGAATAGAAGATATTTCTGCTCCTTCTGCCGATGCGGAATATATAGCTATGCAACGAGCATTAGCAGATGCAGGGATGCAACCTTCAGATATTGATTATGTTAATGCACATGGCACTTCCACCCCTGTGGGTGATATAGAAGAGGCAAAGGCCCTCACGCGATTATTCAGTGGAACGAAACAACCATTCGTATCTTCTACCAAATCCATGACTGGTCATGAGAATTGGATGGCAGGAGCGAGTGAAGCGGTCTATTCGATATTGATGATGCAGCATGGTTTCGTAGCACCCAATATTAATTTGCAACATAAGATAGATGAGGCGAAAGACCTTAATATCGTAACTGAGACCGTTTATACACCTATCCGTACTATCCTTTCCAACTCCTCAGGCATGGGTGGCACGAATAGTGCATTGGTGTTCAAACAATTGACTGTTGACAATTAGTGCCGAGATGTTGAGAGTGGTAATAGAACAGACAAGGAAAGCAAGGCGCAATGTTGGCGCCGCGCAGAGGTTGTTTAAGTTGTCGTCAATAATAAAAACAACGATGTAAGCAATTATAGTAAATAAATCAAAATTATAGAATGATATGACACAGCAAGAAATTCAATCAAAGGTGATTGCCTTTATGGCAGACCGTTTAGAGTATGAATCAAGTATACTGACACCAGAGGCAGAATTAAAACGAGATCTTGGTATGACCTCGTTGGATGCTATGGAAACGGCCATATTTATCAAGCGGACTTTTGGCTTCCAGCCCGAGCGCAATGCCATCAAAATGCTCGTAACGCTCCAAGACCTTTATGACTATATAGTTGAGCATATTTGCTAATTCCTGTCACATTTACATAAAGTTTCTGCCCATAGGGCAAGGAGATATACTACTATGACCGAACATTATTTAGATAGATTAGCCCGAACCATCAATGCGAATTGGGATGCACCCGCGCTGACGGATTTCTATCTCACGGAGGACGGCACAGCGCAAGACACTTCGCGTGGTAAGCATTATACCTACGGCGAGATGTATATGGAGATATTACGCCTTGAAGAACTCTTCAAGCAACTCGGACTACAAAAAGGCGACCATATCGCCATTTGTGGTGCGAACTCTGCCCACTGGGCAATTGTCTATCTCGCTATCGCTGCTTATCAAGGTGTTGCGGTCACAGTTCTGCATACCCAGTCGCCCGAAGATATCGCTCGACAGATTGACTTCTCTGATGCCAATGCGCTATTTACTGATGCAGATTTGTGGCAGGAACTAAAAAATTCATCTTTGCCACAGATAGAGCATGTTTTTTGTTTAGAGAATTGGCATATCTTGTATGGCAAGGACATGCAAAATCAGATTCAAGAGTTAGGTGTAGATAAACCAATAGCCACCTTCGAACTTGGAAAGTTTGATGACCTCGCAATGATTTGTTTTACATCAGGGTCAACCAATACCTCACGAGGTATAATGTTATCTAATAACAATATTAGCAATAATAGCAAAAATATTACAGACGGTTATCCTGATGATGAAGTAATTGTTTTTCTTTCAGTACTTCCCATGGCGCATATTTATGGTTTTATGACTGAGATAGTAGCGCAACTAATCAAAGGAAAACATGTGCATATATTAACGATAGTTTCCATTGATAATCTCTATACCTCTATTCAGATAGTACGCCCATACGCATTAAGTTTGATACCATTTTTAGTGTCTGCCTTAATGCATGTACATCAAGATAGCATATTACTGCTCAAAAAATGCAAACAAATATATATAGGTGGCTCGTTATTTGATAAACAACTGGAACGAGTATTGTTAGAAAACACTGTACCTATTTCTATTGGTTATGGTATGACGGAGTGTGGACCGCTAATTAGTTATTCCGTTTGTGCGGAATATAAATTTGGAACCTGCGGAAAAATAGTAGAAGGAATGACTGCTCGTATTGCTCCTAATGGCGAAATTCTTGTCAAAGGCGAGAATGTGATGCTCGGTTATTACAAAAATCCTGAAGCAACCGCACAGAAGATAGATGCCGATGGATGGCTGCATACGGGTGACCGAGGCTATTTGGATGAGGATGGCTATCTGTATGTGGAAGGACGTTTGGAGCAGGATATGATTGTATTGCCTAATGGCGAGAATATCCACCCCGACAATATAGAAAGCAAGATAAATGCCCTGCCCGAAGTGGCAGAGTCCATTGTCATTGCTCGTGAAGGCAAACTGATAGCCATTGTAGTAATCAGTAGTGAGTTGTCAGTTGACAGTAGGAAGGCTCTCAGATTGTCCATCCTTCGCTCAGTGAATGCGCAATTGCCATTCTATGCGCAACTATATGATATAGAATGGAGTGAAGAACCTCTCGCACGAACAGCTAAACAGACATTGAAAAGATACTTGTATAAGTAGGAAGTTATCAGTTGTCAGTATTCAGTTGTCAGTAGCTGAACACTGATCACTGAAAACTAACCACCGATTACTGACCACTGAAAACTGATTACTGAAAATTAACCACTGACCACTAACAACTCTCCAATGACCATCATACAAGACCAAATACTATCAGGCGAACGCCCGCTATATGGCAGCAACAATCTGCTGCTGGAGCGAGTGACCATAGGCGAAGGCGAATCGGGACTCAAAGAGTCGCGCCATATCGAACTGCATAATTGTGAGTTCGAAGGAATGTATGTCTTGTGGGAGTGCGAGGATATATTGTGCAGCGATTGCCATTTTGCCTCCTCAGACCGTGCACCACTCTGGTATGGCAAAAACATCCGCATGCACGACTGCCTAATGGACGCTCCAAAAGTGTTCCGAGAATTAGATGGATTGATACTCGAAAATATCCAAATGTCCGATGGCGCAGAGGCTTTTTGGTATTGCAAGAATGGTCATTTATCAGACCTTAACATGCAACGAGCAGAATATGCGTTTATGCAATCCAGTAAATTGCAAATCAACAATTTAATACTACAAGGCAAATACACTTTTCAGTATGCGCGCAATATAGAGATTCATAATGCGGTATTAGATACCAAAGATGCATTCTGGAATAGCGAGGATTGCACTATCTATGATTCCGATGTCAAGGGAGAATATCTGGGGTGGTATGCACGAAATCTGCGATTAGTCAGATGCCGCATATCGGGCACACAACCGCTCTGCTATTGCGAAAATCTGATAATAGAAGATTGTATCTTTGAACCCAATGCCGATTTGGCTTTTGAACATTCATCCGTTCAAGCAACTATCCTCTCTGCTGTTACCTCTATCGTTAATCCTAAATCAGGTACTATCCGTTGTCACGGTATAGGTGAGTTGATACACGATGCAAATGCCAAAGCACCAGATGATTGTGTGGTGAGACCGCTGCGCTGAGAGAAGTTAGACCGTTTCGCAGAGGGAGTTATAATAACAACAACTCAAACAACATAAGTCAACAACTTTTCCACTCGCAACAACACAGCGAGCGGCAAAGGAGGATAAAAGAAGACAACATTGACAACCATTCCGCTTCGCCAACATTGCTCAGCGGCAAAGGAGATAAGACCATTGAGACCGCTTCGCTGTAGAAGTTAGATAATACAGAAAAATCGCAGAAACAATAACTTCCTGCGTTTTTTCTTGTGTAAGTAGCTTTTTTTCTTGTGTAAGTGGCGTTTTTCTTACAAAAGATTTGCAGGATTGACAAAAAAGTAGTACTTTTGCACCCAAATTAATTAATAATAACAAACCTATGAACAAATTTTACACTATTATCCTGGCTGCCCTGTTGGCACTGCCTACCTTTGCGCAACAAATTACAGAGGAAAACTGTATGGAGGACTTCCAACTGAAGTATAATTATCCATCCTACTTCTGCGACTGTGAGTTGCAAATCAAAAAGAACCGATTCTCTATTCCATTCGATGCCGTTATCACTGATACTACTTGGTATAAGGGTTCGTCTGGCTTGCTCCTTAATGGTTGCTCGGCATACCTCTACTCAGAGTGCGATGTGAAAATGGTAATCATGCAAAACTGTAGCAACGATAGCAACGCTAAAATCTACAAAGAAGTGTTGGTGCAAAGCAACCAAGCACGCGATGTAGAGGCATCTTCTATCAAAGAACATATGGAGGCTAATGGCGTAACAGGCAATATCTCGATGCGTATCGGTATCTTCCCTGCTGAGCCAGGCAAAGAAAGTCGCTTTATCGTTGTGCCATACAACGAAGGCCCTCACTCTACCTGCGAGGATTGTCTGCCTCTGCTGAAAGATATGGTGTTTGTATCATCTAATGCAGATGATGTATATGCCTTGGAACCAACCACGATCCCTGCTACCAACGGATTGAAAATTGAGTGGTTCAAGACCGAGTACCCAGTACAATTGCAAATCACCCAAGGCGCATGCGATGGCGCAGTAGTAGAAAGTGCCTTCCTTATGCCAGATGATGTATATGAAGTGCCAACTGCCTTGCTCAACCAAGTACGCGGCGGTGAGGAGAACTTGTACATCCACTTCTTACACGCTCCTGCTACCGCAGGTCGTATTCGCCTCTCTGAAGTGAATAAAACGACTACTGGTTGCGATAATATCACCACCCCTGCTACCGATGCTCGTCTCGTACTCGGTAATAATGGTATGATTTATATCGTGCGTGATGGCGCACGCTATACCTTGACCGGTGCAAGATTTTAAGTGATAGGCTATTGGAACGGATATGAAGGCTGGGATTTCCCAGCCTTCTTTTTTTGTGTCTAACTTTTGGGGTGTATATCCACTTTTTCCTATACTACTCCTATATTTGGGGTATTCATGGCATATTCACGGAGTATTCACGGGATATTCATATGTATCGGTTATGTATCGGTTATGTATCGGTTATGCGTCGGTTATGTATCGGAACATCATGCGCGCAATGGGGTTCTTATTCATATTTCGTGCAAGAAAGACAAGTGAGGGAAGAGATAAAAGACAACATAAACAACCATTCCGCTTCGCCAACATTGCTCAGCGGCAAGAAACATTTTGATAACATAACCGTTAGGCTGATAGTCTTGCACTAAATTTGAATAAAAACCTGCGATGGAAAACGGGAATGGAGCAAATTTGACCTTCCAAACCTCCGTTAAAGGGGGCTTATTAAAAGTTTAGGGAACTATACCAGTAAAGCTCCTGTTCGCTTCGCTCACGAAATCTTATAAATCTTCCTCGAATAAGGCTTCGCTCAACCGCTGAATCTTAAGTAAATGCAATGAAAAACGGCGAAAGAGGTGAAGGAAGGAGGTGAAAGGAGCGAACGAAGGAGGTGAAAGGAGTGAAGGAAGGAGGTAAAGGGAGCGAAGGGGATTCTCGTGCGCGCAGGCGCGCGCGACGCGCGTGATAAAATAAGGTGTCGAATATGTGAAGGGTTATAAGAAGAATTTTTAGACACATTAGAGGGAATAGATACAAGAAATATTAGAAGAAAAAGAAATACATAAAGACTATTTTGGGGTATGTATGATGCTTAAAATGGGTGTTGCAAATGCAAGTGGTTGGTAATCAGCGAATTACCCCCCCCATGCTGTTGGGCGAATAATGATAGATTATTGCTGAAATAGTAAATATGGTAGAAAAATAGCATAAAATGCTGATTTTTAACGAAAAAATGTAAATTTATTTGCGCATTTGAAAAAAAAGTTGTAATTTTGCACGCTGATTTAGTGTGCAGTTTTGTACATTGAATCAAAGTGCAGGTAGGTGACCTCTGAAAAATACCCGTTATTAAGAGGGAGTCTATAGCGAATGAAACTAATTAATTAACAATATTTATTAACAATCAAAAATCAAAGTGATGCGTAAATTTTTACTATCCGCCATTGCTCTAATGATGTCAGTAGCCATGATGGCTATTGGTTTGGGTGATGGTACAAGCAAAGCCAATGCTATTGACTTTGATTGGACTAATGGCAATGTACACGAGGCTACTGAAGCGTTGTGGTATTGCGTTGACTTGGCGCCAATTGATGCGGCAGCTGAGCCAGCATTGGTCCTGTATTTGACCAACCTCTCTGATGAAGAGGCAGTAGTTGATGTGACGGTTTCGATGGCAGGTGCTCAACGAACCTTGTCTTACACAATTGCTGCGAAGGGTTATTATCGTTTGGATTTGCCGATAGCTCAGTTCCGTGAGTTTATTACGGTGGATCAAGTGAACCTTGCCTTGCAATCAAACCAAAAGATTGCTTTGTCTGCTAAGGTGTACGAGTTTGATGAGTACGTGAAAGAGGCAATCGCTAACAGCGAGCCAATTGACTGGAACTCAGGCGTGAAGCAAGATGCCCTCTCAACCAAATGGTATGAGGTGGACATTACCTCGCTGAAGGAGAACAAAGAACATCTCCAAGTAGGCTTCATCAACCACGAGACCAGCAAGAAGGCATTGCTGACTGCTACTTTCGTACTCCGTGGTGAGAATGTTACCTTGCCATTGGCTGTTCCTGCAGGTTTCAGTACAACCAAGGTGATTGACTACCAATTGTTGGCTAAGTTGCCAGTAAACCGTATTCACGTAGGTGTGACTACCGATTCTCCAATCGAGGTGGTTACTTCAACTAAGAGTGCGATTGCTGCTGACCCAACTCCATGTTTGAACGCAATCGGAGTACAACATGGCGTAGAGTATGTACACGCTGCTGGTGCAACCGAATGGTACAAGATTTCATTGGACTTGCTCAAGAGCGAGGCTGACTTCTCAAGTTTCTATTTGGCAAACAAAGGCAACGGTCGTGCTCATGTGACATTGGGCCTTGTAACCGACTGCCAATATACCACAGGTACAAAGGTGACATTGCCTATCCCTGCTGGCTTTGAGTTGGGCGCTTTGGCTCCAAACATCTTGGGCAACTTGATTAAGGAGCTCACTCGCTTCGAGGAAACCTACAACAAGGTAGATGCTAAGGATGTATATTTGGAGATTGTTACCGACCAACCAATTCACTTCGGTTTGGATGTAACCAATAGCATTACTAACCCATGCTTGCGCGAGGATTTGGTAAGTTTCGACTGGACCACAGGCGCAAAAGTAAAGGCAGGTAAGGCAGTTTGGTACGATATGGATATCCAAGATGTGAAGAAGGCAGGTAATCATATCAACTTTACCTTCACCAACCACGCAGACTCTATTGTTTGGGTGGCTACTGTGGTATCTGTAGATTGCCCAGCTAAGGTGACTATGCCATTGTTGGTACCAGTGCCTGCACATGCAAGTGTAGATCAATTGGTGGACTACAGCATCTTTGCTGCTGCTAATGTGGACAATATCTATGTAGGTGTTAAGGCTGACGGTCCAGTAGAGTTGAAAGCTGAAGCTGTGAACGCTACTGTTGTTCCATCTGCTGGTTGCGAGAATGCCGTAGTTGTTAAGTCTGGCGAGGTGTATACCCAAAATGCTGGCACCAAGTGGTATCAATTCCCAATGAGTCTGTTGGACGAGATGGGTGATGCTGCCAAGGTTTCGTTTGCGAACTTGGGCGGTCAAACTGCTACTTTGAGCGCAGGTGTGACTGTAGGTTGCGAGTATGCAATCGCTCATCGCGCAAAAGTGAAAGTGCCAAAATCAGTGGATATGTCTATCAATGTGCCAAAACGCATTGCTAACTTTGCACGCCAATTTGTGGATCCAAGCGTAGAGAAATTCTACTTGCAATTGACTACTAACCAATCGATTGAGTTTAGCGTAAATATGCAATCTGTGGATGTGGATGCATGCCGTAGTGCTGTTGATTTTGACTGGGTAGCTTGGGAGAAGAATGGTTTGCAATTGCAAGCAAATCAAGATACATGGTACAAGGTTAATCTTGATTATCTCTTCGATAAGTTGGAGAAAGGCGAGGATTTGGTTGTAAACCTCGTGAATGGCAGCGAGATGGATGTGCATGTAATAGCATCTGTATCTCCTACTTGTCCAGCGTTGTTGAGCATTGAGAAGACTGTGGATATTCCAGCCGAGTCTGATCTCTATAAGGTGTTTACCTACGCTGAGGTAATGAAGTATGTAGGTCAATATGACAAGTATATCTACGACGGTGAGTTGGAGATTTTGCTTGGTCAAGTGGCAAGTTATACTTTGTACAACAAGTTGGTAAGTGTATTGGAGAAATATGGTTATGACAAGTATGTTCCATTTGGTCAAATCGATTTGTTGATTGAGGCTTATGGCGATTATCTCACCGCTGCTGGTATCAAGGAGTTGGCAAACAACTACGAGAAATATATCAATGTAGCACAATTGAAGGAGATTCTCAAGACCCAAATGGACTATGTTTCTTACAATGATGTTGTAACATTGCTGGAGAAATACGGTGATTATATTCCATATGTAGATGCTGAGAAGATTCTCAAGAACTACGAGAAATATATTCCATATGCAGGTGGTGCGGTTGCATTGTTGAAGAAATGCGAGAAGTATATCTCTTATGATAATTTGTACAAGTTGGTTGATCGTATCAAAGCACATCTTCCTATGGAGGAGTTGAAGCAACTCATCGAGCGCTTGAAGAAATATATCCCAGAGAACAACACTTGCTATGTGAACATTAAGACAACAGGTGAATTGGTTGTTAAACCAGATGATCCAGAGCCTCCAACTCCAGAAGAGCCTTGCTGCCCAGAAGAGTGCGAGGATGTTCCTGCATTGGATTGGAAGAAGGTAGTGAAGTTGTCAGATATTACTTTGGACCAATTGTATAAGTTGGATATTACTGATGCATATGCTGCTAATTATATTTACTTCTTCGTTAATAACGACTTGAAGAAGGATACTATTGTAATTGCTTCTGAAATCTATAAGAGCTGCCAAGATGCTGCTCCTGTAGCTCAACACAGCAATAAGGTGGCTGCAGGCTTCAGCATGGCTCAAGTGGCTCACGATAAGTTTGCTGCTTTGGTAGATTCTGCTCAATGTTGCATGTTTGTGAAGTTCACTGCATTTGACACCATCCCTGTAACTCCAGATACACCAGTAGTACCTCCAACTCCAGAGTGCGAGGATATTGTAACAGATACCCTTATTTGCGCAGGTGAGACATATGAATGGCCAGTAAATGGCAAGGTATACACAGAGAAGACACAAGTCACTCTTCCTGCAGCCACAACTGAGGGTTGCAAATTCAACTACATTTTGAAGTTGGATGTAATCAATGGTGATACATTGATGCCAGTTGAGTATGCAGAGATCTGTGAAGGTGATGTATTCCCATGGCGTGGTTTGGAGTGCACCGAGGATACGACTTATACAGTAGAGAAGTCATTGTCTTGCGGTACTGCAACATACACTCTCGTGGTAACCTATAAGGATGATTGCGGTCC
>JBGVFY010000042.1:0-11499 GCA_045121435.1 Paludibacteraceae bacterium | reverse complement strand
TTTGGGTTATAAGACCGTCAGCACCAACCCATGTGGTGAGATTCCATTGTGTCCTTACGATAGTTGCCGTTTGTTGGCAATCAACCTCTATAGTTATGTGAAGAATCCTTTCACTCCTCAAGCCGAGTTTGATTTCGACCTCTTCAAGAAGCATGTGGCTGTAGCCCAACGCATGATGGACGATATCATTGACCTCGAGGTAGAGAAGATTGAGAAGATTCTCGCTAAGGTCGGTTCTGACCCAGAGTCTGAGTCTATCAAGCGCACCGAGCGTGAGTTGTGGGAGAAGATTTTGGATAAGACCACCCAAGGCCGCCGTACGGGTGTGGGTACTACTGCCGAAGGCGATATGTTGGCTGCTATGGGCTTGCGTTATGGTACACCAGAGGCAACTGCTTTCTCTGTAGAGGTGCATAAGACCCTTGCGTTGGCTGCTTATCGCAGTAGCGTGGTGATGGCTCAGGAGCGTGGTGCGTTCAAGGTGTATGACGCTAAACGCGAGGAGAATAATCCATATATCCAACGCATCAAAGAGGCAGATCCAGAGTTGTACGAACTGATGGTACAACACGGTCGCCGCAATATAGCCTGCTTGACCATCGCGCCTACAGGTACGACCAGTATCATGACCCAGACTACCTCTGGTATTGAGCCAGTGTTCCAACCTGTCTATCGTCGTCGTCGCAAGGTGAACCCTAACGACAAGAATGTGCACGTAGATCTCGTGGACGAAGTAGGTGACAGCTTTGAGGAGTATGTAGTCTTCCACCATAAGTTTATCACCTGGATGAACGCCAATGGCTATACCTACGATGCTACCCATCGTTATACCCCAGCCGAGATTGATGAGTTGGTACAAAAGTCACCTTATTATAAGGCTACTGCCAATGATGTGGACTGGTTGGAGAAAGTGCAAATGCAAGGTGCTATCCAAAAATGGGTGGATCACTCTATCTCAGTAACGATTAACTTGCCTAATGATGTTAGCGAAGAATTGGTGGGCAAACTCTATGAGGAGGCTTGGCGTTGTGGCTGCAAGGGCTGTACCGTTTATCGCGATGGCTCACGCACGGGCGTATTAGAAGGTATTAAGGAGAAGAAGAAAGAGGAGAAGAAGGAAGACAAGACCTGCGTATGCTTCGATAATAAGGTGCGTATCCGTCCTGCGGAATTGGAGTGCGATGTGGTGCGTTTCCAAAACAACAAAGATAAATGGATTGCCTTCGTAGGTTTGAAAGAGGGGGTGCCATACGAAATCTTTACAGGTCTTGCAGATGATGAGGAGGGTATTTTGCTGCCTAAATCGGTAACCAAAGGTAAGATTATCCGCGTGGTACAAGAGGATGGCACCAAACGCTATGACTTCCAATTTGTCAATTCCCGTGGTTTCAAGACCACTATGGAGGGCTTGAGTTACAAGTTCGACAAAGAGTTTTGGAACTATGCTAAACTTATCTCGGGTGTCTTACGCTATGGTATGCCTATCGACCAAGTCATTAAGATGATTAGCAGTTTGCAAATGGATTCTGAGACAATCAACTCTTGGAAAGTGGGTGTAGAGCGTGCGCTCAAGAAATATATCCAAGACGGTACAGTGGTGCAAGGTCAGTCATGTCCTAATTGCGGCAATGCCTTGATTTTCGAGGAGGGTTGTATGCACTGCCGTGAGTGCGGATATAGCCGCTGTGGTGGATAAAAAAAGTAGATTTTTTACATTTTTTTGTGTGAAATGTTAATGTTTTGGCACGGTATTTGTACCTAATCAATTGTTAAAACAAATTATTAACCTGTAAAAACAAATAACGAATATGAACAAGAAATTTATTTGCCCAATCTGTGGTTATGTACACGAGGGCGCACCAGCACCAGAGCGTTGCCCACAATGCAAACAAGTAGTAACATGGAAAGAAGTTGATGAGT
Organism: Paludibacteraceae bacterium; assembly: GCA_045121435.1. GTDB lineage: Bacteria > Bacteroidota > Bacteroidia > Bacteroidales > Paludibacteraceae > Colicola. Next base: position 9,579 of record JBGVFY010000042.1, on the reverse strand, counting down.
CAGCAGGTATTGCTTTTGCTTGCGAGCACATCATTGGCGTGGCTAAGGATACCGATGAGGAGATGATTAAGGATTTGAACGCGCACTTCATGGGCGAGGCAACCGAGGTAGGTATGTATTTGGCTATGTCTCGCCAAGCAGATCGCGAGGGTTATCCTGAAATCGCAGAGGCATTCAAACGCTATGCATGGGAAGAGGCTGAGCACTGCTCTAAGTTCGCAGAGTTGCTGGGCGAGGTAGTATGGAGTACCAAAGAGAATCTTGAAAAGCGTATGATGGCTGAGGCTGGCGCTTGCGATGATAAACTCCGTATTGCAAAACGCGCTAAAGCAATGGATTGGGACGCTATCCACGATACCGTACACGAGATGGCAAAAGACGAGGCTCGCCACGGTAAAGGCTTCGAGGGATTGTACAACCGCTATTTCAAGAAATAATCGCGAAAGTAGCATATAAATCAAGAGAGTAGTCAAACGACTACTCTCTTTTTTCTTGCCTTTAAACGCTAAACTGTAGGCGCTGGACCATTCTATAAACTGCGACATAGTCGCTTTTACACCACCACACTTTCGCCCTTCTGTGGTATAGCAATATGACGGAAGCCTGCTTCGTAGAGATGGTCTTTGAAAGTGGTTTGTGCCTCTGAATCGCCATGTACGATAAAGGTATTGCGGATTTGCTTCACATCTTGACAGGCGGTGAAATACTGTATCATCTCGTTGTAGTCGCCATGACCAGAAAAGCCCTCTATCTTAGTCACTTGTGCGCGAATACGGTGGTCGTAACCAAAGATACTCACATAGCGTAGGGTAGGGTCTTGTATGCGTGCGCCCAATGAAGTAGGCGTGCAATAGCCCACAATCAGAATCGTGGTGGTTGGGTCATCAATATGGTTCGATACATGGTGCTTAATGCGCCCAGCTTCCAACATGCCTGAGGAGGATATGACGATACAGGGCTGCTCGCTCTTGTTGAGGGCTTTAGATTGTTGCACATCAGTGATATAGCGCAGCGTATTGAATCCAAACGGGTCAGGGTCGAAACGCATGGTGTCGCGCACTTGCTCGTTGAGCGTATCGGCATATCGGCGGAAAATGGCGGTGGCATTGGCAGATAGTGGCGAATCCACATATACGGGCACACGCTCCAACCGCCCATCGTTGTACAGTTGGTTGAGTACATATACAATCTCTTGCGTTCTGCCTACCGAGAAAGAGGGAATCAATAGTTTACCCTTTTTATACATACAGGTCTCCTCCACAACGCCTAATAGTTGCTCCTCCGACACCAATTCATCATCGTGCAAGCGATTGCCATAGGTGGACTCGCAGATCAGGTAGTCGCATTGTGGGAATGCCTGTGGGGTACTCAATATATGGCTATGCAAACGCCCCACATCGCCGGTGTAGGCAATGCGTTTCTCCTCGCCATGTTCTTTAATGGTCAGGCTGATAATCGCTGAACCGAGCATGTGTCCCGAATTGGTGAATTGTATCTCAATCTCGTTGTCCAAGCGATAGGGCGTATCGTATTCCACGGTGCGAAATAGTTTCATTACCTGTTGGGCATGATTGCTATCAAACAGCGGTTTAATGGTAGGTTTATGCTGACGGTGCATTTTCTTGTTGTACCAACGCACATCTTGTTCTTGGATAAAAGCGGTGTCTTGCAATAGCAACTCGCACAGGTCGCGTGTAGCTGGGGTACAATATATCTTTCCGCGGAAACCGCGACTATATATATATGGTATCAATCCCGAGTGGTCGATATGTGCATGCGAAAGCAGCAGATAATGAATATCCTTTGGGTCGAAACCCAATTCACGGTTGGCGGCATCGGTCTCCATACCTTTACCCTGATACATACCACAATCCAACAAGATTGTTTTTCCCGAATCGGTAGTAATGAGGTGTTTGCTGCCTGTCACCTCGCCTGCAGCACCTAAAAATTGTATTAACATGGTATATAGTGTGTTGTTTATATGTTTTTTTGCACAAAATCTGTGCCAATAGTTAATTGCTATAGGGCGTTAGGGTAAATAAAAAAAGCAGTGTCAGCGACACTGCTTTTTATTGCATATTCCTTAACCCATTACTTGGTCAAGATAATGTGTTGCCAAGGTTTGAGAGTGAGGGTTTGTGTAGCCTCCAATGTCATAGTCTTACCGCAAAGGCAGTTGTATTCGCCTGCGTATTGATCCATGCTGAGGTTAACCACTTGCTCCTCGCTTGACATGTTCATTACGGCGATTACGGTGTTCTCTTTGCCGCCCTTTGGACATACAGCGTGACGAACGCAAGCAAATACCTTGTCATTGTCAGCAGCAATGCGCAGCATAGGTGCACCGATTTCGTTGCTCCACAATGCAAAGTTCTCTGCACGCAAAGCGTTGAGTTTCTTGTACATTTCGTGTTGTGGTGCGTTCTCTACGCGGTCAATGAGATCTTTCTCGAAGAATTGCAAACGATGGTGGTTGCCACTTGGCTGACCCGTATAGATCATAGGCATACCTGGCACCACATAGGTGAATGCAGCGAAGAGGCTTGCAGCATCGCCCATACGCTCGAACTCAGTACCATTCCATGAGTTCTCATCGTGGTTAGAGGTAAAGTTCATACGAATAGCCTCTTTGCGCAGGGTAGTATCAACCTTTGCAAAGTAACCCCAAAGGTCTTCTACGGTCTTCTTGCCTTGAGCCACACCGTTCATCAAGTGATGGAGTTCCCATCCATAGTACATGTCGAAGGCTGTCTCTGTAAGGTCTTGTGCCTCTGCCTCATCCTCAGCCAAGGTGAACATATTTGGGTGCTTAGCGCGAATCTCAGCCATAGCATCGTTCCAGAAATCGGTAGGTACCTCGCCTGCAACATCGCAACGGAAGCCATCAATACCAATGGTATCCATCCACCAATGCATGGCTTGCTTCATAGCAGCACGCATGTCTTGGTTATCGTAGTTGAGTTTGGAAATGTCGGTCCAGTCGTATTGTACCATGAGGTTGCCCAGACTATCGCGATAGTGCCAACCTTCGTTCTTGGTCCACTCGCTATCAGGAGCGGTATGGTTAGCCACCCAATCGAGGATAACCTTCAATCCCAACTTGTGTGCCTCAGCGAGGAAGTGCTCAAAGTCTGCGCGAGTACCAAACTCAGGGTTGAATTGGCAGTAGTCGGTGATAGCATAGTAACTGCCCAAGGTGCCTTTGCGCTCGAGTGTACCAATTTTTTGGAGAGGCATGATCCAAATGATATCCACGCCAATCTCTTTCAATGCAGGCAGTACAGCCTCGGCTGCTTTGAAAGTACCTTCCTCGGTTAATTGACGGGTGTTGAGTTCGTAAATAGTTGCATCGTATGCATAGCATGGATGCTCCAATTGGCAGCAAGGCTGCTTTGCGCAGGATGCCAAGCAGAGCAATCCTAACGCTGCAAAAAATAGTTTCTTCATTGTTGTTTATTATTTTTGGTTGTTGTTAAACTCGTTTGGCTTCCGGCTTCCGATGTCCGGAGACTTAATTAAATGTTCCAGACCTTATCGCCATTCACGGTGATACTGCTCTCGCCATTGAGGTCAATAACTACATCTACTACATCGCCCATATATGCGCGTTGGTAGTGGAGTTTGGTGTCGGTTGCCTCTACAGGGATATACTCACCATAGAGCAATGCCATATTGTTGCGGCGGAGTTCAGCCAACTGTTGCACTTTTTCGCGGAAGTTTTGTTGCTCAGGAGTCAAGCCACTGAACTTCATCATATGACGGTTATCTGGGTCGTTAGCACCTGCCTCGCCATACTCATCGCCTTGATATACGCAAGGTACACCAGGAATGGTGAAGTTAATCACCTCCAGCAACATAGCCATGCGGTAAGCGTGTGCTTCTTTCGCTTTGTCGCCATCGGCTGTTACACCAATGTGGCGCTCCCAACCTGCAGCCTTGTCGCTCTCATTCCAACTAACCGCGCCACCTGCCAACGAAATGAAGCGGCATTTATCGTGGTTACCCGAGATATTACCCATGGTGTGGTGCGCGCCATAAGCTGCCAACGACTCCATAATGGTCTTGTTCATACTTTTAAGTGATTGATTTGGCTTGCTCAATACATCAATAGCGGTATGATAAATGTTGAAGTCGAATTGTGCGTTTAGCATACCAGTTTTCACATACGAACCAATCAATGCAGGGTCGCCGTAGGTCTCGCCAATCATCCAAATGTGGCGATCAGGATAGCGTTGTTTCATCTTCGCACCGAGTTCGCGCCAGTAGTTGAGTGGGATATGTTTGCAAGCATCGTGGCGGAAACCGTCAAAAGCAAACTTCTCCAACCATACCAACGCAGAGTCGGTCATAGGTGAGCAAACTTCAGGACGCTCCAAATCGAGGGTAGGGATATGTACATCAAACCATGTAGTCAAGCGTGCCTCGTCCCACAACTCGAAGTTACGACGACCATCTGGCAAAATACTGTCGGTATGCCAGTCAGGGTGCGCTTGCAGGGTAGGGGAATTAATGTGCATGTGGTTAGCTACATAGTCCAAAATCACATTCATACCGTGTTTGTGGGCGGTTGCCAACATGTCGTGCAACTCTTGCTCGGTGGTGAAACGCTTCTCCACCTCTGTGGTGAAAATAGGCCAATAACCATGGTAACCAGAGAACTTGGTATAGGTCTTGGTGCTGTCGTACTTGTTGCCGTTAGGGAATTTGTTCATACCCCACGCGTCCCATGGGTTTTGCGTAATAGGTGAAATCCAGATAGTGGTGATACCCAATTCCTCGAAGAAACCTTCTTCAATCTTCTTTTGAATACCTTTCACATCACCGCCTTGATAATCCACAATGTCCAATACCTCTGGGCTATTCATTTTCCAGTCGTTGTTCTTGTTGCCATTGTGGAAACGGTCAATCATCAATGAGTAGAGCACTTGTGCGTGGTCGTCAAAACGAGTCAGTTGTGCTACATCGTTCACCACTTTACCATCTTGCAATGGCACCAAAATGTCGTTCAATTGTTTGCCATCGCCCAAGGCATATACGCGGATAAAACTACGACCTTTGCTCTCGCGCCATGCAGGTTCAATGGTGATTACGGCTTGTTCTTCGTACTGACCATATTCCACATACTCTTTCGCGCGTGTGTCTTGCCAGAATACGCGGAATTGCAGGTGTTCATATTGGTTGAGTACGCCCAGCGTAATAGTAGAATCGCTAAAGGATTTGGTAATCAAACCTACCTCATATTGCGATTGTGGTACGATAGGAATATCGTAGTGCAATCCTTTGGCAGGTACATCCACGCCGAGAACAGAGAGTGTGTAGTCACCATTAAGGATAAAACCTTCTGCGGTGGTGGTTACTGTGTAAGAGGGCTCAGTGGTATATACCACTTCATCTGCTGCGTGCGCTGGCAGATAGTCGGTTAGCACTACTTCGGTGTTTTCGCCTACGAATACGATAGGCATAATCGGATTTTGGGTGTTCGCATTCGCCTCATCGTTGGCGTGTTGCGCTTTGTTGCCACAGGAAACAAGTCCCAAGAGAGCAACTAAAATCAAAAGATAATGTTTCATGTTTTTGTTATATTAGTAATTTTCTATTTTGCGGAAGTGTTGTTTTTGTCCGTCACGGTTTTCTTTGTACAACAATTCGGTTTCGTCCAGATTCAGCACTTTGTATTGAAACGGAATAGCTGCACTATTGTTATCCGTGCAATGCCATTCGATTACTTCGTTGTCGGTCTTTTTCCATTTGAACCAACCGTTTCCGTAGGGGAGCAGATCGTCTTCAAACACATCTTCAGCTTCGTTCCACTCTCTGCCCCAGCAGAAGTCATCCTCCGTGGGTTCGGTAGTGTAAACGCGATACCAAGTGGTGTCGGTCATGTGTTGCCATTTGCCCAACATCAGTGGGTCCACTTCTGGTTCAAAGAATACCATTGCGTGTGTGCTCTGCGTGTCATCCAATTCTTCAATGCCAGCCTCTACACATTGTGAAGTAGCATAATAGCGGTAGCCGCTATACGCAACCACTGCTACTGCAATGGCTACTAAAGCGATTATCCATCCAATTTTTTTGTTTCGCATATAGGTTACAATTCAATGATTCGTGCTTCTTGGTTGTTCATACCTGGCATAGTACGACCGAGAGGAGCGTTAATGTAGGTTGGGTCGCAAACGATATACTTGCGATTGTTGTGCATGAGGTAATCGCCCTTCACATCTTGGGTAAAGGAAACAGCAGTTGCCAAGTGACCTGGGTAGTACAATAATACAACATCCAGTCCTAAAATATCGCGAACCATTCTTGAGAAAAGAATTGAGCGATCTTCGCAGTCGGCGTATGGATAATGCAATGTTTCAGTGGCAAAGAACGCACGGTCGCCGCCCCACACTTTATCATCGTATTCATATACGAAGGCTGTCTGCACAAAGTTTAGAATCTTGTTGACAGCATCGCGTTCACTTAATCCTGCTACGGCTTTTTTGATGGTTGGGTACAGGGTCTCTTGGATGGATTTCTCCAACGGGGTATTGGCATATACTGCCCAACGAGTAGTAGCATCATTGCCGATATACGATGATGGATAATCGTTGAAGAAGTCAATCATATTTTTGTTTACCGATACTTGGGCTTTTACGCCGTATTTAGAAGTTAATTGGCGTGGCTCGGTATTGTTGGTAGCCAATTTTTGTTCTTGGCGCAACTGCAACGAGATGGCTTTCTCTTTGTCGAACTTCGCTTTACAAATGCTCAATTCACGGCTCTTGCAATTCAGCGCGTAGAATTTGGTGTTGTCCAAGATGAAGAATGGCAACGAGAACATATTATTCTCGGTGGCAATCAGCAAGTAGAGTTTGTTATCGTCTGTGGCCAATCGCAGTTGGTAACCCGATTGCGACAGCAAGAAGGCTTGCATAAATACAGCTTCATTGGTTTTGCCATATTTCTTTTCGCTGACGGCTTGCAACATCTCCACATAACCCCAATCGCAGAGGGCCAGTTTCTTGCGAACAGCCAATACATTATTCAGCGTTACATCGTATGCCTCGGTGGATAGTTGGGTCCACGCTTTGGCAAGTTGCTTTTCTGATAGACCTGCGAGTTTGAATGTCTCGTTGGAAGGGAATCCCACCGACACTTTCGTGCCGTAGAAGGTGATAGATGATTGAGTGTATGGAATCTCCTCCTTTGGCTCTACTGGTGCTAATGGCTCTGGTGCAGGCGCAGGTTTAGGCACTTTGATTACCTCTTTCTTTACCAATATAGGCTTCTCCTCCACTTTTGGCTCTGGCTTAGGTGTTGGCTTTGGCTCCACCTTTGGCTCTGGCTTAGGTGTTGGCTTTGGCTCTACCTTAGGCTCCTCTTTTGGTTGAGGTGCAGGAGCTGGCTCTACAACTGGTTGTGGTTCCACTACTGGAGTAGGTTCTACCTTAGGCTCTTCTTTTGGTTGAGGTGCAGGAGCAGGCTCTACAACTGGTTGTGGTTCCACTACTGGAGTAGGTTCTACCTTAGGCTCTTCTTTTGGTTGAGGTGCAGGAGCAGGCTTTACAACTGGTTGTGGTTCCACTACTGGAGTAGGTTCTACCTTAGGCTCTTCTTTTGGTTGAGGTGCAGGAGCAGGCTCTACAGCTGGTTGTGGTTCCACTACTGGAGTAGGTTCTACCTTAGGTTCTTCTTTTGGTTGAGGTGCAGGAGCAGGCTCTACAACTGGTTGTGGTTCTACTATGGGCGCAGGTTCGGGTGCTGGCTCTTGGTAGATTACAGGTTTCACTCGTTTTTCCTCTTGGGGCAGTACAGCAGGGTGTGCATGGAATCGTTGCCAACTTTCTTCCATGAATTTGGCATAGCGTTCATTTTGTTCTTTACGAAACGCTTCTAATTCGGCTTGTTTTTCGGCTTTGAACTGGTTAAAACGCGATTGTTGTTGTTTTTTGAAATCTCCAAACGAGCGAGTTTGTGCTGATATGCTTCCCGTTAAGAGAATAGCAATCAATAGATATACACACCTTTTCATACGCGATAATTATTGCGGTCTAATGACCAATTTATTAAAAATTATTATTCAACCTGCAAAATTACAACAAAATTTGCATATATGCAAGAAAAATCGTAGAAACTTTTCGTTCTCTGCGATTTTCTGGTAAATGTTAGGAGAAAACAATAGTTTTCTAATATACTTTTATTGTTTCACTTGCGATTCGATGGCGGTACGCAGTTTGGGCGTGAGGTGCTTGTATGCCTCGCGTGCTGCTTGATGGTAGCTGTGGGTGTGTCCGTCTTTTTCCGTGAACATGTTTTCATACACACGCTGCCCTGTGGCTGTCTTGGTGATGCTAAGTGAGCAGATGAGCAGATGAGCAACATCAAAATAAAACTTCACCCGCCCGTGTACGCGTGTGAAGTTTTATAAAACAACCGTTCATCTGCTCATCTGCTCACTTGGATATTGTTCCGAACTCGGCGATTTGCGGGGGCTATCGGGTGGATAAGCGGTGGATAGCCCATCTGACACCATATAATAAAAGCCCATGGGAAAATCCATTTTTGTTCGCTCATATGGGGGGGTGAATAAAAAATAAAGATAATATAAGAACTATAAAATAAAGAAAATAACAATGAGAACTATGCGTGCAATAAAGAAGCGAACGAAGATATACGCACACGATTTTATGAATTAACCCGCTCGGGTATGTCCATGATGAAAACATACGAACAGGTGGGAGAAGAGTTCTATTTGGAGGCAAGAAAAAAGAAAATCCGCATTTTTTGCGGATTTTTCTTGCGTATGTGCAATTTTTGTTGTACCTTTGCAGCCCGAAATGAGGAAAGTTGTCTGAGTGGTCGAAAGAGCCGCACTCGAAATGCGGTGTACACATTGCGTTGTACCGGGGGTTCGAATCCCTCACTTTCCGCAAAAAAAGAATAGGAGTACCCAATCGTAGGTACTCCTATCCTTTTTGAGAAGTCAGGGTCTTCTCACTTCATGGTCGGTGGCTCTTATTTCGGCTACGCCTCGAACGATACGCGCTAATTATAGCGATAGCGAATCCCTCGCTTCCAAAATACAGAGAACTTTACTTCTACTCCAAAATCTTATTTAACAAATGCAACGCGCCTGCAATGGTCTTTACCTGCTGAATCACTACATAGCGTTTGCCAGTGGGTTTGCCCTGACGGTCCTTATCCTCTACCAAACGACAACGATCCACGCGCGAACAAACATAACGCAAAATCTTTTCAAACATCTCCGATTGGAAATACTTCGAATTGTGCGTAATGAAATATAACGACATGCGTTCCTGCTTCAATATCACTTTCTCTATACCCATCCTGCAACACAACCAACGCAAACGCACTACATTCAACAACTGTTCCGCCTCCTCTGGCAACTTGCCAAAACGGTCAATTAGTCGCTTGTGATATGCGAGAAGGGCTTCTTCGTTGGGCAGACTATCTAATTCGCGGTACAAACTGATACGCTCAGAAATGTTCTCAATATATGTGGGCGGAAATGACAAAGGCAAATCGCTCTCCAACAAACTGTCGTTGCACCAATTCTTGGGTTGTATAGAGTGGTGT
>JBGVFY010000041.1:0-2633 GCA_045121435.1 Paludibacteraceae bacterium | reverse complement strand
AATCAACTGCCAATCCGTTACTGCGCGTAGCGGAATCGCCACGCCCAACGACAAACGCCCCATCATAATCATAATTATATTTACCAACAACCGTTTGATAATTATGTGATGCTATTAGATTACTACCTAATGTAGCGGAATTATTCCCTATAGTTGACCCATCTTGCCTTGAGCCAAAAGTTAAAATTCCTAAATCTACGCTCTCATCCAATATATAATAAGAAAATGCGTTCATCCCTAAATTACCAATGGAATAGCTTGCAGAAATGCTAAATGTTTGTGGACTAGTATATGTAATTGTAACAGTTGTTCCGCGCTCCGTTTTGCTTTGTGTGCTAGATGTCCCCGCAGTGAAATTCATGGTTCCAGACCCAATAGGGACACCCACACCAGTGCGTGCATCATATGAATATGTACATTTGATAATTGTGCCATTACTTGGTGTGCTTTGTAAAACATATGACAATTTTGACCCCATTGGTGTAGTCTCAGAAACTGCATGTATATCAGATGTAGGATTACCGCTTGGAGAAATATTGAACAAGATTGCTCCGCTCCCACTCTCTATTCCAAATCTACCAGCCTCAATAACGGCAGAATATTCACTGTTACCTCCTATGCGTGTAACAACGCCAAATGTTGCGATATTATTATATGTACCCTGCTCTGCATCAGCAACGACATTGAAGTCCAACGAATTATCATCTAATACCATTAAGGGTGCAACGCCATTCCGAATACTAATTCCATCTGTATTCATCAGAATATTCTGCCCCGTTGGATTCGCAATAAATTCTGCTTGCGATGATAATGTCATGTGAACACCAGTGCCATAGGCGGCACCAGCATTAGAATTAAACCAGAAGTGTTGTGTGAGATTGGTATGTAAATTATTCAATGTACTTAAATCTATCGAGCCAGTACCTGTACCCATATATCCACCTCCTTATAATTGTTCTAAACAAGATTCATAATGTTGACGAACAGTGATATTATTGGGCGCATCTTGCAATGCCAAACATATCCATTTAAATGCTTCGTCTGTTTTACCTTGATTAATACAAACAGCATATAACCAATCATAATAACGCCAATTCCATACATCGTCATTGTCCAAAAACACCGAACGTGCGTTCGCATCTGTATCTTTTAATCCTTGTTTTAACACACCCTCTGCCACAGCATATTTACCAGATGCGTTAAACATATCTGCCAACATAACATATGGCGTTCTAAAGCGATTGTCTATCAACAAGGATTCAAATAATAATTGTTGCGCCTTATGTCTGTCGCCCTTATTGTCAAAAGCAACAGCAAGCCAAATAAGACACCACGCCCAATCTACGCCGCCAAAATGTTTGGCGCATAAATCATCATAATAACTAACCATTTTGTCATAATCAGCCACATACATCAATTCGCGCAAATAATATCCCCACGATGTAACATCGTCTGGATTTTCGTTAATACGAATTTCCAATAGCGGCAAATATTGCGCCCGACTCTTTGTAAAATCTTGATAATGTCTTAACACAACCTTGCCGCGCAAATCCAATTCTTCATCGTAGGTATACCACTTATTACCATTACGAACCATAATTTCATGGCAAGGATATTGCCACCGCCATTCTCTATTATGAATCCAATTAAGTGACCCTTGTGTTCCGTTGTCGCCAATAAAATCATCGTATGCGGCGCGGGTATGTTTGTTTACATCCCACTCAGACCTAAGAATATCTGCCCAACCTTTATTAAACCGTTCATCAAAATCTGTTGTGACAAATATATCACAATCGGTTTGATATGCCAAATCTACCGAATCGTTTCTTGCCACATCAAACCGAAATGGTTTTTTATATTCCTTTTGGTATACTGTCACGCCCAATTCTCGTAAACGCTCTGGTGTTCCGTCTGTTGAACCAGTATCCAAAACAATAATTTCATCCGCTTCTTTCATTGATTCATACCACGAATCAACTTCCTTTATCTCGTTTTTTGCAATCGCATATAAACAAATTTTCATTGCTACTCCTTTATTCGTTCCTTTTTATGCCCATGTAACAGTACAATAATATGTTGCGCTTAAATCGCTTACGTTAAGTGTAGCGCCACTACCTATAGAGGTTGTAGAACTACCCTTTGTCCATCTATGAGAGGTTGGTGTTCTTTGGCTACCTTCAACCCATAACACTACTCCCAGATTGGCTGTATTGTTAAGATAACTAATGCTGTTGACCACGACTTCTACGTTTGCCGCTACGCCAGTGGCACCCGTGGCGCCCGTACTACCCGTTGCCCCCGTAGCCCCAGTTGCACCCGTACTACCTGTCGCACCAGTTTTTCCAGTCGCACCTGTTGCACCCGTATTACCTGTTGCCCCAGTGGCACCAGTATCTCCAGTTGCACCTGTATCTCCAGTAGCGCCCGTTGCTCCAGTTTTTCCAGTCGCTCCTGTTGCACCAGTGTTACCAGTAGCGCCTGTTGCACCAGTTGCACCATTGGCTCCATTCTCAACAAGGTTGGAAACATCACTCCAACCAGAGATAGTTGCTGTACTTGCAGAAGAAATAGCCGCCGCAGTAGTAACATAACATGGATTCGTACCAGTGGGAACAGTTCTTGACCAACCACTT
>JBGVFY010000040.1:0-35755 GCA_045121435.1 Paludibacteraceae bacterium | reverse complement strand
GCGGGTTCTGAATAACATACACTTCCTTCTTCATGGGACGAATGACCGCCCCTCGAGAGTCGCGTGCAAAAATCAGACCAAACACACTTTTTTCTTTTTTTTTAAGTTTTCCCGTGATACCTTCGACGGGCGCAATGGTTTTATATTCTGCCAAAATAAATAAAAAGATTTTAAATAAAAACAACATTAACAATTCTTCCGCTGGGGAACAACACACCCCAGCGGCAAGGGATTTGTTGAAGACAATATCGACAACTTAGGAAACAATTAAAAACAATTATGTTCCACAATAACCTCCTTGCGCTTGCGCAGAAATCTAAACTATCTAAACTATAAACGGAAAGATTGACAACAATATCCACAATTACAACCAACAATATAAACAATACTTAAACAGATTGTCCTTTTTCGGGTTTAGGTAATGTATAATGAAGTGCTTTGAATGACATAGGAATATCATAGTAATCACATAGTAATGTCATAGTAGAGATAAGGGATTGGAAGCCCCCTCCCGACCTCCCCCTAAAAGGGGAGGTGTAGATAAAGGTGATACTCGGCAAATACGCCGAGAGAGGAACAAACTATGAATTAGGTTTTTTAGGTTTTTCAGGTTTTATAGGTTTTGCAAACCCTGAAAAACCTATAAAACCTATAAATCCTATTTACGCCGTTTTACATATTGCTTTGCGGTAACTGCCGTGCATAACTCGTTCAATATGTGATGATTCTATATATTTCTGCAACCAAACTTCTATCGTCTTTACGCTCACTCCAAGGACTTCCGCTTGCGTAATGGCATCCTGCTTGGTGAAGTCCGTGGGGAGCATTTGGAAGAACTGGCGCTGAAGCATATTGCCACCTATCTCGCCCACAGGTGTGGCCTTCAGCTCGGGCATCATCTGAAACACCATCGCTGCGTGCATGAGCAGTTTGTGACCCATCAAAAGCATCGTCTGAAAATCCTCCTCGGAGCAGACCACACGCTCGGGCAAAGGTTTGGTCATATCCAAACGCAAGCCCGTAAGGATCATACCAATACGCTTCATAATCACAGGCATACGCTTGAGCGAGGCGTCAAACAAATCGCCAAACTCTGCGCTGTAGGTGTCATACTCGCTGCGGAACATACGGCGGATAGTCTTGAGTTGAGCATCGGAGAGGTAGAAGTAGCACTCATGACCTGCCGTCTCCATCCACAGATAGCGGTCGCCCAGTTCCCTAGCGAGGCGGTCGTAGAGAATGGCTTCAGATGGGGTATTGCCTTCGCCTTCGACATCCCACACATTGTCGTCAAAGTCCATGCGATTGTTGACCACATAGCAAGCGAAGCGGGACATGAGTCCGTTCTCGCGGTTGCGCAAGAGAGGCGACACTTGGTTGGGGGTACCCGAAAGGAGCATGGCAATACGCGGAGAGCGAATCTCAATGAACTCGTTGTTCTGGCGGCGGAGTTGGCTGACGGTCTCGTGCTCGAAGATACAACGGACAATGTCGCCAAACTGCCCATAGGCGGCGCGGAGGGTTTGGGTGAGTGTGTCCATCTCTGTGGCGAAGACGATACCGCGTCCGTCATACTCGTCCATCATCTTCAGCAGAGCTGAAGCGGAGGAGTTGGCGGGGATATAGACCTGCTTGCCGTTGTTGCCCTCGATGGCTTGGAGGAGCAGACGACCGTAGTTCATAATGCCTTTGCCCGAGGCTGCAGGGGCGACAATCATGGTCAGCAGTTCGGAGCTGTAGGTGTGGTGAGGACGACCGTGGAGCATACGCATGGCAGGGAGTGCGTAAGCGCAATTGGTTAGTAATGAGAGCAATAGCATGTCGCGCGTTTCGCCCTCAGGGGCAACGGAGAGGGCTTGCTCGAGGAAAGGAGGTAGTTGGTTAGGTTGGAGGTTGGGGGTGATGAGTGTGTCGTGACACTCGGAGTTTAGGTGTGTGTTGAACATAAAATGAAATAATGGGTTAAAGGGTTAATAATAAGACAATTGATGTCAATTATATTGTCAATTGTTGTCAATTCAAGGATTACTTTTGTAACAAAAATACGCTCGCTATGCGAGCTACAAAAATAATTAAAAATCAACGAGCAACTTTTGTTTTTGCCCAAAAGAATGCAGCATAGCCGCATTGGTGGGCAAAACAAAATGATAATAGTTTTCATCGAAATCGAGTGCAAAGGTACTACAAAAATGCGTTTTTTCCATACTTTGCAAGCATTATCGGAAGTGAATTTTATAATCAACTGATATACACACGATTACACCATATCCGATTTATGTCCTATCGGATTACTCGGAGAGTATTTAAGACAACAAAGATAATATTGGAGACAATTAAAAACAATTTTGAACAGGAATGAAGCGGCAAGGTATGTTTAAGACAATTGGCGTCAATAGGATGTTAATTATTGTCAATAAAAAACATAAAAAAATAGGTTCGCGCGCGCGAACCTATTTATATATAAGCATACGAATCGTATTAATGATGACGATACCGATTATATTAATGATGACGATACCGATTGTATTAATGACGACGGAGGCGAGCACCATCAGCCTCAGGGTTGCGCTCTGGGCGTGGACCACGACGCTCAGGACGAGGACCGCGCTCTGGGCGTTGTGGACGAGCAGGCTCTACATAACCCTCTGGTTTCTCCTTCAATGCCTTCGCACTGAGTTTGAACTTACCCGTCTTCTCATCTACCTCCATGAGCTTAATGGTAATCTTATCACCCTCTTGGATGCCTGTCTCTTCCATAGTCTCATAGCGTTTCCAATCGATCTCAGAGATGTGGAGCAAGCCCTCTTTGCCAGGCATGAACTCTACGAAGCAACCGTAAGGCATGATAGACTTAACGGTAGATTCGTACACCTCGCCAACCTCTGGGATAGCCACGATAGCTTTGATCTTAGCGATAGCAGCATCCATAGACTCTTGGTTGTTAGATGCAACCTCTACCTTACCGCCCTCTGCAACCTCATCAATAGAAACAACAGCACCTGTCTCAGCTTGGATACCTTGGATAATCTTACCACCAGGACCGATTACTGCACCAATCATATCCTTAGGAATGATGAAGGATACAATGCGTGGAGCGTGAGGCTTGAGGTCTGGGCGTGGAGCAGGCATAGTCTCCTCAATCTTGTCAAGGATGTACATACGCGCTTGGTGAGCCTGTGCGAGAGCGTTTTCAAGGATCTCGTAGCTGAGTCCGTCCACCTTGATATCCATTTGGCAAGCGGTAAGACCGTCGCGTGTACCAGTGGTCTTGAAGTCCATATCACCGAGGTGATCCTCGTCGCCAAGGATATCGCTGAGGATAGCGTACTTAGTACCCTTGCACTCAGAGATAAGACCCATAGCGATACCAGAAACTGGTTTGATAGGTACACCAGCGTCCATGAGGGCGAGAGTACCTGCGCAAACGGTAGCCATAGAAGAAGAACCGTTAGACTCAAGGATATCGCTCACTACACGGATAGTGTATGGGAAGTCAGCAGGAACAATGCTCTTGAGCGCACGGCAAGCCAAGTTACCGTGACCAATCTCACGACGACCAACACCGCGTTGTGGGCGTGCCTCGCCAGTAGAGAATGGAGGGAAGTTATAGTGAAGCAAGAACTTCTCTGTGCCTTGGATCAATGCCTCGTCAATCATCTTCTCATCGCGGCTGTTACCGAGAGTAACAGTAGAGAGTGATTGGGTCTCACCACGGGTGAAGATAGAAGATCCGTGAGGACCTGGCAGTGGAGAAACCTCGCACCAGATAGGACGGATATCGGTAGTCTTACGGCCATCCAAACGCTTGCCCTCATCGAGGATAGAGCGACGCATTGCCTCTTTCTCTACATCGTGGTAGTATTTGTTTACGAGTGCCTCAATGTCATCCACCTCTACGCCGAGTGCCTCTGCACGAGCAGCCATATACTCAGCTTTCTCGGTCTTGAAGTCCTCGCGGATTTGGGTGAACATCTCCTCGCGGTGGTGCTTATTGGTGTCAGCAGCAGTAGCTTGTGCATAAGCACGAGCATAGCTGAAGTCATGAACAGCTTGGCGGAGTTCCTCATCGTTGAGCTCGTGGCAGTACTCGCGTTTAACAGTCTTACCATAAGCCTCCATCATCTCGAGTTGTGCTTGACATTGTGGAATGATAGCAGCGTGAGCTACCTTGATAGCCTCGAGCATATCGGCCTCGCTAACCTCTTTCATCTCACCCTCAACCATCATGATATTGTCGATAGTAGCAGCTACAACCAATTCAATATCAGCATTTTCGCATTGTTGGAAGGTTGGGTTGATCACGAACTCGCCATTCACGCGTGCTACGCGTACCTCAGAGATTGGGCCCTCGAATGGGATATCGGAGCAAGCCAACGCAGCACTGGCTGCAAGACCAGCGATAGACTCTGGCATATCAATGCCGTCAGCAGAATACATGGTTACATTCACGAATGTATCTGCGTGGTAATCAGCAGGGAACAATGGACGCAACGCACGGTCGATGAGACGAGCAATCAGGATCTCGTAGTCAGATGCCTTGCCCTCACGACGGGTGAAACCGCCTGGGAAACGACCTGCAGAAGCAAATTTCTCTTTGTACTCAACGGTAAGCGGCATGAAATCCGTACCTGGAACTGCATCCTTAGCGGAGCAAACAGTGGCGAGCAACATGGTGTTGCCAAGAGTAGCCATCACGGCGCCGTCGGCTTGCTTAGCCAACTTGCCAGTTTCGAGCGTAATCACACGCCCATCAGGGAGAGTAATCTCCTTTCTTACAATATTCATCTTATTTTAATTAGTTTTACGGGTACCTTTTGCACCCAAGTTAGTTATAGACCATAAATGTCGGTGCAAAGGTACTACTTTTTTTTGACATACACAAAAAAAAGAGCCGAAAAAGGCTCTTTTTTTTATGATTTAAGTATAAGATACTTATCCGAGCATGGTTAGCAAGATACCTGCTGCCACAGCAGAACCGATCACACCTGCTACGTTTGGACCCATAGCGTGCATAAGGAGGAAGTTGCTTGGGTTAGCTTTTTGACCCTCCATTTGGCTCACACGAGCAGCCATTGGCACAGCACTCACACCCGCAGAACCAATCAGCGGATTGATCTTCTCCTTTGAGAACAAGTTCATGAACTTAGCCAAAAGCACGCCACCTGCAGTACCCATACTAAATGCCACGATACCCATTGAGAGAATCATGATGGTCTTGATATTCAAGAAGGTAGCACCAGTAGCAGTAGCACCTACAGATAAGCCGAGGAAGATAACCACGATGTTCATCAACTCGTTTTGAGCCACTTTGCTCAAACGGTCAACCACACCGCACTCCTTCATCAAGTTACCCAACATCAAGCAGCCTACCAATGGAGCAGCGTCAGGCAAAATCAACGCAATGATAGCAGTGATGATCACAGGGAAGACAATCTTCTCAACTTTGCTCACAGAACGGAGTTGTTTCATCTTGATCTTACGCTCCTCTGGAGTAGTCAACGCACGCATGATAGGTGGTTGGATCACTGGTACCAATGCCATGTACGAATATGCCGCAATAGCGATAGGACCGAGCAAGTGAGGAGCCAACTTCGATGTCAAGAAGATAGAAGTAGGACCGTCAGCACCACCGATAATACCGATTGAACCAGCCTCGACAGGAGTAAAGCCCAATGCGTTGGCGCAGAAGAATGTGATGAAGATACCCAACTGAGCCGCAGCACCCAACATCAATGATTTTGGGTTAGAGATCAGCGGACCAAAGTCGGTCATCGCACCTACACCGATAAAGATCAAACATGGATACAATCCTGCTTTCACACCGATATAGAGCACATCCAACAGACCTGCATTCTTCATGATGTAGCCATAGCTATGATAGCCCTCGTGGCTTGCATCAAGGAAGTTTGCCCACAATTCTGGGTGGTACATATTCGCATTTGGCAAGTTAGTGAGCAACATACCAAAAGCGATAGGAAGGAGCAACAATGGCTCGAATTCCTTCTTAATCGCCAGCCACAACAGGAAGAACGACAGGAGCAGCATCACACCTTGACGCCAATCCATGTGCAGGAATCCCATTGTCTGGAAAAATTCTAATATACCTTGCATACTATTGTGATTAACCGATTACTACGAGCAGGTCTTCCTGCATTACACTTTGACCAGCAGCTACAGCGATCTTGGTCACTGTACCGTCGCAGTCAGACAAGATAGGGTTCTCCATCTTCATACTCTCGAGTACGAGCAATGTGTCACCTTTCTTCACTGCTTGACCTTCGGTCACATTTACTTTGATTACAGAACCTGGCAATGGACTTGTCACCTTAGTGCCACCTACAGGAGCTGCAGCAGGTGCAGGAGCTGGTGCTGGAGCTGGCGCTGGGGCAGGAGCAGCCTTAGGTGCTACTGGTGCTGGCTTTGGAGCAGCAGGAGCAGCAGCCACAGCAACTGTCTCAATCTCAACGAGTTTGTCGTCTTGCATTACGTTTTGACCTGGTTGAACGAGTACGTTCTTCACTGTACCAGTGTACTCGCTTGCCACGATGTTCTCCATCTTCATTGACTCCATAGTGAGGAGGGTATCGCCCTTCTTCACGCTGTCGCCTGGCTTAACCATCACCTTCACAATACTACCTGGCAATGGACTCTTCACAGTTGCAGCACCAGCAGGTTGAGCAGGAGCAGCAGCCACTGTTGTAGTTGTAGGAGCAACTGAGCGAGCTGCTTTCACTTTCTTTGACTCATTTTTCTTGAACTCTACAATGAAAGAAGTACCGTTTACAACTACTTCTGCAATATTAGGTTCTTTTTCTTTGACGGTAGTATCGTATTTTTGACCGCCAATGATAAAACTAAATCCTTTTTTCATGTTCTTAACGATGTAAATTGTTCATGCCGTACATCTTGTTATTCCATTGTGTACGGTGTGGTTGAATAGTAATTTTGGTATCTTCCTCGTCGTGTACACCATTATAATAGAGGTGCAACGCGAGCGCGATAGCTGCGGTACAGTCAGCTGTCAGCGTCACTGTATCGCTAAATTCGCTCTTGGTGTAGGTCACATTCTCCTCAGCTGTTGCAGGAGCGTTCTCCACTTTCTTTGCTTTCACGCGAGGTTGCATGATATAACCCAGCAACTTCATCAGAAAGACAAACACACCCAAAAGAGCCACCACCATACCGAAACCGAGTCCGGTGATGATCCATGTTTGAGATGTTATTGCAAGTAGTGTCATATTACAATGGAATATTTGAGTGTTTCTTGAGAGGGTTGGTCAAGCGCTTAGTTTGCAAGTTCTCGAATGCGCGAACGATACGCTTACGAGTGTTGCGTGGCTCGATGATATCATCGATATAGCCGCGGTTAGCTGCTTGATATGGGCTTGCGAACAAGTCTTTGTACTCAGCCTCCTTCTCAGCGATAAATTTCTTTCTTTCTTCTGGATCCTCGATAGCTTTGATAGCTTTAGCTTGGAGCACACCTACTGCGCCACTTGCACCCATCACAGCGATCTCAGCGTTTGGCCATGCGTAGCATACATCGCCGCGGAGTTGTTTACAGCTCATCACGATATGGCTACCACCATATGACTTACGGATTGTTACAGTTACCTTAGGTACAGTAGCCTCACCGAAAGCAAACATCAATTTTGCTCCGTGATCGATGATACCAGCGTACTCTTGACCTGTACCGCAGAGGAAGCCAGGAACATCCACGAGGGTAAGGATTTGGATATTAAATGCGTCGCAGAAACGAACGAAACGAGCTGCTTTACGGCTAGCGTCGCAGTCCAACACACCTGCCAACCAGCTTGGTTGGTTAGCGATAATACCAGTTGAACGACCGTTGAAACGAGCGAAACCGCAGATGATATTCTTTGCGTAGTCTTTTTGAACCTCCATGAAGTCGCCATTATCTACGATAGTGTAGATGATGTCCTTCATGTTGTATGGTTTGTTTGGATCATCTGGAACGATCTCGTTCAAGCTCTCCTCCACGCGCATTGGATCATCGGTGCACTTCATGAGTGGAGCCTCCTCCATGTTGTTTTGTGGAATGAAGCTAACGAGACGGCGAACCTCTGCCAATGCCTCTTCCTCGGTAGCTGCTACAAAGTGAGTAACACCAGATTTGGTTGCGTGTACTTTCGCACCACCCAATTGCTCTACGGTTACGTCCTCACCTGTCACGCTCTTCACTACCTTTGGACCAGTGATAAACATGTATGAGTTTTGCTCGGTCATCATGATGAAGTCGGTCAAAGCTGGGCTATAAACCGCACCACCGGCGCAAGGGCCAAAGATCACAGAGATTTGTGGCACAACGCCTGAAGCCAAGATATTACGCTCGAAGATCTCTGCGTAACCTGCCAACGCGCAAGCACCCTCTTGAATACGAGCACCACCTGAATCGTTCAAACCAATGATAGGAGCACCCAATTTCACTGCTTGATCCATCACGTTGCAAATCTTCAACGCCATGGTCTCGCTCAATGAACCACCGATTACGGTTGCGTCTTGTGCAAAAACGAACACCAAACGACCATCGATTGTACCGCTACCTACTGCTACACCGTCACCCAAGAAGACCTTTTTCTCCATGCCGAAGTCGTGGCAACGGTGGGTGAGGAACATGTTCACTTCCTCGAATGAACCCTCATCGAGGAGCATGTTGATACGCTCACGAGCAGTATAGCTGCCCTTTGCGTGATGTTTTTCTACTGCTGCTTCACCGCCACCAGCTGCTACTTTCACGCGGTTGTCAATCAGTTTTTGTAATTTTGTTGTATCCATTTCTTATAATGATTTTATTAGTCCAAATTATTTAGGTTGCTCGCAGAGCTCGGTCAAAATGCCTTTGGTTGATTTTGGGTGCAAGAATGCGATCATCAAGTTCTCAGCGCCTTTGCGTGGAGCCTTGTCAATCAATTGAATACCTGCTGCCTCTGCCTCTGCCAATGCCTCCTCAACGCTATCAACGTTGAATGCTACGTGGTGAATACCACCTTTGCCACCGTTTTTCTCGATGAACTTTGCGATTGAAGACTCTGGAGCGGTTGCCTCGAGAAGCTCGATTTTAACCTCACCTACTTTAAAGAAAGCGGTTTTTACTTTTTGGTCTGCTACCTCTTCGATAGAGTAGCATTTACCACCAGTTAAGAACTCGAAGAATGGCATAGCCTCTTCCAAACTTGTTACAGCGATTCCAAGATGCTCAATGTGAGTTGGTTTCATTGTTTTTTAGATTTTTTTTGTGACCTCGGATGGGGTGAGTACTTATTCCTGTTCCTCTATCCTCGGTCGGGTTAATGTATAAAGTTGATTTGTTAATTTCCGCACTCTGCCAAATTAGCGCACAAAGGTACAACTTTTTTCTCATTTGTGCAAATAAATAATTGTTAATTATTTTTTAATCCCCTTTTTGCAACCTGCACCTATCAAATTTGCATTTAACCACATGTTATGCAGCACAAAAAAGAGGACATGTTTTCACACATCCTCCTCTTTGTTTCTGGTGGTTTGCCTATGATTTGCCACCTACATGCCACCTGTTTGGATTGGAATCTGATTGGAACCTCATTGGAACCTGATTGGAACCTCATCGGAACCTCATCGGAATCTCACCGAATGATCACCCTACTTTCTACCTAACATCTTTATCACTTCCGCCTGCCAACAAACCACGAATCATCTGCCATATCTGTTGCACTTGCGACCAATCGCGTTGTATTTCCGCGACATCTCGTTCAAGCAACTCGCGCTGCATAGCAGCTTGATTCTCAATCGCTTGTTTCTGTTGCTTCAGCGAAGCAGGATTATCCAATACCACTGCACTGAGGTGCTTTTCGATTGGGCGAACAAACCATAATGTTCTACCCCAATACACTGCCAACGCAATCAATCCCATTGCCCCTGCAATCACGAGGTAGGATGCCCACATAGGCAGCCATTGTTCGAGCCATGCCGCCAAAGCAATAGCGAAGAATATCAACCCTACGACCACGATTGCCGTGATGGCAAATAGGGCAATAATCAGCCCTATCAATTGACTGGTCTGCTCCACACTCCGCACTTGCAGCAACTGGTATTGCGATTTCAGATATGCTTGAGTATCAGTAAGTAACTGATTATATATACTTGTTTTCATAATTTTGTTTTTTACTTGTGCAAGCGCAATGTTGGCGCGCGCAGTTATTGTCTATGTTGTCTTTATTCAAGCACAAGCAGGAAGTTGTTTCCTTCCTGCTTGTTTCAAGTTTACTTTTTAGCTGCATCTTCTACTGCGGCTTCGAGATCGGCTTTGCATTGGCAGTTGCACAGTCCATTCTTGATGCGTTTCATCACTTTGTCCACGAGATGAGAGATCTCATCCATGTTCATGTTTTTGTACTTCTCGCGAGCGATTGCTGCGATCTCTGCACGCAGTTCTCTACCGCTTTTTGGAGCGAGCATCAATGCTGCTGTTGCTCCCACTACTGCTCCGCCCAACAGAGCGAGTAGCATCTTTGTTCCAGTTGTCATAGTTTTGGTTTGGTTTTAAGGGTTAATGATTTTATATTCAGGAAGATTCCAACGATCTCCCTACTCTATTTTACACAATTTCCATGCCAGATTTGTAGATTTCAAAAAAAAATCGTAATTTTGCAGCGAAATTACAGTTTGAAGATTTATGAACAAAATCAATTCCAACATACTCAGTATAGGAATCACCCTGCTACTCGTTATTGTAGTAGTGGTTAGTTCGCTGACAACCAGCAACATAGTAAACACTCTGCAAGAAGAGGAGCAAAAGAAAATCGAACTTTGGGCAGAGGCCACACGACAGTTTATCTTAGCAGGCGAGAACGACAATATCGACCTCCTTCTACAAGTCATGGAAGGCAATACCACCATCCCCGTTTATATGGTGGATACCGCCTACAATCTTCTGCTTTCCCGCAATGTGCGTGAGCCAAAACGCAATGTGGAAACCTTTTATATCGAAAAAATTAACGAGCTTCGTGCCACACAAGAACCTATCGAAGTGCGCATCTCCGACAGCGTGATGCAATACATCTACTACGAGCAATCTTCTACATTGCGTTGGCTGGCTTATTTTCCTTATATTCAACTACTTGTCATGTTTGCCCTCGCAGGCTTAGCAGCCATTGCATTGCTCATGGTGCAACGCAGCGAGAAGAATAGCCTATGGGTAGGACTCTCCAAAGAGACAGCCCACCAACTTGGCACCCCCATTTCCTCGCTCAACGCATGGAACGAACTGCTGAAAGCCACCTACCCTAACGACCCACTCCTCCCACAAATGGATGAGGACATTCGCCGCCTTCAAATGATTGCCGAGCGTTTTTCTAAGATTGGCTCGCAACCTACATTGGAGCAACACGAGGTACTACCTGTAGTACAATCCGCCATGGATTATATGCGCGCGCGAACATCTAATAAGATAGAATATCGGTTATTAGGCGAAGAGGCGAAAGGCGAGAGGTTAAGAGCACCCAAAAACGCCACGAGCGTTTTCGGGGACCCCGCTGAGGCGAGAGCAATGCTTTGTGTGCCACTCTTTGAGTGGGTAATTGAAAACATCTGCAAGAATGCCATCGACTCGATGGAAGGGAAAGGGAGTATCACTATTGAAGTGAAGACCGCTTCGCTGAGAGAAGTTAGACCGCTTCGCTGCTGGAACGCTTCGCTAAGAGAACAGGAGCAACTAATTATTGATATTACCGACACGGGCAAGGGAATAGACCGCAGAAACTTCAAACGAATTTTCCAACCTGGTTATACCAGCAAGAAACGCGGTTGGGGATTAGGATTGAGTTTAGGCAAGCGTATCATCGAGAATTACCATCGAGGCAAACTCTTCGTGAAGCAATCGCAGTTGGGCGTCGGTACGACCTTCCGCATCGTTCTCGAACAATCCAAAGACTGTTGAGCCTGAACCCGATATAGCCGCATACACAGCGCCTGCATTCAGCAGGCGTTGTTTTATTTCTGCAATTTCAGGATGAACCTTACAAACGGTTTCTTCAAAATCGTTGGTAAGAGCGGTAAGGACAGTAAGGTCGTTAAGGTCTTTAAGGTCACTAAAGACTTCGCACTTACCTTTCGGTTTTATGCCCGCATACGCTTCTTTGGTAGAGACACCACAAGCAGGTTTGATCATTACAAGGCGCAAGCCACTCAAATCCAACGAGATAGGGGATAATTTATCACCAATACCTTCGGCATAACAAGGGGTATTATACACAAAGAATGGACAATCTGCCCCCAAAGGGCGCACCTCTTCTGCCAATTGTTCGCGTGTAAGGCCGAGGGAGAAAAGTTCGTTAAGAGCGATAGCCATGTGAGCCGCATCGCTACTACCGCCACCAAGACCTGCACCAAAAGGGATATTCTTCTTGAAAGTGATTTTAACACTTCCCACTTGCGGGAAACGCTCCTGCATGCGCTTATACACCTTATATATAAGGTTGTCTGTAGGTGAACAATCAACAACCAAACCATCAAGAACGAAAGCAAACTCATCTGATTTCTCCACCTCCAACTCATCGTGCAAACCTATGACTGGGTAGAAGATAGTTTCCAAATCATGGTACCCATCCTCACGCTTGCGCACTACACGCAAACCGATATTTATTTTACAATTGGGGTAGAGTTTCATTTTATTTCACGTTATGTCGGCTTTGCCGAGGTTGTGTCGCTTTGCGAGGTTGTGCGCCGTTGGCGGGTTACCGCGACATAGTCGCCGTTACCGCTCGAAGAGCCACTGCCCACGCGCAGCGTGCGTCACCTCGCGTTTGCGCGACATTACACCGTATCCATAAAGGACTTTTGCACCTTATTAAAGACTACGATACCCACAGCCAAAAGCACTACCATAAAGCCAAAACTATAGCCCAGCATCCACCAATCGTGGTTACCTACACCCAACATACCATACTTGAAGAACTCTACGATACCGGTCAATGGGTTAAGTTGCATAATAAGAAGCAATTTCTCGTTGGTAATGGTAGAAAGTGGATAAATGACTGGTGTAGCGTACATCCAAAGACTGACAAAGAAACTCAGCAATAGTTGCAAGTCGCGGTACTTGGTCGTCATACTGGAAAACAAGATACCAAAGCCCAACGCCAAACCTGCCAGCATGACAACAAGCACAGGGAACATCAGTGCGTACCAGTTGGTATGTATCTGAACATCAGTGAATAACGCATAATAAGCATACACCACCAAGAACAAACCAAACTGAATACCAAAGCGCACAAGGTTGCTAATCACATCGCTCAACGGAGTCACCAAACGAGGGAAATAGACCTTACCAAAAATTCCTGCATTGGTCACAAAGGTATTAGAAGTCTTGCCCAAACAGTCGGCAAAGTATTGCCAAAAACTGATACCCGCCAAATAGAAGAGCGGTTGTGGCAAACCATCGGTCGAAATCTTAGCAATACCACCGAACACCACCATATACATAATAGTAGTCATCATAGGCTGAATAACATACCACAACGGACCAAGCACAGTCTGCTTGTATTGCGTGATAATGTTACGCTTTACGAAGAGCATCATCAAGTCGCGATAACGCCAAATCTCCTTGAAATCTACCGATAAAAGACTATCTTTTGGACGAATCTCGGTTGTCCATTTTTCTTGTGTTTCTACCATAATTACAAAATTTGGGTGCAAAGGTACACTTTTTTTTGCAAATGTGCAAATTTATTTGTACCTTTGCGCGTTAATTAGATATTTATGGAAAATTATATCGTTTCAGCAAGAAAGTATCGCCCTACCACTTTCGAAAGTGTGGTGGGTCAGCAGGCTCTTACGCAGACCCTGCGTAACGCTATACGCACCAATCACTTAGCGCATGCGTACCTCTTCTGTGGACCACGCGGAGTAGGCAAAACAACTTGTGCACGAATCTTTGCCAAGACTATCAACTGCCTCAATCCGACCGCAGAACACGATGCTTGCAATCAATGTGAATCATGCGTAGCGTTCAACGAGCAGCGTTCATTTAATATCCACGAGTTGGATGCCGCATCCAACAACTCGGTGGAAGATATCCGTTCGCTGATTGACCAAGTGCGTATTCCACCACAAATTGGCAAATATAGCGTGTATATCATTGATGAGGTACACATGCTCTCGCAAGGTGCATTCAATGCCCTATTGAAGACCTTGGAGGAGCCACCTTCGTATGCTATCTTTATTCTGGCTACCACCGAGAAGCACAAGGTGTTACCTACCATTTTGAGCCGCTGTCAAGTATATGACTTCAGCCGAATTACGGTGGCGGACACCATTCATCATTTGCAGTATGTAGCGCAACAAGAAGGCATCAACGCCAGCGAAGAAGCACTGAATGTAGTGGCACAGAAAGCCGATGGCGGTATGCGTGATGCCTTGAGTATATTCGACCAACTGGTATCGTTCTGCGGAACACAAATCAGTTACGAACAAGCCATTGAGGTACTGAATGTATTGGACACCGACTATTATTTCCGCTTGGTGGACGCAGCACTGGCGGGTAATGTCAGTGCAGCATTGCTGTTGCTGAACGATGTATTGGTTAAAGGCTTTGATGCAGGGCATTTCATCACGGGCTTTGCCCAACACCTGCGTGATGTATTGGTGAGCAAAGATGCAGCCACCGTGCAACTCTTAGAAACTTCGGATGCCATTCGCCAACACTATCAAGAGCAAGCCCAACGATGCGCTGCTAAGTGGTTGTTCAACGCATTGGACATCATGAACACCTGCGACATCAACTACCGCACCGCCAAGAACAAACGCTTGACAGTAGAATTAGCATTGGTGAAACTCTGTCGGCTGACCGAGCCAGTTGAGGTAGCACCTGTACCACAATCCGTTTCGAAACCCGCACCCGTGGCGCAACCCACTCCTGCGGCTCCAACCGCACAGCCAGCACCTGCACCACAACCTGCACCCAAACCCACCACGCAAGCACCACCTCCACCCAAATCATCAATAGGAGCCATGCCTTCGTTGGGCAATTTGGGAGTGATTGGCACAAGCGGATTGAACCAGCAACGCCCAACTACCAACGCTGCAACCAATACGCAACCCACCAGCGATACGAACAACGCAAAGCGTACAACCCCTTTTACACTTGACCAACTCAAAAGCGCGTGGGTTGGTCAGATAGAACACTTCGAGAAAGAAGAGCGCTTCAAAGCAATGATGACCACCTACGAATTGGTGCAAGACTCGGAATATAAGTTCCACATTACTGTGGACAATCAATTACAGAGGAAGGAGTTTGCTAAGTTTGGCAAACAACTGATGGATCGTGTGCGCGATGTATTGCAAAATGATATGATTCAACTGCGTGTGGAGGTAGCAGAATATGCGCCTACACAAGTGGCATACACCTCATCTGAGAAATACAAAATACTTACCCAGCAAAATCCACACTTGGAGGAATTGCGCCAACGCTTAAATTTACAAATAGAATAATCTTGAATTGAGAATTATGAATATCTTTTCTATCTTGTTATTTTCATTTGCATTGCTGACCGACACACATATCAGCAGTAGCAACCCTCGTCCCATGGAAGATTTGCAACGCTCGATTGCAGATATTAACCAAAATCCAGAAATCGAGTTCGTAGTAGTAACAGGCGACTTGTCCGAGTCGGGTGATCATGCTTCTCTCCAATCTATCAAGGATGCATTGGAGCAACTAAATGTGCCCTTCTATGCGGCTTCGGGTAACCACGAAACCACATGGTCGGAGTCAGGTGTAATGGATTTTAGCCGCGTATTTGGTGATAGTCGTTTTGCCTTTACCCACAACGGCATGTACTTCATTGGCTTCAATTCGGGTCCTGTGATTCGTATGGCAGACGGTCATGTGGCTCCACAAGACATAGCATGGCTCAAACACAATTTGGATAGCGTATCCGCAGTTGGCGATGCACCCATCTTTGTATTTACCCACTACCCTTTGCGCAATGGCGATGTGGACAACTGGTACGATGTGACCGATGTATTGCGCCAACACAATGTGCAATGTGTGATGGGCGGACACTACCACCGCAACATGCTCCATGACTGCGATGGCATTGCCGATGTACTCAATCGCTCTAATTTGCGCGATAAAGATGGTATCAACGGATATTCTATCATTTCTATCACAGATAGTATCCGTTTCAACGAAAAGCGTATTGGTGAAGCCGCACAACATTGGCTCAGTTTGCCGTTTGGCAAGAAAGAGTATGGACCTTCCAACGCGGACTTGCGTCCGAACTTTGATGTAAACAAGGAATATCCTCATGTGCAGCGTGTATGGCACAAAGCACTACGCGGCGGTATCTACTCTACTCCCGTTACTGATGGCAAGAGCCTCTTTATTGGCGATGATGTGGGCGTAATGTATTCGCTCAATCTCAAGACGGGCAAAACCAACTGGACTTTTGATACGGGTATGCGTATCGTGGGTTCACCTGCTGTTAGCGAAGGCGTAGTAGTATTTGGTAGTGCCAACTATACTATCTATGGATTGAATGCCAAGACGGGCAAAGAACTATGGCATATCACCACCAACCAAGCAGTAATGGGTGCTGCCACTATCCACGAGGGTATTGCGTATATAGGTGGTGGCGATGGCAGAATGTTTGCAATCAATATCCATACAGGCAAAGTGAAATGGTCGTTCGATGAATTGAAAAACTATGTACTCACTCGCCCATTGGTGTATAACAACAAACTCTACTTTGGTTGTTGGGACACCCATTTCTACGCCCTTAACCTGGCTGACGGTTCATTGGTTTGGAAGTGGAACAACGGCAATGGTAACCCCAAACTATCGCCTGCCAGCGTATGGCCTGTGGCAACGGATGGCAAGATCTTTATCACCGCTCCCGACCGTTACTTCACTTGTTTGGATGCTGAGACGGGTGAGCCAGTTTGGCGCACCAAAGAGTATAAGGTACGCGAAACGGTAGGTTTGAGCGAAGACGGCAAGACGGTATATTCCAAATGTATGTGGGATACGGTAGTGGCAATGGACGCTACAACCCACGAGCCTATCACGCGTTGGGCTACCCATGCCGACTTTGGCTACGAGCACAACCCTGCTATGCCATTGGAGAAAGACGGAACACTTTGGGTCAGCACCAAGAATGGTTTGTTATTAGGAATGGAGGCGCAAACAGGCAAGGTACTTTGGCGCCATAAGATTGGTAACTCCATTCTCAACACCCCATTGCCATTGAGCGGAAAAGAGTGTATCTTCACCAGCAGCGAAGGCACCATTACCTATATCCGAGTAAAATGATTCCGGACGCCAGCTGCCGGCTGCCGGACGCCGAACCCCAACACCGAATGTTTGATCTAAAGAAATATTTGCCTACCACCAAGAAGGAGTTACAACTCCGTGGTTGGGACGAAGTGGATGTAATCCTCTTCTCGGGTGACGCCTATATTGACCACCCTGCTTTCGGGGCGGCAGTGATAGGTCGTGTATTGGAGGCTAATGGGTATCGCGTAGCGATTGTGCCCCAACCCGATTGGCGCGGCGACCACCGCGATTTTACGAAGTTAGGGCGTCCAAGACTATTCTTTGCGGTCACTTCGGGCAGTATGGATTCGATGGTAAACCACTACACTGCTGCCAAACGCCTGCGTTCGGATGATGCCTACACCCCCGAGGGCAAAGCAGGCATGCGTCCGGACTATTGCACCATTACCTATTGCAATATCCTCAAAACGCTCTATCCCGATGTGCCTGTGGTGATTGGTGGCATTGAAGCCTCCATGCGCCGATTGACTCACTATGACTATTGGTCGGACAAATTGATGCCAAGCATATTGGTGGACTCAAAAGCCGATATATTGGTCTATGGCATGGGCGAGAAGCAGATTTTGGCAATTGCCAAAAGTTTAGAGAATGGTGTGCTGCCTACAGGCTGCAGTTTGGAGACTATTCCACAGGTGGCATATTTGACGGATAAGGTAAAAAACGAAAAGCAAGAGGCAATTATTTTACAAAGTCACGAAGATGCAATAAAGAGCAAACGAGTACATGCCGAAAACTTCCGTCTCATAGAGACAGAGAGCAATAAGATTCATGCTGCCACCATTATCCAACCTGTTGGCAAACAATATGTGGTTGTCAATCCACCTTACCCTACAATGACTACCGAGGAATTGGATGCCATATACGATTTGCCATTCCAATACCATCCGCACCCTAAATACAAAGGCAAACATATCCCCGCCTACGAGATGATTCGTTTCTCGGTATGTATGCACCGTGGGTGTTTTGGTGGTTGCAGTTTCTGCACTATCTCTGCGCACCAAGGCAAACAAATCACTTCGCGATCAGAGCAAAATATCCTTCGCCAAATAGATATTCTAAAAAAACTGCCCGATTGGAAAGGTTATTTGAGTGATTTGGGCGGACCGAGTGCCAATATGTATGGCATGCACGGCAAAGACATGTCGCTATGCGAAAAATGTGCACGCCCCAGTTGCCTACACCCAACCATTTGTAAAAACCTCAACCAAGATTTTGCTCCGTTGCTACATATATATAATAAGGTGGATAGTCTGCCTTATATCAAAAAATCGTTTGTGGGCAGCGGCATTCGCTACGACCTGATGAGCGAGCAGTATGGCAAAGAACTAATCACACGCCATGTGTCTGGACGACTGAAAGTTGCACCCGAACACACCTCTGAATCGGTACTTAAACTCATGCGCAAACCTTCGTGGGAGCAATATGAGCGTTTTCATCGCTTCTTTGAGCAGGTCAATGCCGAAGCAGGATTGCGCCAACAACTGATTCCATATTTCATATCCTCGCACCCAGGTTGCACCAACAAAGATATGCAACAGTTGGCCGAGCGTTGCCGACAGTTGCACTACCGACCAGAGCAAGTACAAGATTTCACCCCGACCCCAATGACCTTGGCTACCACTATGTTCTATACGGGTTTGAATCCTTACACCATGCAACCTATATATGTGGCACGCACCAAAGAGGAGAAGCAAAAACAGAATAGTTATTTCTTTTGGTGGAAACAACCCCAACAACCCCAAAAGACAGCAACACAACATACTCAACAGCGATACCATCGCACTAAAAAGCAACAATCATAATGAATAAGAAGTTTCATATCAATCCCAAGACACTTGTATTGGAGCAAGTGGAGCAAGGCATAGGATATTGGTTACGCCAAAGCGGTTTGTATATACTGAGTGGTATTATTTTGGGCGTGATTTTTCTCTTTCTGTTCCTCACCTTCTTTCCTTCGCCACGCGAAAAGCAGTTGCTACGCGAGAAAGAGGCACTTAATTCTCAGTTGGTAACGCTCAATCAGCAGGTGGACCAAATGCAAGTGGTGATGGCCGACTTGCAGCAGCGCGATGATAATCTCTATCGCGTATTGTTTGGTGCAGAACCTATACCTCTGAGTGTTCGTCAGGGCGCACAACGCAAGATTTCCTATTACGAAGATATTGCACGCATGACCAACAACCAGTTGTCAGCCGACCTATCGCTCAAAGTGGATGTATTGGCAAAAGAGTTGTATGTACAATCCAAGTCCTATGATGATATTATCGAAATGGCTAAGAATCAAGAGATTCGCATGGAGAACATACCCGCTATTCAGCCTGTGCTCAACAAGGACCTTACTCGCGTAGCCTCGGGTTATGGTATGCGTATTGACCCGGTGTATCATGTGCGCAAGTTCCACCAAGGCATGGACTTTACCGCCCCTACAGGCACCGAAGTATTTGCAACGGGTAATGCTAAAGTAACATTCTCTGGTTGGAAACAAGGATACGGCAATACGGTGATTTTGGATCATGGATTTGGCTATGAAACCGTGTATGCCCATCTCTATAAGTCATTGGTACGCAAAGGACAGAAGGTTCGGCGTTCCGATATTATTGCGTTGGTCGGTAATACGGGTAAATCCACGGGACCGCACTTGCACTATGAGGTGCGCCTAAATGGTCGCCCAGTAGATCCACGCAACTATTATTTCTACGATCTATCGCCAGAGGAATACGATCAAATGATTCAACTCTCCAATAACTTCGGACAGATGTTAGACTAACATTTCGTTGATGGTTTGGCGTGCGCGTTCTCCTACCACCACCAAACGATAAACTATCGTATCACGCAAGTAATTAACCAAATCAAACGGAGTGCTTTGCGTAAAAGAAGATAGACGGAAATAGCGATAGAGTTGTTGAATATACCCATTCGTAATGATGTTCGTACTGCCCAACGAATCGCCTATTTGATGCATCATATCGCCTTGCAACTGCTCTTTCAGCGTATTGCGAATAAGGCTTGACATACCTATCAAGGCATATTTGTCGCTATCGCACATAGGCAGTATGGCTATCATATTCTGCATTTGTTCGCGCTCATCCTCATCCATATTCTGCAATTGGTTATCGTTCCATGGCAGCAGCCAATGGGCAGCGCGTTCGCGGAAGAAAGGCGTTTGGTAGGCTGTCCGGAAAATCAAGAAGTTCTGGTCCAAGTGCATACGAGCAATACGCTCCATATCGCTTTGATGTTTGCGAATCACATCATAAAACTCATCCGAGCCTACTTGATTCATCAATGGCATAATCTCTTTTGCCAATTCCTGATTAAATCGCTCTAAATGTTTGATTTGTGCTGTACGCGCGATATTGCATAGTGCAGTAAAACAGAGCTCGGGGTCATTAGTCAGAATCTCTTGCATCCTGTCCAACATATCATACTCCTCGCGTAGCACTGCGCTATATTTCATCATACTCATGAGCAAGCCTACTACAACACGCTCACGCACCATATCGCAACTGGCGGAGGGATATGCCTTCATAAGCAAGAGCATGCGTTCGGGACTCCACTGCCCCTCCAACAATGCCAAAGTCAAGCCCGACACAGCCATTGCACCATC
The DNA here is from genome assembly GCA_045121435.1 of Paludibacteraceae bacterium. GTDB lineage: Bacteria > Bacteroidota > Bacteroidia > Bacteroidales > Paludibacteraceae > Colicola. The sequence continues at coordinate 14,819 of JBGVFY010000040.1, read as the reverse complement.
CACAGGCGCAGCCGAATCCTGTACATACACCAAGAAATCCGCGCAATCGTCCTCCGTCAATACACTTGTTTCGCGGTATAAATCAAATATGTCGCAAGATTTATTCATTCTTTATTATTGGAATCCGGAAGCCGGACTCCGGAAGCCTATAACTCCTCTTTGATTAGATAATTATTGCGTTCATTGGAATTGCGAATCACCAACTCGCCCAAGAAGCCTGCCAAGAAGAGCATACAGCCCAATATCATCATCAATATACTCAAGTGGAAATATGGATTCACGCCCACCAACATAGCGCGTATGCCATTGGCAAGCGCATGCAGTTTCATTGCACCTACCACCACGATTGCCACAAAGCCTAACATAAACATTACGCTACCCACCAAACCAAAGAAGTGCATAGGTTGTTTGCCAAACTTATTGAGGAACCACAATGTCATTAAATCCAAATAGCCATTCACAAAGCGACTCATACCAAACTTGCTCTCGCCGAACTCGCGTTTGCGATGTTGTACCACTTTCTCACCTATCTTGGTAAAACCTGCGTTCTTTGCCAGATAAGGGATATAGCGATGCATTTCAGAGAACACTTCAATATTCTTCACCACCTCTTGGCGATACGCTTTCAGTCCACAGTTCATATCGTGCAACTGAATACCTGTCACCCAGCGCGCAGTAGCATTAAAGAGTTTGCTGGGGAGGTTCTTGGTCAGTTTATTATCATAGCGTTTTTGCTTCCAACCGCTCACCAAATCATAGCCTTCCTCCTTAATCATGCGATACAATTCGGGTATCTCATCGGGCGAGTCTTGCAAATCGGCGTCCATGGTGATGACCACATTGCCTTGCACCATTTGGAAACCGCAATGCAACGCTGCCGACTTGCCATAATTGCGGCGGAAACATATTCCATGCACATTAGTATCTTTCGCTTGCAGGTCTTTGATTACCTGCCAAGACTCATCGGTAGAGCCATCATTCACAAACACTATTTCATAACTAAATTTGTGCTCGTTCATTACGCGCGCAATCCACTCATGCAGCGCAGGCAAACTCTCCGCTTCATTATACAATGGAACCAAAACAGATATATCCATGATAAACAATTTTAAGTATACAATTTGAATTTCGACTGCAAAGTTACAAAAAATATCTGAATTATGCTAATAAACATATTTTTTTTTGCATATTTCACAAAAAAACTGTATCTTTGCAGCCTAAATCAACGAATGTATGCGTAAATATCAAGAGGAATTTGGCAAATTGTGGGAATACAACCCCCTCTGGAATTCGCTCACTCCAGAGCAAAAAGCCTTCATTGATACTAATTCAGAGATAAAGAAGTACCGTAAGAACGAGATGATTCACCGCGAGGGCGATGCGCCTACGCATATCATGATGGTTATCTATGGTACGGTCAGACTCTCAAAAGAAGGAGTTGGTCAGCGCGTACAGATTATTCGCCTTTTGAAGCCTCACGACCTGTTTGGATACCGCAGTGCTATTGTGGGTGATGCACACTCATCGTGTGCGAGCACATTGGAACCTACCGCCGTATATCGTGTCCGCAGAGAGGCATTCCTCAAGTTGGTGCAACAGAACAACGAGTTTTGTTTTAGTGTACTTACCGCTATGGCAAAAGACTTGGCTATCTCCGAATCGCGTACTGTTAATCTCACGCAGAAGCATATCCGTGGTCGTTTAGCAGAGTCATTGCTCACATTGCGCCACACCTACGGTTTTGATGAGGACGGTGCTACTATTGCTATGTATATGGCGCGCGAAGATTTGGCTAACATGTCCAATATGACCACCTCTAACGCCATACGCACCTTATCGCAGTTTGCTGGCGAGGGGTTGATTGCCATTGACGGTCGTAAGATTAAGATTCTGGATGAAGAAGAATTGATGCGTATTAGTCGATTGGGATAATGCGCCGTTTTCTGTGTATATTATTCTCTCTTTTTGCTCTATTTCCTTTGCATGCATTGGAGGTGGATTATCGTTTGAGTGGTCGTGCAGGTTGGATTATGCCCGATGGCAAAGTGGATAAGATTGTCCAGCAGAAAGGCGATTGGGTGGGACCTATTTTGGGGGCTGATTTCTCGGCTACTTTTCATCCCGATTGGCAGGCATTGCAAGCGTGGAATGGTGCGGGATTGGGCGTAGGACTCAGTTATTGGCACCTATCACACCAATTATTGGGACAAGCATTTGCGCCATACACTTATTTGGACATTCCGTTTGTCAAGCGTCCGCACTTTGTATTGGGCATTCGCCCAGGTTTGGGTGTAGCGTTTATGACCAAAACCTATCAAAACACCGTGCCAGAGGGGCATTTATATGTGGATGTAACCAACTCCAACGAGTGTATCGGTAGTGTAACCAACCTTTATTTCCCTGAGATGTTGTATCTTGATTTTCCTATTGCCAAGGGTTGGGCAGTGGGTATTGCAGGTGGGTGGTATCATATCAGCAATGGTAGCGTACGCCAACCTAATTCGGGTTACAACACTTTCGCAGGCGAGTTAGCCCTGCGCTACACACCTACGACTAATAGCCATTCCGCCCCCTCGCCTAATCGCCAAGCGACAATACACCAATCGCCAATCGCCAAAAAATGGTCTATTATAGCCGCTGCAACCGCCTCGGGGCGTCAGGTGTATTATCGCGATCAACAAACCTTTTTTGTAGCGTCTATGCACGCAGCAGCCTATTGGCATGCCTACCCTATTTTCCATTTGGGTGGAGGTGTGGATGTGTTCTACGATGGTGCATATATTCAACGCTCTACCTATTATCAAAAGACCAATCTATCAGCAGCACAGGCAGGCGATTGTTGGCGTGTAGGTGTGAGTGTGCAGCCCACATTTGTAGTGGGAGATTTCTCATTGGGATTACATTTAGGTGCTTATCTCTATGACCCTGTGAAAGAATTAGAGCCTTATAGCGAGGCTATTCAATCGCCTACGGGGCGATTAGACAAACCCATTTTCTACGCTTACGATCTATTGAAAGCAGGTAGCGCAGGCAATCCAGACGGTTGGATCTATACATCTGTAGCGTTGCGTTATCATTTGCCATGGCATCTATTCTTACAAGCCATGATGAAGAGCCACTTAACGAAGGTTGAGTTTGTCAGCCTTGGCATTGGTTTCTACTACTAACCAAGTTCCCCGACACTTCCCTATCTGCACCACACAATAACCATACAATAACCATACTATTGCTTACCTACATAGCACATAGTACTTACCTTTATACTTTACACCATCCTATACCACCCTACACCATCCTATACCATCCTATCCATCCTATACCATCCTATACCACACAAAGAGGGCTGCCTTTTGGGCAGCCCTCGAAGTATATTTAGAAATATTCTAAACTACTCTATCCGATTGGATTATTCCCAACCTGGGTTTTGACCGATTTGTGGGTTCAAAGCTGCTTGACCAGATGGGATAGGAGCCAAGTAATGTTTCTCCTCGAATACACGGTGCTCACCTGTAGTGTTGCACTCGATGTAACCATAAGTACCATTAGTCAATTTCACGCTATTGAGGTCGATTGGCCAACCAGCCTCAATCCAAGCACCTTGAGTTTGCTCTGGATACTTTTGAGTATCGAGCTTATCCAATTGGTGCCAACGGATGAGTGACCAGTAGCGGTCGTTGAGGTCGAACATCAACTCAACGCGACGCTCACGACGAACCTCCCAAATGAGATCGCTAACGCCCATATTGTTAGCAGGGTCACCTTGCAATTTGAGCTCAGGCATACCAGCGCGAGCACGCAGTTTATTGATAGAAGCCTTAGCACCAGCCTCATCGCCCAACTCAGCGCAAGCCTCTGCATGGTTCAAAAGAATCTCAGCCAACCAGAATACAGGAGCATCGGTCTCGTTACCATTGGTAGCTTGACGGAATTGACCTGGAGTCTCTGGTTCGTCAAACTTAGTAATACCATAACCAGTAGAAACAGTATTCTCAGCTACAGTCTCTTGACCTGGCATACCCTCGTAACGCTTACGACCATTACCTACATAACCCAAGTAACCATCAATTTGTTGAGCAAGACGTGGGTCACGAGCCTCAAGAAGAGCGTAGATAACTGGTTTACCAGCATCGTAACCTTCAGTACCGAGAACGCCCTTATCCTCACCTGTTGGGAGAGAACCGTCCTTCATCAAGTAAGCGTTGAAAGCAGCGCGGCTCAAACCGTTAGTTTGGGTAGAACCACAGCAGTAGTCTTGGGTAGCGTGATAGAGAAGACCAACAACATACTTCTTGTACATAATCATCTCGGTGTTGCCAGCGAGGTCAAGAGAGTTGTAGTTAGCACGATAACCCTCAGCACCTGGAGTCAAAGCAAAGTTGCCACTATTGATGATTGCCTCAGCTGCAGCCTTTGCCTCTTGCAGATACTTCTTAGCGCGGTCTGTATCATACTTACCTTCAGCATTTTTATGATACATAGCATATGTACCCTCGAACAAGCAAACGCGAGCCTTCATAGCTTGAGCTACATAGATATTGTAAGCAGTACGAGAAGAAGCATTCTTTTCACCCATGTTCTCAACAGCGTAGTTGAGGTCAGCCAAGATGTTATCCATTACGGTGTTACGATTGTGACGTGGACCATAGAGGATGTCTTCGTCAGCTTTGCCCAAAGTTTTATCTACCCAGTAGCAGTCACCAAACTTGCGCACGAGGCAGAAGTGTTGCCAACCACGATAGAGGTGAGCGAGAGATTTGTAGTAAGCCATGCTGGATGGAGCCATGTTTACTTTATCAATCTCCTCAAGGAGGATGTTAGCACGACGAATCTCTTGGTAGCAAGCGCTCCATGTACCATCAGTAGCAGATACATTCTTGAAGCCCCAACCTGCAAGACCTGTCACAGCTTGGTTGTCATTCAAAGTATTGAAGTAGAAATCACCACTTGCACCACCAGTACCATATGCAGACCACTCATTGTAGAAGTAATTAGCATACATCTCTACGTTGGTCTCGCTGGTGAAGAAGTTACCTTTGGTGAAAGAATCGTATGGATCATTGTTCAGCAAGTCGCAACTTGTGAAGAGCACCATACCAGCCATCAAACTTAAAATTATCTTTTTCATAATTGTATTCAATTTAGTTAATAGTTAATAATTAATAATTAATATTTATTCATCTGTTTCCTAAACATTAATTATAGTGTTACTTGCAAACCGAATGAATACGAACGCATGAGAGGCTCTACACGACCGTATGTACCGTTGCCGAAGCCACCTGTACCACGACCAGAACTTACCTCAGGATCGAAACCGTATTGAGCGGTGTGATTTACGAGGTCAGCCAAGTTGTTGAACGATGCGTAGATACGAACTTTCTCGATAGTTGCCTTGCGAGTCCACTTTTGTGGCAAAGTATAACCAACGGTCAAGTTCTTCAAACGGAGATAAGCCATATTGATCAAATACTTATCTTGTGGGTAGAAGTTATTCTTACCAGTACCCAAGATAGAAGAACTTGCTACACCTTGACCTGCGTTACCTGGCCACATACGTGGGTAAGCAGCATCTTGACGGATAGTACCTTCACCCTTAATCGCTGCAGCGTACTCAGCCTCAGTGATGTAGTCAGTTTGCCATGCATAAATAGCGTCAGCACCACGAGTCAAAGGCATAACGAATGCAGATGGACTCCATATATCGCGTTTACCTACACCTTGGAAGAAGAGGTCAATATCAAAGCCCTTCCAGTCAGCGCCAAGACGGAATGAGTATTGGTAGCGTGGAGTCTCGTTACCAATCTTCACGAGGTCACCGTGGTTGTCCTTGGTACCAGGAGCAAGACCCTCTGGGTTGTTCTCAACATCGTCAACTGCATAACCCCAGTTGATCACGCCGTCACCATTTTGGTCAACGAACTTGATATCACCAGGACCGTATGTAAAGCCTTTATCTTTCTCAAGACCCTTTTGGCTTGCTACGCCCTCTTTATAAGAACCGTCTGCATTGAAATCATCTGCAGTGAAATAGCGCTCAGTTTGGAAGCCCCAAATCTCACCATACTCTTTACCAGTATATTTGGTATTGATGAGGTCGTTAGACTCCCATTGGGTAATAACTGCCTTATAGTCAGCAAGGTTGAAGTTAGCGTGAACAGTCAAGTTGTCTGCATCACGGAAGGTGTGACGCCAGTCGATGTTCAACTCCCAACCACGAGTGCGGAGAGAACCTGCGTTCTCGTAAGCTGCGGTAGCACCAACTACTTGTGGCAACTCTTGACCTGGAGCCAACATGCCAGTAGTCATACGTTGATACCAGTCGAAGTTAACGTTCAAATCGTTGTTCAAGAAACCGAGGTCAATACCTACATTAGTAGTAGCGATAGTCTCCCATGTAAGGGTAGGATCCACCATTTTTGGTTGACCAAAGTAGTCATACTTGCTATTGCCAGTACCTAACCAGCTAACACCGTTGGTAGTTTTAGACATGGTCTCAAGGAACATGTTGCTACCAATTTCTTGGTTACCGATTACACCATAAGATGCACGGAGTTTCAAGTTGCTTACATATTGCTTAGCATCTGCGAAGTAAGCCTCCTCGCTGAGACGATAGCCGAGAGAACCTGATGGGAAGAATGCCCATTGTGTGTGTGTTGGGAACTTGCTTGAACCATCATAACGACCGCTCAACTCCAACAAGTAGATACCCTTGTAGTCATAGTTAACACGAGCAAAGATACCAGCAGAACCGCCGTGGCTATGGCTATGAGAATATGAATAATCCTCTGAGCAGAGAGCGAGCTCTGGCAAGTTTTGGTCTTGCATGCCATGACGCTCATAGTACAAATACTCATACTCGCTCTTGTCAAGGTTAGCACCAACCATTACATTGAGGTTGTGACCGCTCCAAGAACCATTGTAGTTCAAGAACATGTTAGCTACGTGGTTGTAGTAGTGAGTATTCTCAGTCTCAATAAAGGTAGAAGTATTGATTGCACCGTGAGCAAAGTCCTCACCGAAGAGTGACCATGTGTTCACGAGATCCTCGTCATAACCTACGCCTTTGTAACGACCTGCGCGATATGTGAAGGTATAATCACCATTGAAGGTCAAGCCCTTAGCAAGGTTCAACTTGATGAAACCACCAGCACGCATGTTCATACGTTTCTTATAGGTGTCATTACCAATACCGTCAGGACCAGCAGCAGCTTTGCGGAAGCCAATCATGTTACGGCCTTCGTATTGTTGACCCTCAGCATCCTCGAAGTAACCGTAAGGACCGAAGAAAGAACCCCAGCGCCATACATATTGGTATGTACCCTGACCGCGAACATAAGGATAGTTGTAAATACGGTGTTGCATATTGAAGCGAGCACCTACTTCCAACCAGTTGTTAACCTTAGTAGAAAGGTTTACAGTAGCGTTGAACTTATCCATTTTATCAGGATTGAAGTTCATCAAACCTTGTTGGTGGTTGTAACCGAGAGACATATAGTAGTTAGTCTTACCAGAGTTACCAGATACAGAGAGGTTGTGTTGTTGGCTTGGAGTAGCATTGTTGAACATAATGCCAGCTACATCCCAGTCAGCGTAGAAACCATTCTCATCCCAATCCAAGCCGTACTCCATCTTGCGATAAGGAGACTTGTTGTTCTTCCAACCTTGAGTAGAAGCCCACTCTTGCCAACGGGTAGCACCCTCAATGAATGCCTCAGAGTTGAGATACATACCGAAGAGCTCAGAAGCCAAACCAGCACGAGTGTTAGCGTCGGTCAAAGCTTGTGCTTGTGTCAATACATCTGGATAATCAGGCAATGCAGTAGCGTGGCTCCATGCAAAGTTATTGTTGTAAGTTACAGATACTTTTTCTTGAGTCTTAGCAGTTTTGGTGGTTACCAATACAACGCCGAAAGCAGCACGAGTACCGTAAATAGCGGTAGAAGAAGCATCCTTCAATACTGAGATAGACTCAATATCGTTAGGGTTGAGATAACCAAGGTTCTCCATTGGTACACCGTCCACGATGTAGAGAGGAGTAGAAGTACCGCTGTTAGAGAGGGTACCAATACCACGAATCACTACTGTTGGATCAGCGTCCAAGTCACCAGTCGCGTTGGTGATAGTCAAACCTGGCACAGCACCTTGCAATGCTTTAGCCACATCAGACTCGGTCTTTGATTCGAGAGTTTTAGATACATCTACGGTTGTCACAGCACCAGTCAGGTTCGCCTTCTTTTGCGTACCATAACCCACGGCTACTACCTCATCAAGAACTTGTGTGTCCTCGCGAAGCATAACAACCATGTCTTTGTGAGCGCGAACTTCTTGATCCTTGTAACCTACATAAGAAACATGGAGAGTTACGTTAGGCTCAACGCTAAGTACGAAAGCACCATCCAAATCGGTAATTGTACCGTTCGATGTTCCTGCTTCTACAACGCTGGCACCTACAAGAGGTTCACCATTAACATCAACTACTTTACCTACTACTGAAATAGGAGCAGCCATAGCACTGATGCTAACCAACGACATTGCAAATACTGCAAATGTCATGAGGAGGCTACGAAAGCCATTCTCTTTGTGTTTGTTCATCATAACGTGTGTTTTGTTAGTTAATATTATGAGGGAATCTCACCCTCGTTGATTTGTTTATTGTTTTTTTATAATTTGGTTGCTTAATAGCCTATTATTTTCTCGCGCGTATATTATATATAAGGTGTATCCCCAAAAGTGCTGCACACAATCGGTCATTTTTATGCTCCACTATGGTATCTACACACTACGACACCCCTATTTCGGGTACAAAGTTACTACTTTTTTTTAATACCAACAAATATTTTTCTAAAAAAAATTACAAAAAACACAAAATAATTTATGCAATAGCAAAATACATGTTTAACAACATATTTTTAGAAATGTTTATAAAATTATGCATATCATTCTTCAAATAAAATTCACTTTTGTGTACAATTTCTATGTGCAAATTTCGCTATTTTTCTTCAGGCAAAACAAGTCGATTTTCACTCAAAATTGGTAGCATAAAAATGACCCCCTTTTTGCTACACAAATGGCATATACATATTAGAATATAGCAACAAAACAACAATAACAACAAAAACAACGAGGGTGAAATTCCCTCATAATATTAACTAACAAAACACACGTTATGATGAACAAACACAAAGAGAATGGCTTTCGTAGCCTCCTCATGACATTTGCAGTATTTGCAATGTCGTTGGTTAGCATCAGTGCTATGTCTGCTCCTATTTCAGTAGTAGGTAAGGTAGTAGATGCTAATGGTGAACCTCTTGTAGGTGCCAGCGTTGTAGAAGCAGGAACATCGAACGGTACAATTACCGACTTGGATGGTGCTTTCGTTCTTAGCGTTGAGCCTAACGTAACCCTCCACGTTTCTTACGTAGGTTACAAGGATCAAGAAGTTCGCGCTCACAAAGACATGGTTGTTATGCTCAAAGAGGACACTCAAGTTCTTGATGAGGTTGTAGCCGTGGGTTATGGTACGCAAAAGAAGGCGAACCTGACAGGTGCTGTAACAACCGTAGATGTTTCTAAAACTCTTGAATCTAAAACCGAGTCTGATGTGGCTAAAGCCCTTCAAGGTGCTGTGCCTGGATTGACTATCACCAACGCAACTGGTGATATTGATGCAGATCCTACCGTTGTAATTCGCGGTATCGGTACCTTGTCTAACAGCGGTACTTCTACTCCTCTCTACATCGTTGACGGTGTGCCAATGGAGAACCTTAGTTACCTCAACTCTAACGACATCGAGTCTATCTCTGTATTGAAAGACGCTTCTTCTACCGCTATCTACGGTACACGCGCTGCGTTCGGTGTTGTATTGGTAACAACCAAGACTGCTAAGACAGCTGAGAAAGTGTCTGTAACTTACAACAACAACTTCGCATGGAGCCGCGCTACTGCATCTCCTGATTTTCCTACAGTTTATGAGCAAGCAGTAGCTGCAACTGAAGCCAAGGGGTATCTTGGTGAACGTGCAGAACTCTTTGGTATGTATTTGGACGACCAACCTGTTCCTGTTAAAAATGAAGATGGCGAGGTGATTGGTTACGAAAAAAGTTTCCAAGAGAAAGCAGCAGCTTGGTTAGAAAGACATGGTGGAAAAGCTGGATATCGCGAAATGGTATATGGTGATGACTTTGATCAGTATGGTTTCTATGCAGATTGGGATGTAGCAGGCATCTTCTTCAATAATGCTACTCCAAGTCAACAACACAACCTTTCTGTTTCTGGAAACTCTGGTAAGACTAACTATTATATGTCTCTCGGTTACAACCACCAACAAGGTATCTTGAACTTCAATCCTGATAAGATGGATAAGTTCAACGCTACCGTAAACGTTTCTACTAAGGTTAACAAATGGTTGGAAGTTGGTGCTCGTTTCAATATGCAATACCGCAACTACACTTACCCAGAAAACCGCGTGGGTGGTTACTCTAACCTCTGGCGTTGGGGTTCTTTCTTCGGTCCTTGGGGATATTTCAAAGATCCAGAAGGTCAAATTTATGATGGCTATACTTTCCTTGGAGGTTTGAAGGAAGCTGGTGAAGCTTACAAAAAACGTATGAACTTGCGTGCTGGTGGTTTCATCAAATTGAACCTCGCTAAGGGTCTTACCTTCAACGGCGACTACACCTTCACTTATCGCGCTGGTAATGAGAAAGCTATTGGTATGCCAGCTCAATATCAAGTAGACACATGGAGTCTAAGCCTATTCACACAAAATTGGTGGGAGAGCGGTGCTATAGCACCATACCCAACCAGTAGCTATATCTCACAAACAAATTCTCACTACTACAACCACGTAGCCAACTTCTATTTCAACTACAATGGTTCATGGTCTGATCACAACCTCAATGTAATGGTGGGTGCTAATATTGACAAAGACGAGTACGAGTATCTTAATCTTAAGCGCAAAGACTTGCAAGACCTCAATTTGCCAGAGATGATTCTCACCTCTGACTGGGATAGTTACACACAAGGACACAGCCATAATGGTTCTGCTGGTATCTTCGCTCGTATCAACTATGATTATAAGGGTATCTACTTAGTTGAGTTGAGCGGTCGCTACGACGGTTCTAGCAAGTTCCCAACAGCACAACAATGGGCATTCTTCCCATCAGGTTCTGTAGGTTATCGTCTCAGCGAGGAAGCTTATTTCGCAGAGGCAAAAGAGTATGTAAGCAACTTGAAACTCCGCGCATCTTACGGTGTGATTGGTAACCAAGAAATTGGTAATAACATGTTCCTTGAGACTATGACAAACAAGGACTCGAAAGGTAATCTTCTTATGGTTAACTGGTTAGGTTCAGGTAATGTCAAATATGTTTACTTTGATCAACCTGATATGGTGGATCCTACCCTTACATGGGAGACTATCGCTACTACCAACGTAGGTATTGACCTCGGTTTCCTCAATAACGATTTGAACGTTAACTTCGACTGGTATCAACGTGACACTAAGGGTATGTTGGCTCCTGGTAAAAATCTGCCATCTGTACTCGGTGCTTCAGCAGCTTACGAGAACGCAGGTTCACTCCGCACACGCGGTTGGGAGTTGAACATTGACTATCGCCACGTATTCCAAGAGGCTGATGGTTTGGCAGTTCACGCTAATTTCAACCTCGCTGACTATAAGGCTGTTGTTACAAACTGGGGACAACCTGAAGATCCTAAACTTACCAATGACTACTATACAGGTAAAGAGTACGGTGAGATTTGGGGTTTCAAGACCGATCGATACTTCACTCCAGAAGATTTCAATGCGGACGGTACATATAAAGAGGGTATCGCTGACCAAACTCTTCTCGCTGTAGATCCTAAGTTTAACTTTGGTCCTGGTGATATCAAGTTCGTTGACCAAAACGGTGACGGTGTAATCGATTGGGGTGATGGTACAGCTGAGAACCACGGTGACCTTATTAAAATTGGTAACACCACTCCACGTTGGCAATACTCATTCCGTCTCGGTGCAGAATGGAAAGGCTTTGATATTGACCTCTTCTTCCAAGGTGTAGGTAAACGCGATATGTGGAGTACATCTGCATTTGTTATGCCAATGATGCGTGCGGCCGATATTACTATCTATGCTAATCAAACAGACTACATTACTAAGGAAGAAATTGCGGCTGGTAATATACGTCAAGATGCAGACTATCCACGTCTCTTCCCAGGTAATGAAGGTAAAACAGCAGCAGCAACTATTATGGATGCAGGTCGTAACAATTACGTACCACAAGATAAGTACCTCATCAATATGGCTTATCTCCGTCTGAAGAACCTGACCGTAGGTTACACCTTGCCACAAAAATGGACTCGCAAGGCTACTATCGAGAAAGTACGCATCTATGCTTCTTTCAACAACTTGGCTGACCTCGTTAACCATACTGCTAAGTACGGTTTTGACCCAGAAGTTTCAAGAGGTAAAGAGGGTGCTAACTATGGCTACGGAGCATACGCTCGTACTGCGCCTCTCATGCGTTCGTATTCATTCGGTTTGCAAGTAACACTATAATTAATGTTTGAGAAACAGATTGAATATTAATTATTAATTATAAACTATTAACTAAATTGAATACAGTTATGAAAAAGATAATTTTAAGTTTGATGGCTGGTATGGTGCTCTTCACAAGTTGCGACTTGTTGAACAATGATCCATACGATTCATTTACCAAAGGTAACTTCTTCTCCAGCGAAACCAATGTAGAAATGTACACTAACTATTTCTATTCGGAATGGAAAGGTTACGGAAATAATGGTACTTACGGAACATTCTACTTCCCTACCCTCAATGACAACCAAGCAGTAACAGGTATCACCCCCTGGGATTTTACTACTATTTCTGCTGAGGATGCTACATGGGACGCAAGTTATAAAGAAATCCGTCGTGCAAACATTTTGCTCGAGAACCTTGATGGTGTACCTATGTCAGATGCTTCCATGGCATATTATCAGTCTCTCGGACGTCTCTACCGTGCTTGGCAACACTTCTGCGTTGTACGTAAGTTCGGAGACTGCTACTGGGTTGATCATTCTCTCAGCACTGAGGATAAAGACATCCTTTACGGTCCACGCCAAAATCGTAATGACGTGATGGACAAGATGCTAGAAGACCTCAACTATGCAGTAGAAAATATGGGCGAAAAGAATGCATCTTCTCGTACTGCTTACAACGTATATGTAGCGCAAGCTATCAAAGCACAAATCTGCTTGTTCGAAGGTACATACGCTAAATACCACAAGGACGACAAAGCTCGCTCTGATAAATACTTGGCAGAGGCTAAGAAAGCAACTGAGGCTATCATCAACTCAGGTGAGTTTGCACTCACTCCAGGTGCTGAAGGTTACCGTGCTAATTACAACTCTCTTGAATTGGCAGGCAACACCGAGATGATTATGTACAAGAACTATGTACAAGATATTCTTCGCCACGCTACTCAGGACTATTGCTGTGGTTCTACTCCTACTAATGGTATGAGCAAAGCTGCATTCAATGCATACTTATTGAAGGATGGTACTCTACCTACTCCAGGATCGGATAAAGGTGAACTTGGTACTGAAGGCTACGATAAAGGTAAACCTGTTATCTATCATCTTCTTGAGGTTCGTGACCCACGTTTGGCTCAACAAATTGACGGTTACCTTTGCTATGTAGGTAACAACAGAGCACGTTATGAAGGCATTGAGGAGCAGAAAGGTGCTGCTGAGAATACGGCTACCACTGGTTATGGTATTTTGAAGTTCGATGAGTATGCAACTCCACCATCACTCCGTCAATCTACTACTGGCAACGTAACAGACTGCCCTCTCTTCTGGTTGGGAGAAATTCTTCTTACCCATGCTGAGGCTTGTGCTGAATTAGGAGATGAGGCTGCTGCTAAGAATTCACTCAACGCACTTCGCAATCGCGTTGGTATGGCACCATACACAGTTGCAGTTAATGACCCTGCTAATACTATTGGCGTAAGTGATCTTATTTGGGAGATTCGTCGCGAGCGTCGTGTTGAGTTGATGTTTGACAACAACGACCGCTACTGGTCACTCATCCGTTGGCATCAACTGGATTTGCTTGATACTGAGAAATATCCAGATCAAACCAAGGGTGCTTGGATTGATGCTTCATGGCCAGGTGCTGACCAAGTGAAGCGTGATGCAGAGGGATATATAGATCTCAACGATGCTTATGTTCGTAAGTTCGAGGAGAAACATTATCTTGCTCCTATTCCAACTGATCAAAAAATACTCAACCCTGAGATCGGTCAAAACCCAGGTTGGTAATCATTTGATAACTTAGAATACAAATTCTAAATAAAACGGAGGGTGTGTCCAATGCGACACACCCTCTTTTTATTAGGTACTTGGTCATTAAGGTTGAAGACACAGATTTACGATTCTACTATGAAGTGCTTTGAATAACATAGTAATATCATAGTTATCACATAGTAATATCATAGTAGAGATAGGGAGAAGAAGACCCCTCCCGGCCTCCCCTTCAGAGGGGAGGAGAAGACCCTACCCAGCCTCCCCTTCAGAGGGGAGGAGAAAGACCCCACCCAGCCTCCCCTTCAGAGGGGAGGAGAAAGACCCCTCCCAGCCTCCCCTTCAGAGGGGAGGAGAAAAGCCCCCACCCGACCTCCCCTAAAGGGGAGGAGAAGGCAAAGAGGATACCGAGAGAGGAACAAACTATGAATTAGGTTTTTTAGGTTTTTCAGGTTTTATAGGTTTTGCAAATCCTGAAAAACCTATAAAACCTATAAATCCTATTTACGCTGTTTTACATA
>JBGVFY010000039.1:0-1805 GCA_045121435.1 Paludibacteraceae bacterium | reverse complement strand
ATCCGCAACCAAAGATGCTGATGGTAATGTAATTACTGCCACTTATGCAACCAAAACAGAAGTAACTTCTGCAACCTCTACCGCAAAATCCTACACCGATACTGCCATTGCTAACCTCATCGGATCCGCTGACAGCACAATGGACACCCTTGGTGAAATCCAAGCTGCTATGAAAGACAATGCTGACGTAGTAGAAGCATTGAACGAAGCTATTGGTAGCAAAGCACCTTCTGACCATACCCATAACTACGCAGGCTCTTCTTCTGCGGGTGGGGCGGCGACAAGTGCCAACAAACTCAATACCAATGCAGGTGGCGTAACTCAGCCTGTGTATTTTGCTAACGGCGTTCCTGTGAAAACTACTTACACCCTTGGTGCTTCTGTTCCGAGCGATGCTAAGTTTACCGATACTGTTTATGAACTCCCTGACGCAACCTCTTCTGTAAAAGGTGGCGTGAAAGTAGGTAGCAACCTTACAGTAAGTGGCGGCACTCTCAGCTTAACCAAGGCGAATGTTACTGCCGCTTTAGGCTACACACCGCCTACTTCCAACTCTACCTATTCCGAAATGACTGGCGCAACTTCAAGTGCGGCAGGTACTTCTGGTCTTGTTCCCGCTCCTGCGTCTGGCAAACAATCCGCTTTCTTGCGTGGTGATGGTACTTGGGCAACACCTACCGATACCAAATACACCGCTATGACCGCAAGCGAAGCAACAACTGGTACTGCGACAACCGCTCGTTCTATTACTGCGAAAGTATTGCATGACAAGATTAACGAAGTCGTAGAAGCAAATGCTTACTCTTTGCCTACTGCTTCCTCCACTCTTGGCGGCGTGAAAACCACAAGCACCGTTACTTCTACAAGTGGCTTAACTGCTTGTCCTATCATCGGTGGCGTTCCGTACTACAAAGATACTGACACTACCGCTACCTTGAGTAGTTTGGGCATTACCGCTACTGCGGCAGAATTGAACATCTTGGATGGTGTAACTGCTACCGCAAGCGAACTGAACTACTGTGATGGTGTTACTTCCAACATTCAAACACAGCTCAATGGCAAATTGTCTACAAGCGGTACAGCTGCTAAAGCAACTGCTGACGCAAGCGGTAACAACATTGTAAATACCTATGCTAAAAAGGCAGAACTGGCGACAGCATTAACCACTGACGAGATTGACGCAATCTTAGTATAGGAGGTACATAATGGCTAAGAAATTTATTGACCTCGACGGCTTAGAGCATATCTGGTCTAAAATTAAATCCAAAATGGGTAATTATCTGCCCCTTAGCGGTGGCAAAATGACCGCTACCAAGGCTATGACACGTGATGTCAATACATCTTTCCTTGGTTTGCACGGCGGTACAGGCGAAAATAACGATGGCGCACAATTATTCCTTTGCGGCGCAAATCACCCTGATATGCCGAGCGGCTTTCAATTACACGCTCGCAACTCTACAACTGATAAAATTTTAGAAGGTTTTACTGACGGAATATTGAAGTGGAACGAGAAATACGTTCTCAGCAATGCGTTTTCTATGCCATCTAACACAAGTGGCATTAACTTGAACAGTGGCACGGACTACGAATCCGGGGCTTATGTTCGATTGTATGGCAAAGAAAATACCGAAAACGCAGGCAACTTCGTTGTTGCCGCGTCTGACGGTTCAAATCTCCGTAAACTTGAGGGCAATATTGATGGTTCTCTCAAATGGAATGGCAACGATGTTATTACTGCCGCAGGCGGCACATTAACTGGCAATCTTGTTCGCAACGGACTTTTGGCAACATCTTCTGCTACTGGA
>JBGVFY010000038.1:0-4617 GCA_045121435.1 Paludibacteraceae bacterium | reverse complement strand
CGTAACTGTCGTTCCCATTCCTAATAAACTCGAATCCTCTTCAGCAGTGTCAAGAATAGCGTTGTTAGCACTAATAACCGCTCTCTTTAATACCTCAGATGGAGAATCATCACTCGTCACGTTAGAGACCTCCTCAAGAATAGTCTTAACAGCAATTGAAGATGCCACACTGCCACCATTTAACGCTCCCATCCCATCACATACAACGACAACTGTTCCAATTGCTGTATCAATGATGCCTGCCGAATCCTGATTCTCGGCTCGGCCGCCAATAAGAGATTTTATATGACAGTTTATCCAAGATTTAACATCCTTTGACATAAATTGTTAATTTACTTGTTCAATACAATAATAATTGAGAACAATGTTATTAGTATCACGACAATTGACATTGTTGCGACTGCCGCTAACAATAGTGGCTTTCCAGCTCTCTTTTCTAAAAGATACGCACAAACTGAATTGCGCATTTCATGTGCATGTTGATACCTTTCATTTAGATCCGAAGCAGTTGCTTTCATGATGATACATTCGAGTGTTTTAGGAACTTTATCAAACGAATTGATTGGATAGTGTCCAACCAACAGAAATGATAGAGTTACACCCAATGCATATATATCAGCCCTATGATCTATATTAGCCTCCGTATTATCGTCCACAATCTGTTCTGGTGCGGCAAAGGGCATAGTTCCCACAAAGCCCTTCAAATGAGCATCAAAAAAATAATCAGCCTTTGCTACACCTAAATCCATAAGTTTCAACAAATGGCCATCCTGAAGCATCAGATTTGCAGGTTTAATATCTCTATGTATTATTCCTAGCGAATGCAGATACTCAACAGCATCCATTACTGGCAAGAACTCTGCAACAATCTTCTTGTATTTCAATCCACGATTTGATTCGATATTAGAAAGTTGTTCGATATGCTCTTTAAAAGTTACTCCGTACACATACTCACTCAAAACATATAACGGACCTATTCTCGATGAGTCCTCACAATATCCTATCATTCGTATGATATTGGGATGATTTATGGTTATAGAGGCCTCGAGCCTCATACGGTTACGAATTTGCTGGTTATTCCAAAACTCCTGTCGGAGCATTTTAACAGCAACCTTCTCATTAGTAATACAATCAAAGCCTAGATATACGACCCCCATTGCACCCTCCCCTATAGGTGTTGACGTGCATAGATATCTATACCATCTACCATTTACATAGAGATAAACATCACTGCCGTTATGATGCCACCTAATTGAGGACATAATAGAAACTACTATTTGGATTTGTAAATGGTCGCCATTTTTCCCTCTAATGAAGATGAGCCATCCCCTGCAATTGTACCTTTATTAACATTACCTGAAAAAATGTTATTAATTGGGGCTGACGAAGCCACTTCCACTTTTGCTGAAGGCTTAAAGTTTGCCTTGGGGAAAAGTCCAATCGCCTTAGGCTCTATAAGAATAAAATAGAGCTCGTAATTCTCACCAATGGTAATAATATCGCCATTCTTACACTCCCTTGGATTAAAATCTAATGTCGTACCATTGACTAATGTACCACACATGGAACCCGTATCTTGAATAAATACGAAAAGGCCAGCATCTTCACCCTTGTTCTGCATTTGGCGAATTACAAGTGTTGCATGCTGACTTGAGACAGACGCCTCCGACAAACACACATTAACATCTGCAGATCTTCCGATTGTATTTGCACCCAAGTATAGAGGCCAATACTCTCCGCAATTATCTTTAGAAACAGAATAAAGAAAACCATATATTGGTTTTTTATTAACTGACGCCGAGTTAGGCACAACTGATGCTGCATTTGGGAAGATCGTTCCGTCATTATGCACCGGAACAAAACCTTGATTTGAATTAGAATTCTGAGGGTAGTCAACATTATTGACAGGCGCACCCGGATAGACAGTTTTTTCAGACATAATATTTATAATTTAAGTTAGTATTTATCATTTTATATAGGAAAGTCCTCTATTTAAATTTACACTAGATTACAAGTGCAAAACGCAAGAGTTCCATAGAAGAACTAGAAGTGTTTGTAAGTTTGTGATTTATAGTAGCATATGATAAATTTTATTAGTAATACTTGTATGTTAACCCTTCGTTGGAGCCAACCTATTCCTAATATAAAATACAAATAAAACGAAGTCTTTGTCTCTTTATTAAATATATGTATAGAGATATACAAATGTGCTGACTATAAATATATTAATCACTAATACTTTTTGATGTATTTATTGTGAAAAATATCTTACTTTTTCTTTTTCTGTTAGGATTTTTTTTAGTATATTTGCACAACTTAATGGTTCTTCTATGGAACTACTACACTGATAATAACACAAAAGCATCCAATTAACATCATCTATTATTACATTGACATATAGATATGTAGATAGATTTCAGTTGCACACTTTGAGACATACCTACAATAATAATACAGAGCATTGTGATTTCGTGCGAAAGTAATCCAGCTATGCCACAATGCATATATAGTATTAATTATAAGCTCAATGTAAATATATTGGAACTGTCCAATAACGAAAAATGCCACAAGCGGTTCGCTTGTGGCATTTTATATTGTTTGCAATCGCTATCATTCGGCTACTTACGCTTAAGGAACTTGCGCTTTATCCATAGGTAGTAACCCGTGAGCGGAAGCGTTGCGCCAAGCATCGCAGCCAAGAACCACAACACGCGCGTAAAGATACCACCCCAGCTGCCTACATGCACGGAGTAGACCCACCCCTTGACCTTGCTCTCGCTCGCCTTATCGGCATAGCGCTCTACGGAGGTTATCTCGCCCGTGGCGCTATCGAAGTGGTAGGTGTCCTTGGCGCGCTGGTTGCCACAGTTGGAACTCTTTACATCGACCTTACCCTTAGATATGGTCATCTCAACATAGTCGCCATTGCGACTCTCCACCTCACGCACGACATCCGACCAGTGAATATAGGGGTTTTCGATATTGCTCTTTGCACCACCCTTGCTACTCTTAGCCACAGCACCCGCACTCGCCTCCGTATCAGCACCAAGCAGCTTATAAAATCCTTTGTTGTACCACTCGAAGGACCATGTAAGACCCGTAAGCGCCATGGCCAAGAGGAGCAATGTAGCGTATATGCCACCCACGACATGGAGGTCGTACCAGAAGCGGTGCCAACCCTTGCGCAGGGCTATCTGCGAGCGGTGCTTAAGCGCCTTAAGGCTCTTGGGAAACCATAGCACCGCACCCGTAAGGATTATGATAACCATAAGGAGTGTGCTGACGCCGACAATCATCTTACCCCAGAACACAGCATCCTTATCCTCGGGGCGTTCATCCATAAGCCAGCGGTGAAGGCTGAACATATCCTTGAAGAACTGCAAGCGCCCTGGCTCACCAAGCACCTCGCCCGTATACTGGTCAACATAGACCGCAGCACGCTTTGGCGTGTTTATGTTTACCTTGTAGCTCTGCTCGGGGTCGTCGCTGATAGTTACTCCCGTAATTTTGCGCCCCTCCTCCAAGGTGGGCTCCACTGCTGCAATAAGCACATCGAGGGGTAGAGGCTCACCCCAGTCCTCCTCGACATAGTAGTAGTCGCGCTGCACCATGCGCGTAATCTCCTTCTCGAAGATGAGCATAGCGCCCGAGAAGCAGGTGATGGCGATAACCACACCAAGGGGTATGGATAGCCATATATGTAGTTGTTTGAATATCTTTCTCATTGTGTGGGTAATATTGGTGGTGATACCACAAAGTTACTATAAAATTTGTAATATCACCACTCTATGTCCGAAATTTAGAGCATTGGAGAGAGGCGACCTATGCCACCAATCTGCGTTGCCTCAACCGTAAGGCCCTTTGTTGCTACGGCCGTAGCGGCGTCGATAGCGTATATTGCGGGATGGTCGTCAGTAAGTGTCACGGCGATGTAGCATTTGCCATCCTCTGAGTAGGGGGCTGTGCCGAAGCCCGAGATGCGCTCGGCAGCGGGAAGACCCTCGACATATGTCAACGAGGCGCTCTCCACATCGAATATAGCAAGGCGCGATGCCGTCATCGTGGTTGCTGGAGCAAGGGGCATATCGTACATGAGCATCAGGAACTTCGAGCCGCCAATATACCATGTGCGCAGGAAGGAGATGCCGTTTGTAAGTGCCTCGATATTAACATAGTAGTTGGGGTCAAACTCCTCCGTGCCCGCCTTTATGCGCACCACACCCGCGGGGAGCGTGGTCTGCTGACGCTCGTCGGCCATGCTCTTGGCGTACGAGGGTGAGAATACATAGACATCGCCACTCTCCGCAGTCCAAATCATCTGATAGTACTGCGACTTGTTGCGGCCACAGGCGTAGCTAATCTTATCCGTGCGGATGAGCTTGCGCTCGGCGAGGGTCTCATCCTCAAATATCGCCACCCAGCACTCGTCGGGATACTGCGTCCACTGCAACTCACCCTCCTTGTATGCTCCTGAGCCAGAGCCTCCCGCCTCGGTCTTTACAAGGTCCTCATTACCAGGCTTTACCCACTTGCCACCCTCGGCCTTCACGCCATACTGGCTCAAGCCCATGGGCACGGCAGCCGAGAAGATTTTGCCATCTACCTCCTCAACACCCG
>JBGVFY010000037.1:0-4902 GCA_045121435.1 Paludibacteraceae bacterium | reverse complement strand
ATAACTCTAAAGTATCACTTTATGATTTTATCCTATTTTGATTATGTCGATTTTCATTGGACAATCGTTCTCGTCATCCCAATGGCGTATATCGTATAGTTCGAACATAAGTCGTAAACCAAGTATGATGACAGAAAAGTGAAAACCAGCGTGGTCGCATCTACGAGATAAGTTTATGTGAAATCCCATTACCCCAAAGGCATCAAAGTATAGGTTTATACTATTATTATAAATATGGAACTCTTGCTCAAATACAAAGTGAGGTGTAGTTATATCTGTCTGAATCTCTACCACCTTGTATCTTGATACACGCTTTGAACAGATTCTACATATTTTCTTTAACATCTTTTGCGTTTTCATAACTTACATTCAACTTGCTAAATTTCCACCCACTATCCACAGTTCTCAACTCACGATACATTTGGTATGTCTTACCATCATAATTTACTCCAACAAGTATTGGTTTAGCATATCTATATGCTTTTCCACCTACACGAACTACAACTGGGCGAATACAATGATACTGCAGTTTGTCGATACTAAAATCGGAGTCTATATCTATCTCACATTTGTATCTGCCATGTCCAGTACGAAGGCAACCACTCCAATCTAATGATTTCGTGGTTGTCCTCTCCTCATCAAGTATAAACTCTGCAGGGGTGCATACTATTTGGTTGCTATTAGCGATAATATGTGCTCCATTAAACTCAATGTCAAGTGGATAATAACCTTGTGTGTTAAATATAATTCCACCACACAAAAAGTCGTGTGTTATAACTCCATACCCATCCTTTGCTCTAATATGTATGCTATCTCCCGAAATTCGCAGAATAGCCTTACCCTCCTCAATCGCCTTTGCTTCGGCATCGGCTCTATTCTGCTCCATAAAATCATCTAATGACTCTAGTGGCTTTATAAAAATCTTACGACTCATAATCACTATTATAACCACTTACCATTATTACCACCACGCAGATAGAAGCTGCCAACGGGAAATTGCGACTGAATTTTTGCCATACTGCTTTTTCAAGTTAAACTGTAAATTACGGATAATTATATATAACAAAAGTGGTAGAAAAATTCAGTAAAAACTGTATTTATTTTATGGAATTTTTGCGAATAGTCGGAGGGTAACTAATGGGTAACTAATGGTACAATTTAATATCGAAAAAGGATAAAAAATAAGGGTTTAGTTAACAAAAGTTAACCAAACCCTAACGGTTAAAGTATTACAAATCAATACTTTATATCACTAATATCCCTCCTCGTTTAAGGAGTATTTTGAGCCTATAACTTATTGACTGTCAATATTAAATTATCATAACACAAGTTTATATACAAGAAAATGTGGCTGCATTTTTAACCCATTACCGAATATATAATATCTAGAACTCCAATTAGTATATTTCAAACCTGAATCTATTCTCGGGCTTTGTACTCCATTGTACTTGATAAGTCCACCCTTTATAAGTATCTAACAAAATAAAGTTATACATATTTTGTGTGGGGTATAACTCATAACGTCCTGCAACCTCCTCTTCCCAACTATAAAGGAGCGATGTATTATCAACAGGTACTACCATAGAGTCAGTATCACTTAAACTAAATTGCACCATCCATACTTTTCCGGTGGCAGTATCTAATTTCAGAAGTATATGAAAATTCTCAGTAGGATACATCTTATATCGTGGGGTAGCAACCTTAACAGTTGTGTGAATATCTTGCAATTGCTTCATTGCAATTGAATCTAGCTGAACTCGTTGTTGTGCACATACTTCACACACTGAAATACACATAGCAAATGCTAAAAGAAATAATAATCGTTTCATATTATTTAAGTATTAGTTATTACATCCAAATCGAGATGATATATGTAAGAGGATATTGCAAAGTTAAGAAAAATATACAATAAAATCAATAGTACCCATACGAGGATAGCTCGAAACGAGGGTTACCAAGGGGTAATAAGGCGTACAAAAAAAAGAGAAACAAGTTTATTTTTCTTGCTTCTCTTTTGATTATCAGTGCATTGGCTGATAAAATCTTTTAGTACTCCTCCTCGTTAAAGAAGAAGTCATCCTTTGAGGGGTAGTCGGGCCAGATGTCCTCGATACTCTCGTAGATGTCACCCTCGTCCTCAATCTCCTGAAGGTTCTCCAAGACCTCAAGGGGTGCGCCCGAACGAACAGCATAGTCGATAAGCTCCTCCTTTGTTGCGGGCCATGGTGCATCCTCCAACTTCGATGCAAGCTCCAATGTCCAATACATAGTGTTATACCTTTTTTAAGTTAATATCTTCTGTCATAAACGGCCATTACGCCCCGTTTAGCGTGCAAATGTATAAAAAATTTTATATTTGCAAGAGGTCAAGACCAAAATCTTTGAACATCAGTCCATTTAGGCTACGGTATCCACAAGCGCTCCTCGACCTTCAGGCGCTCCGTAACCACGCGGCCAAGCGTGTAGAGGTAGTCCGAGAGGCGGTTCAAGTACTTCAACGCCTGGGCATCGACCACAGCAACCTCCTGAGCACGCAATGCGGCACGCTCAGCCCTACGGCACACCGTGCGGCACACATGGCACAGCGACACAGCCCTATGTCCTCCTGGGATGGTGAACTTCGTGATGGCGGGAATCTCCGCCTGCATGGCGTCAATCAAGGCCTCGAGCTCGGCGATGCGCTCCTCGGCGATGGGAGCTACCTTACCCTCGCCACCCCTGCCCACGGCGAAGAGTGCCGAGACGGTCATAAGCTGCGACTCAATGCGCTGCAGAGGCTCGACAAAGGCTGCGGTGCGCGCATCCTCCGTAAGGGTGTCGGTCATGAGTGCAACGAAGGCCATAAGTTCATCCACGGTGCCATAGGCCTCAACGCGGGGGTCGCACTTCGAGACGCGCTCGCCACCAATAAGCGAGGTGGTACCGCCGTCTCCTGTCTTTGTATATATTTTCATAACGCACTATATTTTAGGCTATTACAATATAAACACCTGTTTAGGTAAGTGATTGTTAAACACAAGTAAGTAGGCTCTATTATCCACCGTTGTCGAGGGGTGCTCCGCGACAATCGTACGGCACACCTCCCAGCGGTTAGCGTTGTTGTAGGGATCCATTATACAGAGGGTCACGCCATGCTCACGCGCATACTCTACATATGGTTGAAGTTTGTCGTATGTAGTATCGAGGGTGCAGACGATAAATGCGCACTCCGCCATCCTATCAATGCTCCACGCTTCATAGCCGCAGTGGGCGACGAGGTTTTGCAGTTGCACACACCTACGCTCAGCGATGCCACGCTCCTTGAGGACGGCGTAGAGGTCGCAACGCTCGGCAAGCAACTCCCTCTGCATAAAGACCTTACGCACGATGTTATAGACATATGGCGAGTGTACGCCATGACCTCTAAAGTGGCGTGCGCGCTTAAGGCGTGAGGAGAGGTGTTTAAGGCCGTAGAGCCTTGCTTTGAGTGTGCGTCCCGACTTCTTCATAGTGGTGCTGATTACTTTTTGAGTTGTCCTGCGAGGCGGCCCGTAGAGAAGGCTATCTGCATGTTGTAGCCACCCGTGTTGGCATCGAGGTCAAGAACCTCACCCGCAAAGTATAAACCCTTGACTTTCAACGACTCCATGGTGTATTTATTCACCTCGTCGCACGCCACGCCACCCGCTGTGACGATAGCAAATTGGAAGGGGGCGTAGTCCGAAATGGGGAATGCCATGCCCTTCAAAATCTTCACGAGGCGCATCTTCTCGGCCTCCGAGAGTTTGCTCACATAGGTCTTGGAGTGGAAGTCCACCTCCTTAGCCAGAGGCACAACCAACTGCTTGGGAACGAGCTTACGCAGCAACTCAGAGAAGAACTCCGAGGGCTGCATCTCGGCAATCTCCCTATCAATACGCGCAAGGAGCGTCTCCTCATCCAATGCGGGCTTGAGGTCGACGATAATCTTCACGCGCTTCTCGTCGATGATGGCATCCACAGCGTCGCGGCTCATGCGCAGCGCCACGGCACCCTCAATGCCGCGCTCCGAGAAGCCCAACTCGCCAAACTCCTCCTGCACGAGTTCGTTGTCAACATAGAGTTTCGCACCTACATTCTTGAGCAACAAGCCGTTAAGGTATTCGCGCTGGGGATGTGAAGTCTGCAGTGGTGTGAGCGAGGGGCGCACGGGCTCGATGTTGTGACCCACCGATGCGGCGAATTCGTAGCCGTCACCCGTAGAGCCTGTCGAGGGGTAACTTACGCCGCCCGTAGCCACGATGACATGCTCGGCCTCCTCACGGCGCTCGAAGCCGCGCGAGTTGCGATAGCGCACACCCGTAACCTTGCCACCCATGGTCTCGATGGCTGTAACCTGGGTCTTATACACAATTTTCACGCCCTTATCCTCGCAGAAGTCGACCAACGCATTGGCAATGTCCCACGCCTTGCCGCTCTTGGGGAAGACGCGCTCGCCACGCTCGGTCTCGAGCTTCACGCCTATGCGCTCGAAGAACTTTATCGTTGCGCGGTTGTTGAACTCGGCAAAGGCCACCGAGAAGAAGTCGGCATTTGTGCGCACCTTCTCGAGGAACTCCTCCGCGGGGCGTGCGTTTGTGAGGTTGCAACGACCCTTACCCGTGATGCGAATCTTACGACCCGCCTTCTCCATCTTCTCCATAAGGAGCACCGAGCGACCGCTCATCGCGGCAGTACCCGCAGCCATAAGACCTGCAGCACCCGCGCCTATAACTATAACATCGTATGCCATATAGGGATGTTCTACAAATTAGTAAAAAGTATTCGCTAAGAGTTTAATTAGGCAAAGATACAAAAAATAATTAGAAATGAACTAAGGAGATTAAGGAATTTAAGGAATTTAAGGAAATTAAGGACGACTCCCTAAACTCCTTAAACTCCCTA
>JBGVFY010000036.1:0-1972 GCA_045121435.1 Paludibacteraceae bacterium | reverse complement strand
ATAGCCACGCGCTGCTGCTGACCTCCCGAGAGCGAGTTCACATCGCGGTGCTCGTAGTCGGTCATGCCCACCATCTTGAGGGCGCGCTTCACGCGCTGCTCAATCTCCTTCTTATCGACCTTCTTGAGGTTTAGGCCGAAGGCGATATTGTCGTAGACATTGTAATTTGGGAATAGTGCATAGCGCTGGAACACGGTATTGACGGGTCGCTCGTGTGGCGGGATAGTGGTCATATCCTTGCCATCGAGGATTATCTTACCGCTTGATGCGCTATTGAAACCGGCGATAAGCCTAAGGAGTGTAGTTTTTCCGCAGCCTGAGGGTCCGAGTATGGTTAGGAACTCGCCCTGCTTCACCTTCAAACTAACATCGTTGAGCACCACCTTGTCGGGGAACGACTTTGTGATGTTCTGAATTTCGATGATGTGGTTCGATTTCGTCATTTCAAATAAGTGTGTTAACATTTAATAACCATTGTGTTACGCCCCTATTTCGGGTTCGGCCCCTATGCGAGCCCGCCCCATTATGGCGCACACCCCATACACACAAGTGCGTATTCGGCACAAATATAAGAAAAAAAACGCATACTCCGCGCTACACGGGGGACTATTT
The DNA here is from genome assembly GCA_045121435.1 of Paludibacteraceae bacterium. Taxonomy (GTDB): domain Bacteria; phylum Bacteroidota; class Bacteroidia; order Bacteroidales; family Paludibacteraceae; genus Colicola. The sequence continues at coordinate 1,360 of JBGVFY010000036.1, read as the reverse complement.
TTTGACGAGATATAACTTTAGTTATAGTCCAAGCAGGGAGACAGGCGGGAACACAGGTGCGACAACCCGCGAACTGGCAACGAGAAAACATTTGTTAGAAGGCGCGGTTAGGGAGGGAGAGCGGTTGGAGAGGTTAGAGAGGTTAGGGAGTTTAGGGAGTTTAAGGAATTTAGGGATTTTAGGGAGTTGTCCTTAACTTCCTTAATCTCCTTAATTTCCTTATCACAACAAAGTAACACCCATTAACACTATTAACACTACCCCCACCCCCTGTTACTGTGTTACTGTGTTACCATGTTACTAAATTCCGAAGAGTGCGAAGAAGCGCCCGAAGCTCGACAACCCAATCTATTGTCAAAGGGGTGTAGGTGGGGCGCTATCACAAGAAAGCAACGCCTATCTGCACTCTCATACGCTATGTTATTTATTCTTTTTGCGAGGCGTAGTAGCGACCGCATAGATGGCTGTGGCTGCGTATTATACTATGTGCTATATTACACCGTGTAATAGACATAGTATATTAATACTCACTATGTTTACTGACGGCATACTGCGCTGATAATAGTGAGTAATAGGGGCAATACGGGGACAAGACTATACCAACCCCTATTGACCCATATATACTAATATGGTTATTTATATAGCCATTTAGATGGTCGTGTAGAGGGGTGTAGTAATGGCTATATACTCCGATGTTGATGCCATGTGCCGATGTCCTATCTGCTCGCGGAGGGGTACGCTCAGAGTAACATAGTAACACAGTAACACAGTAACAAGGGGTGGGGGTAGTGTTAATAGTGTTAATAGGTGTTAATGGGTGGAGCAAGTGGAATAAGGAAATTAAGGAGATTAAGGAAGTTAAGGAAGTTAAGGACAACTCCCTAAATTCCCTAAATTCCCTAAATTCCCTTAAACTCCCTAAACTCTCTAACCACCCCTTGCTCAGCATGACATAGAGCCGACCGTGGCGTGTACCGCCCCATTGCTGAGATAATTTATTAGCGGAAGTTGTGAGAGGAAACGGGAGTACCACGACCGATTTCTTGTCAGAGTGGTGCTAATTTGCCACCGATTAAGATGTTGAGATGGATGGGACATACTAAGCGTATTTCCCATTCAGCTCAACGATTGAGGTGGTGAAGGAGCGCCACTATCACAAGAAATAAAAAAAATAGAGCCTGACCAACTTGGCCAGACTCTAACCTTTCCATGGTAGCACTTGACTACTTCTTCTTATCGTAGCGCTTTGCGTAACGGCTCATAAACTTATCCACACGACCAGCGGTGTCTACCAACTTCAACTTACCTGTGTAGAATGGGTGAGATGTGTTAGAGATTTCCATCTTATACACGGGATAGG
>JBGVFY010000035.1:0-25096 GCA_045121435.1 Paludibacteraceae bacterium | reverse complement strand
CAAGTCTTCCATATCTACTACCTCTACTTTTTGGTACTCGTGAGAGGTACGGAAACCGTCGAAGAAGTTGAGGAATGGAACGCGGCTCTTGATGGTAGCAAGGTGTGCTACACCAGCGAGGTCCATCACCTCTTGTACGCTGCCCTCAGCGAGCATAGCGAAGCCCGTTTGACGGCAAGACATCACGTCTTGGTGGTCGCCGAAGATACAAAGAGCGTGTGACGCAAGTGTACGCGCAGATACGTGGAATACAGAAGGAATCAGCTCACCTGCGATCTTGTACATGTTAGGGATCATAAGGAGCAGACCTTGGCTGGCGGTGAAGGTAGTGGTGAGAGCACCTGCGTTGAGTGCGCCGTGCACTGCACCTGCAGCACCTGCCTCAGATTGCATCTCTTGTACCAACACTGTCTCGCCGAAGAGGTTCTTGCGACCTGCTGCAGCCCACTCGTCCACGTTCTCCGCCATAGGAGAAGATGGGGTGATAGGATAGATGGCAGCTACCTCGGTGAACATATACGCGATATGCGCCGCAGCAGCGTTACCATCAAGGGTTAAATACTTTTTTTCTTTCATCTTTTTTGTATGTTTAGTTGTTAAAATAGTTTTTATAGTTGGGATAGTAGAACTATCGGGGCTAGTAAGGCTAGTAAGGCTAGTAAAACTCGCTAGCAAATACTATGCCGAAGGCATTAGTACAGGAAGCCGAAGAGCCACAATGGGATATTCTTCATATTGCCCACTTCCAAATCGGCAATGGCACAGTAGCGAATGCCGGTCTTACTTGGCGTGGTGGCAAGTGCGTCCATGTAATACTTGCCGTCGATAATGAACATCGCACTGCGGTCGGTGGCGTTGATCTTATGGTTGCCGTGCAAGGCATTGTAGAAGAATGTCTCCGCAATTGTTTGGCGATCTAAGTCACGCACCGAAGTAGCATAACACAAGTTGCTATTCTGCATATACACCTTGGTTGGCTTCAGCGGAAACTGCTTGCCCTCTGGGTAGAGCATGTTCAATAGGCGTGCGTCCTTGAGGTACTTAATGTAGTTCATCGTGGTAGAACGCGAACACTCAATGGCCTCGGAGATATTGCTGACATTGAGGCTACATGGCGTATCCTGCAACATGATATGCAATAGTTTGCGCAGTTTGGGCAAAGAACTAACCTCAATCTGCTTAATGAGCAGGACATCCACCTCAAGAATCATATTCATCATTTTGAGTAGCGACTCAGAGAAGTCGTGTGGCTCCAAGAAGAGGGGATAATAACCATGGTGGAGATAGTCGGCAAAATAGTCTAATGGTTTGATAGTCTGCGTAATGCGGCGTGCAATCTCTACATGGTGGTGCAAAATATCCTCTAACGAGAACACAGGGAGTTTCAATCCCAATGTAACATTGAGATACTCACGGAAACTGAAACCACGGAGGTTGTAAGGGTGTACAATAGAGCACAAATCCTTATTATCCTCCACCAAACGCATAACGGAAGAGGCTGTAAAAATAATGTGCAAATTGGGATAGCGATAATAGCACTGGCTCAATTCGCGCGACCAGTTAGGATACTTGAACGCTTGGTCAATGAGCAATGTGCGTCCTCCCGCAGCCACAAATTCACCAGCGAAATCGACCAAGGAATGCTCGGTAAAGTAAAAGTCGTTGAAATTAACATACAGCGTATGCTTACTCAACTCGGGGTTGGTAGTACGCAACTCTTTGGCATAATTGAGCAAGAAATCCGTCTTACCTACTCCACGGCCACCCTTAATGGCGATAAGGCGATCATTCCAATCAATCTCGTCCATCAAGACGCGACGCGCAGGTACTTGCACATGCTCTACTAAATAGTTATGTGTCTTATAAAAAGCCTCTAACATACCTAATAAATTTGAAGTTTGAAGTCAAACCATTCTTTCCACGCTGCAAAGGTACTACTTTTTTTCCAAATTTGCAAACTCCGAGTTACATTTTAACAAAAAAATTACATTTTTTAGTTATTATAGCAAAAAAAATCCCCGAACAAGCGTTCAGGGATTCAAACATGCGTTAATCTGCAATTTATCCTTTAGAAATTGCGCCACTTGGGCAAACATCAGCACAAGTGCCGCACTCTGTGCACAAGTCAGCGTCAATCGTGTAAATGTCACCCTCAGAAATTGCGCCCATTGGGCACTCATCAATACATGTACCACATGCGATACAATCTTCAGAAATTACGTAAGCCATAATTGTAAAAAATTTATAGTTAAAAAAGTTTTAAAAGTTACAATAGTTCTAAATGCGGGTGCAAAGGTAGTACTTTTTTTGCACATGTGCAAGAAAAATTGTAAAAAAGTTTCAAAGTTTCAAAGTTTCAATGTATTTATTTTTTCTTTTTTGCCGTTTGTACCGCTGCCATCAGTTGCGCTGCAGGACCAGTTAATTGCTTATCAACCAATCCTTTTTGTTTGGCAAATGTGGTCCAATTCTTGGCACCTTTTTCGCGCTGTGGCAAACCGAGTTGCAGATAGTGGCAATAAGCAATGCCGAGTGCATCGGTGGCGTCCAGTTTTTTAGGCATCTGCTCGGCAGGGATATGCAAGAAGCGTTGCAACATACCTGCCACTTGGTGTTTGTCGGCATGTCCGTTGCCCGTGATAGCCATTTTGACCTTCATTGGCGAATACTCTTGGACAGGCACATCTTTGGAGAGTGCTGCCGCAATCGCTACTCCCTGCGCATGGACAATCTTGATCATGGTCTGTGGATTCTTGTCCACAAACTGCGATTCGATAGCAAGAATAGAAGGGTGATATTTGTCAATAATATCTTGCAAGAAGAAGAACTCCTTTTGCAAACGCGCATACTGATTCTCTAACTTATGCACATCAAACACCCCAAAATCAAGGATATCAACCTTGCTCCCCATGGTGTGCAACACAGCATAACCCATGTAGAGCGTACCTGGATCCACACCAAGAATGATATGTTCGTTTACAAGTTTGTCAAGCATCGTACAGCCTCATCTATGAGTTGGTCTTTGGGATAGCGGAGTGAATCCACCACGATTACATTCTTGTGCAATACAAGCGTATCATTGGGCGCAATTTTGTGGGTAACCGAAAAGCCAATAACATCCTGTTTTTCGACCTTAATAGGGCGTTGGTGGATCAATGTACCATTTTTGGTTAGCTGGTAATTCATAGCACAACAGAGTTGGACATTCATCGGCTGGAGTTGCAACCAAGTCCAACACAACTGGTCGCCTACATGATTCATCAAAGGATACCATTGGTTTGCCTCTTCACCACCAAGCAAGACGGCAAGCAAGGTGATAGGTCCCGTATAGTTAATCGACTGCACCTCGTAGTCCAAGCGCATACACTCTTTTGGCTCCATCATGAGTTGTCGGCGAGCAGTGACCTTAAGCGTGTGTCCTTTGGGCGACGTAGCCACAAAATGTCGCTCCAGTAAAGGCTGATTCTTATGCAAACAACGGTAGAAGTGTTCGACCTTCCACTCATGCAAATCTAATCGCTCATCGTGCAAACGGACGGAAATGGCCGAGAGATTGAGGATAGAGGTATCTACACCTTTTATATAAGTATACAAACGCTGTTCCCCCGAGTAATGCTCTTCAAAGTGCGCTGTTTGACACAAATAATCGTTGGAAAAAGTGAGTTGTTGCTCAATGGAAAGTTCCTCGGCAGGATTCCAATTCAGTTGCTCAATGGTCCAAGTATTATACTGCAACATAGGCTATTATTTGGTTGTTTCTCTAACAATGAGGTCGGTAGGTACCATTTCGGTTTGCGAATGCCGATTATCTCCATTCAATCGGTTCAGCAAGCGCAGCATGGCATGTTTGCCAATTTCTACGCCGTGCTGTTGCACCGTAGTGAGCATAGGCATTGTAGCACGGCAGATAGGTGCATCTGAGAAGCCACATATAGACAATTCATCGGGGATTTTCACCCCTAAAATCTTAGCGGCATGCAACACACCTGCTGCACAATCGTCGTTCACACAAAAGACGGCATCTGGTCTATGGTTGGACTGCAAAATATGCGGCGTATCCACAATCGCTTTCATACGCGTATCGCACTCCACCACCCAATCGCTATTCATAGGCACACCATAGCGTTGCAAGGCATCGCGCCAACCTTGAAATCGACGACGGGACACCTCCAACTGCATGGATGAAGTGAAGCACATCACCCGCTGGCAACCCGTCTGAATCAGGTATTCCACCGCATTGTAAGCCCCTGTATAATCATCTGATACTACTTGATCGCATTTGAGCGAAGGGCAAGGACGATCGTAGAGAATCAACGGAATACCACTATCGATAACCTCCTGCAAGTGGCTAAGGTCGGTGGTTTGCTTAGTAACTCCCACCAATATACCCGCTACGCGACTGCCAATTAAGGTATGTAGGGACTCTATCTCCCGATTAACATCCTCGCGCGTTTGGCAGATAATAATATGGTAACCCGCCTCGTTGGCAGCCTGCTCGATACCATCCAATACGGAGGAAAAGAAATGGTGGTTCAACTCGGGTATGACCACGCCAATCGTGGTATTTTTGCAGGTGCGAAGATTGCTCGCCATGAGATTGGGCTTGTAGTTGAGTTGCTTGGCGCACTCCTGCACCAACTCCTTAGTGCGCACACTAATGTCAGGATGATTCTGCAAAGCACGACTCACTGTGGAAACAGAAATATTAAGTTCGCGCGCAATATCCTTGATTGTGATTGGTTTCATACCATTAAGTTATCATATATTTTGGAACAACTATTCCCCGCGTGAGCGTAGTGCGCCACGGAAAATCACCAATATAGCACCCGCGACTAACACATAATCTGAATAAGGTTGCCACTTCAGCACACTCATTACCGCGCCTGCCAATAGCACCACTAAACCAATAATTAGTAGTATATTACTCCATTTCATATCTGTTATGACCTACTCTATTACATATACATCTTCGTTGGGCGCGTGCATGCGGTACTTCTCGCGTGCAAATTGCTCTAAACTATCCACATTGTCCAATACTTGCATCACGGATTGCGCCTCTTGAATCTCTTGGTTGGTTTGGTCTAATTGCTCTTCTAAAGCATGCATTTTCTTGGCACGCTTCATGTATTGCACAACACTGTGATTACCCATAAACATAAACAGTAATGCAAATATGTACAATGTAATTGCATACTTGTTTATCAACACCTTACGGAGTTTTTGCCAATAATTTTCTCTTTCCATAGTTATATCTTTATAATTGATTCCCGCAACTTTTTCGAAGTATTCCGCAAATTTCCCGCAAAGGTAATGTATTTTTCTGAAATAAACAAAAAAAAACATATTTTCTGTGCAAAAAACAATAATTTTCGTACAAATTTGCATAAATCAAATCTTTTTTGTACTTTTGCGAGTTATTTGTAAGAACATTCAAAATAAACGATTAAATTGGCTATGCGACACCTATTTTGTATCATACTCTGCGTTTGTGGTATCACCTCAGGGGTACTATCGCAGACGAGTGTAACGATTGATAATCCAGACACTTGGACCTATACGGAACTGAAACCCTATGTGGGGCAAACGATTCGGTTTACGAATCCAATGTATGTGACCAATAACTATAGCACAATCACTATTGCGCCTAAGTTGATTTATTCACCTACCAACCAAGCCTACCCCATGAGCGAGGAGTATAATCAGTTGCTCACGGTGAGTGCCAGAGGCTATGTAACATTGAATAATGTTAGCAATTATCATCGAATTGGTGAGCGAGTGCATGACTTGACGGTGAAGGTGAATAGCCAAAGCAGCGTTAGTTTCGTATCAGGAACATGGCGCGGTAATAGCCGTAGTGATATGGAAAAGGGTTACGATATGGATATTGTTGCTCAACGCGGTGAACCGACCATCATTGTCTGCTGCATGAACTTGGAGTATTACCTCGTGGAGAACTTAGGTGGCGATATGGGAGCCAGCAACTACAGCGAGCATCAAAAGCAACGCGCGAAAGTAAGCAAAGCATTGGCAAAAATCAATGCTGACTTGTATGGCTTTGTAGAGATAGAACAAGGACAAAGCGCGTTGGCAGAGATAGCCAACGACCTGAGCAAGAATACAGGTAGGCACTTTACATATATCAACGATGGTAGTTCCGCCAGCGGCACCTATACGAAAGCAGGATTTGTGTATTGCAGCGATGTTTTGACTCCCTATGGTAAGTTGCGCGAGAATAATACTGGCGTACAAAACCGCAAGAAGACACAAGCATTTGTGGAGAAAAGCACGGGTGAAAAGTTTTTGTTTTCAGTCAATCACTTCAAAGCCAAAAGCGGTAAAGGTACTGGCGCTAATGCCGACCAAGGTGATGGACAAGGTAGTTACAACGCTGATCGCGTAAAAGAAGCCAAAAGCCTATTGGACAACTACACAAGAGATTGCGTGTTCTATGGCGATGACGATATACTGGTGATGGGCGACTTGAACGCCTACGCCATGGAGGACCCAATCACCGTGCTTCGCGAAGGCGGCATGAAAGACCTACATCGTGCGTTCCACGCAGATAGCAGTTATAGTTATGTGTATCGCGGTCAGGTGGGCTACTTGGACCACGCGTTTTGCAACACAACTCTATATCCACAAGTGACTGGTATGGTGGCATATCATATCAACTCCAGCGAGAGCGATCGCTATACCTACGATAAGTCCAATGACCAAACAATGTTCCGCTGTAGCGACCATGACCCCGTGATTGTAGGACTACGATTGGATAGCACAGCCACCTATATTCCTGAAGTAATCAACCCTAATGTGGAGATATACTATGCAGAACATTGTCCACACATACGCAATGCTGAAGGCGGGTATTACATTGTATATCAATGGGATGGACAAGTGGTGAAACAATCTGCTATCCACCATAACGAAGAAGCAATCAATGGATTACAGCAAGGATTGTATATCATCAATGTATATGGACAAGGCACATGCCTAAAGACGAAGATTCTTGTCCCATAGTTTAAAGTTTATAGTTTAAAGGCAAGAAGTAAAGGCGACAGGTTATGGATTTGTTCTCACAGATAGATACTACCGAGCGCGAGGAGATAATCGCGTTGCGCAAGGAGCTGGAACAGGCTAATTATCAATACTATGTATTGAATAGCCCTACTATGTCGGACTATGACTTTGACCAGAAATTGCGGCGTTTGCAAGATTTGGAAGCCATATATCCCGATATGTTCGATGCCCATTCTCCAACCCAACATGTGGGATCGGATATCGTAGAGGCGAGAGGCGAGAGGCAAGAGGCGAAAAACAAAGGAAAGGGATTTGAACAAGTGGCACACAAATATCCTATGCTATCGTTGTCGAATACCTATTCGCAAGAGGAGGTAGAGGATTGGATAAAGAAACTGCCTGATAATGTGGAGATTGTATGCGAATTGAAGTATGACGGATTGAGCATATCGCTATGGTATGAACATGGCGTTTTGACCAAAGCACTGACCCGTGGCGATGGCGTGAAAGGCGATAATGTCATAGAGAATATCAAGACTATTGCTGCTATTCCGCAGCGTATCAAAACACCGGAATCCGAAAGCCAGAAGCCTGAATTTATTGAACTGCGCGGCGAGGTATTATTATCTTGGGAAGCATTTGAGCGACTGAATAAAGAGCGTGAGGCACAAGAGGAGCCATTGTTTGCCAACCCACGCAATGCAGCCTCTGGCACGCTGAAACTGCAAGATAGCAGGGAAGTTGCACGCAGAGGATTGAGTTGCTATCTCTACTATATGTTAGGCGAAAACCTACCTGCCCAGACACACTACGACCGTTTGCAAATCGCTAAACAATGGGGATTCCCTATCAGCGATGCGGTGAAAGTGTGCCATTCGTTGGAGGAAGTGATGGAGTATATCCATTATTGGGACACCGAGCGCAAGAACCTGCCCGTAGCTACAGATGGTATCGTATTGAAAGTAAACGATTTATCCACCCAAGAAGAATTGGGATATACCGCCAAATCTCCTCGTTGGGCAATAGCCTATAAGTTCCCCGCAGAGAAACAACTGACTCGCCTAAATGCTATTACTTATCAAGTGGGAAGAACGGGAGTTGTGACACCAGTAGCGAACTTAGAACCCGTACAGTTATCTGGTACTATGGTGCAACGCGCCACCCTACACAACGAGGATTTTGTCCGCCAACTTGACATACGCGAAGGCGATATGGTATGGGTAGAAAAAGGTGGAGAGATTATCCCGAAAATCATCGGCAAAGAAATAACACCACACGACAACGAGCAAAATACTAAAGACAACATAGACAACTCCTGCGCGCGCCCAACATCGGCGCTTGCTAATGGAATGTCTTCCTCGCCGCTGAGCAATGTTGGCGAAGCGGAACAGTTGTTTAAGTTGTCTTCCAAAAATTCCCCCCTCTCCTTCTTCCCCACCCACTGCCCCGAATGTGGCACGCCTCTTGTGCGTGTGGAGGGCGAGGCAGCATGGCGTTGTCCGAACGAAGCACATTGTCCGCCACAAATAAAAGGCAAAATGGAACACTTTGTTGCACGCAAAGCCATGAATATCGATGGCTTGGGTAGCGAAACTATTGACCTACTCTACTCGCAAGGATTATTGAAGAATATCGCTGATATTTACGCACTTACGCAAGACGATATCGCCAAACAAGAACGCTTGGGCGAGAAGTCGGCACAAAACATATTGGCAGGCATAGAGGCAAGCAAACAAGTGGCTTGGGAACGGGTGTTGTTCGCATTGGGTATTCGCATGGTGGGCGAAACAACTGCCAAAAAGATTGCGCGCCGATTCCCAAGCATAGATCAATTGCAATGGGCAACCATGGAGCAACTGACCGCCATAGATGATGTGGGTGAACAAATAGCCAAGAATGTGATTGCTTACTTCAACGACTTGGGTAATCTGGAGATTATCAACCGTTTACGCGAAGCAGGCGTACAAATGGAGAGCCAAGAAGATCATACTCCTCAATCGGATCTGCTGCAAGGCAAAAGTATTGTTATATCAGGCGTATTTGTCCACCATTCGCGTGATGAATACAAAGCCATGATTGAGGCACATGGTGGCAAGAATGTCGGTTCGGTCAGCAAAAAGACCAGTTTCATCCTCGCAGGAGAGAATATGGGTCCCGAAAAACGCAAAAAAGCCGAAAGTTTGGGCGTAGCGTTGATGAACGAGGAGGATTTTCTTCAACTAATCGCAAATAAAGAAGGATAAGTGAAAAAGAATAGCGAAAAATCAGTATGATACACAAGATACAAGAACATATATTCGATTGGTGTCTGAAGCGACAAGCCAAACGACAAGTAGTGATGTATCCGTGGAAGGATATTCGCAGCATAGTCATTTTGCATGAGGGTCATGCTGTAGGCTACTTGGTACAGCAATTGCAGCGCGAAGGCAAACAAGTATATGAAATGGTTATGCCCGACAAGAACGCTATCGCTTGGCTAACCGGTATGCCCAAAAAGGAGGTGCGTGAAACCATACAATCGCGCCACTATGACCTCATGATAGACCTGACACAACAGACCAATATCACCATGCAATATATGGCAATGTATGTTCAGGCAGGTTTTAAGACAGGCAGAAATATCGGCAAAGCATTGTATGACCTCAGCATTGATACCCCTGCACAAGATAATCCCAACTACCTCTATCAACAGATAGTGAAGTATATCCAAATGTTTACGCAAGGATAGTTTATCTACCGCTTATCCACCGCTTATCCACCCGATAACAATAGCAGTAATACAAAATAAGGTTGCGAAATTCGCAACCTTATTTTTTGATTTAGATAGACTATATCGGCTATAGTGCCAAATGGTCTATATTTGGGGAATTACTCTTCTGGCTCGCAGAGGAGAAGGTTCTTGAGTTCCCAAGTACCTGATTTGCCACCCTCTGTTTTGTAGCGGAAAGCAATGTAAATCTTCTCACCCACGAAAGCAGACATATCCAAAGCACCTGTTGGTTGGAATGTCCAAGAAGTACCAGCAGGCACATTGAGTGAACCGTCTTCGTTGGTAGCCCAGTCGAGTGGAGTCCAAGTAGCGGTAGTAACATCGTCCACATAGTCGGTAGAGATCATAACAGCACACTCGTTGGTGAAGTCACCCTCAGCCTTGTTGAACGCGTGATCGAATGAGAATTGAGGATTCTTTGCGCGTGTCAAATCGATTTGAGGAGTAATCAACCAAGCCTCAGAAGGGTGGCTCACATTGTCCTTGAACGCAGAAGCACACATACCATAAGCACCAGAGTAGTACCAAATATAGGTGAGAGGATCGTTACACAATACATTTTGGATAGTCAATTTACCTTGACCCTCGCCAATAATGGCTTGTTTGTAGTAGATAGTTGAGCCCCAAACATCGCTAAGCGAGAAGGCTGTGGTTACAGTAGCATATCCAAGGTTCTCTACGAAAGCAGCACCATCGTAGATAAACTCAATAGCGTTGTAAGCACCCTCTTTAGTAGAAACATATATTACGGTATACGCCTGCTCTGCTTGTGCATAAGGGAACTCTTGTGCCAAGAAGGTAGTGAGGATATTTTTGTTCTTATCCAAGAGATAGTTGTAGCCTACAGCAGCATATACATCCTCTGGGAGAGCCACAACGGTAGCATCTTCGTTCTTGTAAGCCGCCCATTTGCCATTGCTGTATTGGTAGAGAGCGGTCTTCTTGCCGTTAGCAGCGGCAGCAACTTTCTTAGCAGCTATAGCAGCAGGAGCAGCAGATACAGGACGATGCTCTACAATATAACATCCCGAATTGAACTCATACACATCATAATCTGCGTAATACTTAAACGCACCAATACCGATAATAGTATCACCAACTGTAATAGAATAACCATTAACATCTGTAGCGGTTGCATTTGTTTTATCCACATAATCGTATGAAGCCCAAAGCGCGCTATTGAGAGAGAACGAACGCCACATCTCAAATCTTGAAGTACCATCTTGATCATAGAGATAGTAATCCAAGTTGCCATATGTTGGATTCAAACTCTTAGAGTACCACTCACCAAGAATACCACCCACTTTCAGCGAATCGCCTTCTTTCAATGTACCAGCAGCGTATGCTGCAATAACCTCAGCAGGAGTCCAGTAACCGCGTGTCTCTGGAGTACCATCGAAGAAGCCTTTAGGAGCCTCCTCTTCCTCCACTTTGCCAAACACTGGCTCAGTGTCTTTGTAGTCGTAAACTACTGCCAGGATCGCACCCTCCTCTGCCTCAGCAGGAAGTACAGAAGTGAGTTGCATCATTGTAGCAGGAGTGAGGTAGTATGTACCTGTCTTGCCCTCGCCCCAAATAGCATCGTAGTCAGCAGTAGAGAGGGTGTACTTGGTAGTAGCAGCAAAAGTGCTCAAGTATGCAGGTGCTCCATCACAAGTCTTGTAAGTGATATTGAAGAGCGAACCCTTAGAGAGTTGTGGGAACTTAGCAGCCAAGAAAGCAGGCACATATACATCAGCTACGGCAATCTTGTTGAACGCCAAGTCAGTAGCCACTTGCAAGAATGCCGTATAAGCAGAAGAATCCTCTGCGGTACATTCAGCCAGAGCAAGAGCAATATTATCCTTGTTGGTTACGATATTCTTATAGTCAGCCTCAGTAAGGGTATAATCTATAGTGCGAACATCGGTTGGATTGTAATCGCTACCACCCAAGTTCTTATCAATGTAATAGTTCTCGCAAGAAGCAAGCATAAGCACGCTCGCGAAGAAAAATAATACTTTTTTCATTGTTTCAAAAATTCAAAGTGATTAGAAGTTAATTTTCAAACGAACATTATACTGGATACCCTTTGAGAAGTAGAAATATACATTGTCCGCATTCACCTCTGTGATATTCTCAGATACGGTAGATGGGTTCCATGCTTTCTCAATATAATATTGGTTGAGCAAGTTGGTGATATTACCAGAAAGTGTTGCACGAACGCCACCAATCTCAAAGTTGTAAGAAGCACGCATATCCAATTGACCACCAGTAGGAATACGCCAAGGCTCAAGCAAGTTCATCTCTTTACCAAGGCTGAGGTTGCTACCTGAGAGTGAGTAGTAAGCATAGTTGCGGTCGTACAAGGTATATTCAGCACCGATTTTAAAGCCCTTGAAAGGCTTGAAGGTAACACCCAAGTTAGCAGTTGTTTGCGCAGAACCACCTACATTGATACCCTTCATATTGATGATAGCATATTGGTGATCAGGAGCACCTGGCTCGGTGAAATAGGTAGTTTTTGTTACAGGATCTACAGCAAGTGCTTGACCCAAGTTATCATAAGCATAACCTACAACAGAGTCGCTATCCCACTTCCAATCGCCAAGAGAAAGCATTGCACTTACCTCCAACCATTTGGTAGGACGAGCCTTCACCTCAAACTCGAGACCCATGTGGCGAGCATTTACACCAGTCATGTTCATAAAGAATTCTTTTTGATCATCGCCCAGCGTACCAGATTTGGTCATAGTCTTGTCCATCCACTCGGTGAAGTAACCGTTTACAGCCACATTCACATACTCGTTGTGGAAACCATAACCAATCTCCGCACTTGCAACTTGCTCGTTCTTAGCCTCCACATTGACTGCATTGCTGGTACTTGCGTTCATGAATGCTCCGTAGTCCAAGTTTGGCGCACGAGAGATATAACCCAAGTTTACAAAAGCATTGTGATGTTTGTTAAAAGCATAGTTTGCACCTGCTTTGATAGTTCCACCGAGGAAACCAAGTACATCTGATTTACCCTTCTCTGCATCGTAATAGAAGTAGTCCACCTTCCAATAGTGGTTGTAGTTTACAGATCCGTTTACGAATGCAGACCAACGATTTTGGTTGTACTCCAATTGCGCAAAAGCACCCTCTTGTACCACAAAACCATCGTAGTTACGATAAGCAATATCACCAATAGTGAGTTTCTCATATTGCCACATAGGATCAAGTGCAGCAGCGTTATTCGCACCTTTTACTTTCGCACGAGTAGCATCAATGAAGTAGTCACCACCGAGGAGATCTGAGATAGTAGCATTGTGCTTACCTTGGTAGTAACGCACATCGATACCCGCATAGAAATCGAACATATCAGCGAACTTATTGCTATAGGTTGAAGTCACACCATACCAGTTGTGGTCGTTGCGGTTCTCGCAAATAACCAATTGAGAACCAGCATACATCTTCTCGTATTGGTCAGATGATGGATCATAGATTGGGTTCGCAGGATTGTTAGCCCACTCTACTGCTCCGTAATCAAAAGTACCATCTTGACGGCGGAAAGTAGTAGAGAGTGTTCCGTAGTTAGCACCATAAGTAAGGTCTGTATAACTATAAGAAGAGTTCAAACCAGGCTCTGCTGTACGACCATAACCACGACCAAGAGATACATAAGCTGTGGTGGACAAAGAAGACTTGTGGTCGATTTGCCAAATATGGTTCAACGAGATTTGTGGTTTGTGATATACATTGTAGTTTGCAGAATTTTGCTCGCCCTCGTCATTATAACCATAGGTTGGATTATAACGAGAGAAGTGCATACCGTCCTTCATGTACTTGCGTACATTGTTCCACTCTGACATAGTCAAACCACCATTGCGTTGGTAGTGTTGTTGTGGAGCACCAAAACCAGTCAAAGACAATTGGTGGTTTTCGTTGATACGCTTAGAGATATTCGCGAAGTAGTTGTATCCCTCGAAGCTGGTACCTTGAATATAGCCATCACCCCAAGTGCGTGCACCCATCACGGTAATAGCCCAACCGTTTTGCATCAAACCTGTTGAAACAGAGAAGGTTACTTTGTTGTAGCCATTGTCGCCCATTGCGTATGACACCGAACCGCCCTTCTTAGCGTCCAAACCTTTAGTTACGATGTTGATAGTACCACCTACGGAAGGCGCACTCATCTTGCTGGCACCCAAACCGCGTTGGGTTTGCATCACTGAGGTTACATCGCTAAGTCCTTGCCAGTTAGACCAATACACTTTGCCATTCTCCATACCGTTCATAGGCACACCGTTGATCATCATAGCAATGTTGGTGTTATCGAAACCACGCATGTAGATTTCGCTATCACCCCAACCACCACCATTGGCATTGGCGTGTACACCAGGTGTGTTCTTCAATACATCAACGAACTCACCACCACCAAGGCGCTCCTCAATTTCGAGGGCAGTAACTTGGCTTACTGCGATAGGAGTCTTGCGTTGAACAGCAATCTGACCAGTGATTGTAACGTCCTCAAGACCAACTGCTTCTGGTACAAGTTCGATTACGCCAAGGTTGGTCTTTTTGCCAACATTGATTTCTTGCGTCTCATAACCAATGTATGAGAGTTGTAAGGTAGCACCCGCTGTCAAACCAATTTGGAAATTACCATCCAAATCAGAAATTAGACCATTGTTTGTACCTACTTCAAGGATAGACACACCAATCAGTGGCTCCTTGCTATCAGCATCAATCACTGTACCTGATACAGCAACTGACTGAGCGAACATGGCAACTGTTGCCATAACGCTGAAAAATAAAACAAGTAGTTTTTTCATATTATATTGAATTATACAATTGATTTACAATATATTAGAATAAATCTTTCAAACGCTCCCAGAATGTTTTCTTGCGTACCACATTGTATGCAGGCTCCACATCATAATCCACATCCGTATCATCCAACGCCTCCTTAATGACAATCTCCAACAAATCGGCATAGGCACGGAAACCATAGTCGGTCAAGTGCACACCATCCACAGTACCCTCCATATCTGGACCCGTTTGTCCCTCATGGGTCATATAGTACATGCCTTTGGGGTTCTCTGCTACATGCTGGTCAAAACCACGGCGGAAGCACTCGTTCTTTTGTGGCAAGTACTCAGCATGATAACTATCGTGGCGAGTGTAAGGGTACATCAGACCCTCTACCATCACGATTGGCACCTCTGGGCGAAGGGTGCGCAAGATATTGATAAAGTCATAAGTGGCGGTATCACAACGATCTTTGGTGCAGTTAGGCACAGGATCCACTACATAGCAAATCGCGTCTTCAATGCTTGCCATAGCCTCCGCGATATAGAAATCCATACGCGCTTGACCCGAAGTTGCGATATTCACGCACTCCAAATTGAAGTCACGCTGAATCATCGCGCTTGGCACCATACCCGTGCGACTGGCGCAACCACCCTGCTGAATACTTGTACCATAGATTATAATCTTACCCATGCTGCGTGGGTTATCTACCTGAGGTTGAATCAGTTGTGCTGCAGAGTCTACACCGATTTGCAACCAATTGATACCATCGTACAATGGCAAATAAATCATATATTCGTGCATTTCTCCATCCAAATGATCCACATACAATTTGGATTGGATAGAGTCCGCCTTAAAGTTCTTCTCTTGTGGGCGAGCAGTATTCACATACTCCCACTTGCCTGTTTTTTCGTTCAATGTGTAGAGGTCGGTACCTTTGATACCTGTCATCGCCATGTGTTGCATGTGGAAGTTGTTTTTCAAGTTCCATTGCGCTGCGATACGCTTGCTATTGGAGGCAAAACGCACAGCAATACCCGAAGAATGGTCATACAACCATTGTTGGTCTTTGCGACAACTATCCATGTATGCTTGTGGTAAACGGGTGTAAGGTTCGGAGGTATTGTCCCAACCTTTGTTGATAATACGGAATTTGGTTGCATCCTCATAGCGGAAGCCTGGCAGTTCATCCGCCGAAACAGCCATTGTTGCAGTCAGTGCGACCAACAACATCCAGAAATTCAAGTGTTTCATAGATTTATTAGTATTTGAAATTCAATTGTTTCGTGTGTGCGCGTGTGCGCCCGCGTACGCATAAATAAATAAGGAAAGCCATTTTCCCCATTTCAAAAAGTGAATAAGGTGTTTCGCCTTACGGCAGGAACACCTTATTTACTCTTGTTCACATCTAATTAGATAGACTTCTTAGCTTGCTCAACGATTGCCTTGAACGCTGCTGGTTGGTTCATCGCCAAGTCTGCGAGGACTTTGCGGTTGATTTCGATACCTGCTTTCTTCAACGCGCCCATCAATTGGCTATAGCTGAATCCCTCCAAACGCGCAGCGGCGTTGATACGTTGAATCCACAAAGCACGGAAGGTGCGTTTTTTGTTCTTACGATCGCGATAAGCGTACTGGAGACCTTTCTCCCATGTGTTTTTGGCAACTGTCCAAACATTAGCACGGCCACCAAAATTGCCTCGTGTGAGGCTCAAAATCTTTTTACGACGGTTGCGCGAAGCAACGTGATTGACTGATCTTGGCATAGTTTTACTACTTTTTTAATTTGGTGGTTAATACTTAACGGAGAACCAACATCTCACGAACAGAGCGCAAGTTTGTTGAATCAACCAATGCAACATGAGTCAAGTTGCGTTTTTGTTTTTTAGTCTTCTTGGTCAGAATGTGACTCTTGTAAGCGTGTTTACGCTTGATTTTGCCCGTTCCGGTAAGAGCGAATCTTTTTTTAGCACCGGAATTAGTCTTTACCTTTGGCATTTTGTTAATAATTTTAATTGTTAATATTGATTTTAAGTCTCAGGCAGCCATTGGTGGCCCTACGACTATGTTTTATTTCTTTGGAGTGATATTCACAATCATGCGTTTGCCTTCCAACTTTGGCATGGCTTCCACTTTGCCATATTCCTCGAGGTCGTTTGCAAAACGCGCCAACAGCAACTCGCCTTGATCTTTGAACAAGATACTGCGTCCGCGGAAGAACACATACGCTTTCACCTTGTTGCCATCCTTCAAGAACTCTTGCGCGTGTTTCAACTTAAAGTTGTAATCATGTTCATCGGTTTGAGGTCCGAAACGAATCTCTTTGATTACCACTTTCGCAGAGTTAGCCTTAATCTCTTTCTCTTTGCGTTTCTTTTGATAGAGGAATTTCTGGTAGTCCAAAATGCGGCACACTGGAGGTGCTGCGTTTGGTGAAATTTCCACCAAGTCCAAGTTCATATCATCCGCCATGCGCATCGCTGCTTCATACGAATAGATACCTTGCTCTACATTGTCGCCTACAAGGCGAACTTCTTTCACGCCACGGATTGCATCATTGATGCGGTTGGGCATTTCTTTTTCTACGCGGCCACGACGCTGTTGTGGGCCTTTTTGTGGATTTGCTATAGTTTTATCCTCCTAAATTAGTTAATTAAAAAACGCGTTTTTCATTGTGAAATAACTTTCAATCACAATCAGCGTGCAAAGGTACTACATTTTTTGCATTCTACAAAATATTTTTAGTAAAAAATAATATTTTTTATCATTTTGCAAGTTCCCGTATGTAAAATTGGATTTTCTTGCTATATTTTTTGCGTATATTGCAAAGTTTTCGTAACTTTGCAGGTCGAAATTGACTGAGTATGCACTTTAGACAATAAAATAAATAATGTATATGAAACTTATTAAGCATTTTTCAATGATTCTTTGCGTGGCTGCCTTTGCGGTAGCATGCGAAATGTCAATTCCTCCATTTGGTCCAATCGACCGTCCAGATGATGGAAAACCAGAACCACCTGTTGAAGCACCTGACACCATTGGTTGGAATATTCCTGCTGAGGCAATCACCGTGGCACAAGCACGTGAAATCTGTATGGACCTCGAGAGCGGAGCAAACACAGGTACTAAGTATTATGTAATGGGTTATGTAAAGAAACTCCATAACAATCATGCAAGTGGTATCACAGGTTATGGCAACGCACAATTCTATATTGAGGATGTCAAGGGAGCTAATTCGGGTGACGACTTTATGGCATTCCAAGTATATGGACCTAACAACCAAAAACTTACCGACCCTAACGAAGTTGCTGTAGGAGACTTTGTAGTTATCTATGGCGCGCTCACCAACTACAATGGCACCTACGAAACTGTAGGTAAGGGTGCTGCATACATTTGGAAAAGTACCAATCCATTGCTCAATGCCCCTCAAGAGCCTACCGAGCCAGAAGTTTTGGTTATTCCAGAAGAGGCAAAAGCATGGAATATCCCTGCCGAGGCTATTGATGTTATCAAGGCACGCGAGATTTGCGCAGCGTTGGCATCAGGTGCAAAAACTGATACCAAATACTATGTAATGGGTTATGTCAAGAAGCTCCACAACAATCACGAAAGTGGTGTTACGGGTTACGGCAATGCACAATTCTATATGGAGAATGTGAAGGGTCAGAACTCGCAAAACGACTTCATTGCTTTCCAAGTATATGGTATTAACGGTACCAAGATTAACGATCCTAATGCGGTGGCAGTGGGTGATTTCGTGGTAGTGTATGGCGAGCTCACCAACTACATGGGTAATACCTATGAAACAGTGGGTCAAGGTGCAGCACACATTTGGAGAAGTACCAACCCATTAATGGTAGAAACCAAACCAGAGCCAAAAGAGGTTACTATCTTCGAGGCGAATTTAAGCCAAACAAATGCTTTGGACAATTTCGTTGTCGCTAATATCGCAGGTGATGCTACTTGGAAGTACAACCGTACTGGCAAGTGTACTCAAATCAACGCTGCTAACAACGAAGACTGGCTTATCACTCCTGCACTTGATTTGGCTGGTATGTCGGAGGCTTCGTTGAACTTCAAGTACAAGTTCTCGGAGGCTATCGCTGCTGACTACCAAGCACAATATACCGTTTGGGTATCTAAGGACTACGATGGCAATGTAGAGAATGTGAACAACGCCACTTGGGTACCACTGACTGGTTTCTCTTACGATGCAACTGCTTATGCAGAATCGGGTGCAATCAACTTACCTGAGGAGATGATTGGCAATACTTGTTATATCGCTTGGAAGTACAATACCCAAGAGGTGAACCACGCTTGGGCTTTGAAAGACATCGCTATTAAAGCAATGACTAAAGTGGACTAAACGAAATAAACACACAACCACAAAGGGGCTCCATTCCAATGGCAGCCCCTTTTGTTTAATTCACAATACACTAATAATCAACGATTTATAAATAAAATGGGGGGGGGTAATTTTTATTTGCATATGTGAAATATTTTTTGTACCTTTGCACCGAATTTCAATATATAGTAATCAATACACACAAATTAAAAACATAAAACAATATGAAAGCTATTAAACTTTTCTTTTGCTGCCTCGTAGCAGTACTTTTCGCAAGTTGTGCAGGTATCAACACTACCCCTTACACCCACAACATGCCAGAAACTAAACTCATTCTCAAGGAAGCCAACTACAAGATTGTAGGTCAAGTAGAAGGTGAATGGTCCGCAACCTATGTATTAGGTATTGGTGGTCTTACAAAAAAGTCTTTGACCAACAACGCTATCAGCGAGATGTACAAGAATGCGAACCTCACTGGTACCCAACAAATCATCAACATCACTACTACCACTTCTGTGGAGCAATGGGTGGTTTATACTAAGATGCGTGCTATCGCTCGTGGATATATCATCGAGTTCGAAGAGTAAAAAACTTAATATATCTAATAGAAAAGCCTCCATTTTGGAGGCTTTTTTAATGCATTATCTTGTATATCAATTCTTTCCATAAATCCGCATCTTTTGCACTTGGGTTATTGATACCCTTCAAGCGTGCGTCTATCTCGCGGAAGTAGCCTATGATTGCAAAGGTTTTGCCTGCAGAATACCGTTTAGCAGCCGTCGCAAAATCCTTCACAAAATACGGATTAACGCCCAACGCACTGGCAGCTACTCTGTCGCTCTTATCGGGTAAGTAGTGGTAAATCATCAAGTTAGCAAAGAATCCGTACAATATTCCCAATTCTTTTACCATAGGGTGATCCTTCGATGTCGCAAAATACTGTGTGATACGATTGGCTTTCACTACATCGCCTTTTATCAATGCATCTTGCAATTCAAACACATTGAAATCCTTAGAGATACCAATATTGCGCTCTACCAATGCCGCATCAATCACTTTCACGCCCTCTGGGCGACCGTCAATCAGTTTTTGTAAAGCACCCACTATCTGCGTCAAGTCCGTGCCAATGCTATCTGCCAATATCTTCGTTACTTTTTCATCAATCTGCACTTCGTCCCCACCCTCTTTCAACTCTTTATTGCGTTGTGCCACATAATCGCGAATCCACTTTTCTACCTGATAATCTTTGAGTTGGTCGGACTCCATTAGCACGCCACCTTTCTTCTCCCAGTTCTTAAATAGGTTCTGACGCTTATCGGGCGAACCATATTTATAGCAAAACACCAAGATAGTTGAAGGCTGTGGATTATCCATATACAGTGCCAATGCCTCCCATTTCTTGATATTTTGTGCTTCCTTGACGATGATGACTTTGTAGCCGCCCATCATAGCAAACCCACGTGCTGCACCTATCACAGCACTCACATCGCCACTCGCCAAATCTTTGCCATAAATAATCGTTTGGTCAAACTCGCGAGCCATCTCATCCAGCACATTTTGCTCAATATAATCCGCTACCTTATCTATATAATAAGGTTCTTTTCCACAAAGCATATACGCAGGTGCATACTTGCCTTGTTTGAGACCAATCATCACTTCTTCATATTTCGCCATAGTAGAATATCACTTCTAACACATTTAACTTTTGATACTTTTGGAATCACATCGCAAAGGTACTACTTTTTTCTGACACGCACAAATATCACTGCAAAAAAATATTTTTTTGTTCTTTTTGTATGAGATTTATATACCAAATCTCTTGTAAATTACGCACAATATACGCACTATTCACGCACAATAAGCGCACAATAAGCGCACAATTCTGGGCACTTCCGTGGCGGATGAAAGGCCAATTGTTGGCATTGAGTGAGAAATGAATAGCAAAAACTACACTACTCTTGCGTTGCCCTAACGCAAGAGTAGTGAAAAGCTATTAAGCGTTATTACTATCTTTATTGAACATGATTAGCTAATAGTTCAGGTACATCTTTAAAGATTCTTAACACTCGATTCCATTCTCTATAGTCTTGATCTGATGGATCTGCCTTATCTGTAATTTCGCTTCTGATTTTCAATTTGAATTTCAATTCGCCATCTCCGGAGTTTGGAATTTCTTTAATACTTGCTCTAGTACGAACAGATCTATTTCCAAAAGGTTTTACTACCCATATAGTACAATAATATCCTGTTATATTGTCTCTTTCTGTTAATTCTCCAAATGCGTCATCAAGATAATACGATAAATTTTGAATAGCATCATCTCTTGTCATATTTTTATTGACATGAATAATAATATCTTTATTTGCTATATCTGCACCTGGAATAGATTGTTTAAACATTTCATCTTCCTTTAACTCACTTGTTAGATTATACAACGATTCTGTATGATAAAAACTGATATTTTTCTCTAACTCGTGATAACCTTCTGCTCGAATTGTCAATTTAACATCTTTGCCTTTATGTACATCGAATTTAGCACGATTTGTTCCTTTCGCAATCTCAGCGCCATCTACTAAAAACACTGCAGCAGGAACATTATCAAGTAACACATTTATTTCACGACGATTTTGCTCTAACGAAACATTATATGACATTTTTATATCTGATTGGTCATTAAAACCAATTTGTTTGATATAAGTATCATAGCCATCTTGTTCAATTTTGACGGTTTTAGATTCATGTTTGTTAATAGAAAAATCTACAGTTCCTTTTCCCAACTCTCTTCCATCTACATATATTGTTGCTGTATTAGGGTCACTTGAAAGCGAAACTTGTTTGCGATTAGGTTTAAGACGCACTTGCATAGTTGATGGTGATTTCAAGTTAATAATAAATTGTTCCGAATCATATCCATCTGCTTGAGCAACAAACACCAATTCACCAAGAGTTACATTCAAACTGTAAACACCTGGAGTCACAGGTTGAATTACTTTACCTTTTTGCATAATGGTTGCTGTTGCAGGAACAACTGTAACAGACACATTCTTCGCAGACAATGATACTGTCCCAAGTAGCACCAAGGCTAAAAATAAAATTCTTTTCATAACTTTTTAAATTTAAATATTAATAATATGGTTGATTATCCTACATTCACAACTGACACAAAAAAGCGCAGACCTCGAGTTGCTTATTCACAAATCGAGGCCTTCGCATTGCCTTTAAGGTCAAATAAACAACAGGAAACCTACGCTGGTATGAAAACACACTACACCTTATACAAGTGCAGTATGGATATATTCATACCCATAGGCATCTACTGATTACTTTGATTTTGACCTTAACATGAAAAGTTGCGAAGTTTTCGATTTGTCAAATGCAAAGCGTCAATAAACGCTATTCAATATGTCAGAAGCCTACCCTTAGAAGAACCATAGCGAAACGCTTTTCGCAGGACATACACCCTCCAGCGTAGGATTCGAATGCAAAGGTACAATTTTTTTTTGATTTGACCAAAAAAAAATGACATTTATGCATAAAAACATAAATGACATTGATAAAAACACCTATCTCGCCTTTCATTTCGTAATTCATAATTCAATACTTCACCCCACTCCCAAGTCTGTATTCTCCACTAGTACTTCAATCATCTTTGACTCCTTTAACTTCGGATATACTTCCCTTACAAACCACTTTGCTAATGCATCATCTCGTTTGATAGCAGTTGTATTCTCGCAAAATACATTCACACTTGCATACTCAAAGTACTGTTCTGCCAACGCAATATCCTTCAGAATCCGTTCTTTGCTATCGCCTTCTGTACAACACAGCAGACATACTCCCTGAAAATGCTTTGCAACATCCTCTGCTGTCACATTAGTTGCTATGCCTTTGTTCCAACGCTCGCGCAAACTGCCATCAAAGCTCTCTACTCCACAACGAAACTTCACCTGTACGCCCTCAAACTGCTCTGCAAATCGAGGCAGTTGATTCTTATACATATAGTGTGCTTCAAACCAAAGGGTGTGAATCTTCTTTTCACGCACTACCTCCATAATCATCTCCACGGTCTGTGCATCCAGCTCCATTGCCGAACCTGAATTGATTACATCCAATACTCCATAGATACCCTGTACCTGCGCCAAAACCTCCTTGTTCACAGCAAAAGGATCAGCACTCACATCTGAATGATAATCGCAGAAGGTACACCTTTTCCACCTGCACCCTGTCCCCTGCAAGAGTACAAACTCCCGAGGTAACACAGTATGTATCAATGCATATCGTTCCATGACTGCACCTCTAAACACTAAACAGTAGGGCTCTGCCCGTTCTCTAAACGCTGTGTTTTACGCAAAGCGGAAATCACAGCATAGGCCATTGGTGTACCCAAAACTGCCTCTATCAGTAACTTCGACGCATATTGGAAGGCTATCATCAGCAGCAAATCATGTGTAGAAACTGTTCCTGCAAAAGCAATCAGCACAAATGGCAGTGAGTCAAACCAATATGCAACGGCTGAACTACCAATCGTTCGCACCCACAATTTACGCCCTTTCGTCCACTTCTTGATTCGCTCCATCAACCAAGCATTGCTCAACTCGCCCAACAAGAAACCTGTCAACGAAGCTATCACAATTCGTGGTACATAACTAAACATCGTATTATATGCTTGTGCGGTTGCATCCAAATAATCAGGCGAAGGAAGCCACACACCAATCTGCGTACATACAACCATCACAATATTGCATAGCAATGTCGTAAAAATAACCTTTCGTGCTGTCTTATATCCCCATATTTCTGTGAGCACATCGCCCAACATATACGCAAAGGGGAAAGTGATGGTTCCTGCATCGAAATAAAACAGATTCCAGAGTCCTATGACCTTCACCGCCATCACATTGCTCACTACATATAGCGTCACAAACAACGCAGTCACCACGATAAAAGAAGTATTCTTTCCTCTTATTTCATCGCCTTTAACCTTTAACCTCTCGCCTTTAACCTCATCCACGCGGTTTTTGAAAGGGTTTTCCGCTACCTTATTTTCCATAAACTCAGTATTTTATTAATTTTCCTGCAAAGGTACAATATTTTTTTGAAATATGCAAATTTAGATGACCCTTAAAGCATTGATTGTTTTTTGTAAATTATTCAAAAAACGAGCTGCATGCATACCATCCATTTGCGCGTGATGGAATTGAAAAGAAATATTCAAATAATACTTAAAGAAATGCTTTGAATATTTCCCCCATATAATATATGGATTGTTATATATACCACTATACATACCTCCAGCAAATTCCAGTTCTGTATCAACGATAGCAGATGTACCTATCACCATACATTCTTCCGATAGATCTTTATCCTTGCAACTATTCGCAACTTGAGAAGTATATTTTAAATAATCATGACTATACATATTGAAGTCCGCATTAAACTCTATATCACACGAACTAACCTCACCTGTATGATTCTTAACCATTGTATTCACAGCTATCTTATCAAATTGCATTAGTTTATCACCTACGGGCAGTAAATAAAACTCCTTCTGATTAATAGCTGCTTTGCCAATACAATAATCCATTAACATATTGAACTTCAATTGTTTCTTTCTACTAATCTTTATCAGTCTTGTGACATCCAACTTTTTTACAAATACAAGCATAGGGTTTGGAGCCTTCTTCCATATTTCAAATTGCTGTGCTCGACTTGTTTCTTTAGGATTTATTTCTCTCATATCAATTTTAAAGTTAAAAAGTAGAATCTATATTATAATATTGCTACAATCATAAGTAGTATATTAACAAAGAACCCCATATCTTATTGATAAAGGGTTCTGATAATGGCGGCTACCTACTCTCCCACAAACGCAGTACCATCGGCGTTGCTGAGCTTAACGACCCTGTTCGGAATGGGAAGGGGTGGGACCTCAGCGCTATAACCACCTAAATATGGGGTTGACATATTGACTGTAGAAGCTTAGAGCAATTACCCTAAGTTCATGCGTAGTTTAATTTTTGTTGCTTGAGTTTTGAAACTCTTAGAAAAAGAGTTCGGGCAATTAGTACTGCTCGGCTTTATGTCACCATTTGTACACCTGCAGCCTATCAACGTCGTAGTCTACAACGACCCTCAATGGAAATCTAATCTTGGAGCTAGCTTCGCGCTTAGATGCTTTCAGCGCTTATCTACAC
>JBGVFY010000034.1:0-10106 GCA_045121435.1 Paludibacteraceae bacterium | reverse complement strand
TGGGTCTTCGTGCTCTACCACTACGCGCTCGATCTCTTTGTACTTATTGAACGAGAGGTCGTAGTCGTTGGAGCGGATATCCGCTACAGGCACCAAGAACGATTGGTCTTTGCGGGTACGGGTTTCCTCGCCAGCGAGGTTCTGCCAACGAGCAATCACATCGGGTATATCGTTCTCTTGTACGGGGCTGCGTTTGTCGTCCAAAGAGAAGCCATCGGTGTGCATCTCATAGAACCACACCTTATCCGTTCCGCCGTGGTCGGTCTTGGTGAAGATAAGGATAGCAGTACTCACGCCTGCGTAGGGTTTGAATACGCCACTTGGCATGGAGATGACGGCTTGTAGGCGTTGGTTATCCACCAGCTCTTGGCGGAGCATCTTATGGGCTTTGCTGGAGCCAAAGAGTACGCCATCGGGTACGATACTGGCGCAGCGACCACCTAAGCTAAGCGAATGGATAAAAAGCGAGAGGAAAAGCAACTCGGTCTTGCCCGTATTAGTGAGCGTGAGGAGATTCTTATTAACCACCTCTTTGTCCAGACTGCCTGCGAAAGGCGGATTGGCGAGGATAAGCGAGTAGCATTGGTGGTCGGTATTATCGCTACTGAGGCTATCGCGCCATGCGATATTGGGATTATCCACGCCGTGCAGCATCATATTCATAGCACCAATGCGGAGCATGGTTTGGTCGGTGTCGTAGCCATGGAAGATATGGGTCTTGTAGCGTTTCTGCATAGCAGGGTCAAGCAACTCCTTTTGGTAATGTTCGTGGATATACTTGGCACTCTCCACAATGAAGCCCGCCGAACCCATAGCAGGGTCGCAGATCGTATCTTCCAAGGTTGGGCGAACGAGATTGACCATCATATTGATGATATGGCGAGGAGTGCGGAACTGACCATTGGTGCCACTGGCAGCCATCTTGCCGAGGATATACTCATAGACATCGCCCATGGCATCGCGGTTGTTCATGTCGAGGGCATTGATGCCGTCCACTACGCGCTGGAGCGTGCGGGCATTAGGGATAAGGAAAATAGCCGAACCCATATAGCGGGCATAGGCACTCTCACCACTGCTTTCGCCGATATGCTTGATGAAGACAAACACATTATCACGCACCATGCGGAGCATGTTGTCGGCACTAGTGTTCTTGAAGACCGACCAGCGCATGTCCTGATATGGCACCTCTTTCTCGGTCTCGGGATTGAGCCAGTTGCCCTCGGGGAAAACGGGGTTCTTGAGTCGGTTGCCGAAAATGCTGGCAGTAGCCTCCTCCTTGCGCTGTTTGTCATCGAGCATCTTCATGAAGAAGAGGTAGGTCATCTGCTCAAGAACGGATATGGGGTTGGTGACGCCTGCGGTGTAGAACACATCCCAGATTTGGTCAATCCTATTTTTAATTTCGCCTGTGATCATAGTATGTATTATTTGGCCCGCAAAGTTACGGAATTTTTTGGAGATATGCAAGAAAAATCGCATTAAATGCGATTTTTCTGGTGTAGGTTAGAATAAGTTCTCAGGTGATAGTAATAGGAACTGTTCCAACGATATACCAGCACCACCTACAACAATGCTATGTTTAGGGTGGAAAGAGTCTGCAAAAATATGAATGCCTTGATTATCTGTCCGCTTACCACTTTTGACCTCAATAGCAACCACTTCTTCTAAGCTGCGTTGAATAACAAAATCCACCTCATCATTACCGTCACGCCAATAAAATACTCGGTAATCATGTTCTTCTGCCCAATTCATTAGATGTGCACCTACGGCACTCTCTACCCAACGCCCCCAACGCGCACTATCTAGTTGCTCCGCCATAAAGCCATGCCCTGCATAAGTGGATAACAAAGCATTGTTATATACTTGAAACTTAGGGATGGAAGAGACTTGACGAATAGGAGCATGAGCAAACTTTTGCAAGCCCCCCAGCAATTCCGCTTCGCCCAAGACTTTGAGGTAATTGGCTAAAGTGGTTGTATTGCCTGCATCTTGCAGTTGTCCAAGCAATTTGTTATATGCCACAATCTCAGCACTATATGTAGAGCCAATACGGAACAATTGACTCAGCAATGCTGGCTTGTGAATGCGTTTGGTCATCAACACATCCTTCTCTATAGCAGGATCCACAATAGACTGCAAGATATATCGTTTCCAGCGAGCCTCGTTTTTAATTAACTTAGCACTACCTGGATAGCCACCAAAATAGATATACTCTTCCAATGTAAATCCAAATGCTTCTTGCATTTCAGCAAAGCTCCAGTGAGGCATACGAATCAACTCATAACGCCCTGCCAAACTTTCGGTTAGACCATCTTTGATGAGCAGACGGCTACTGCCTAACAATATAACCTTCAAATTGAGACCGTTCCATGTATCCGCATCCCATTCACGCTTTACATATTCGCTCCAGTTCTTGAGTTTTTGTATTTCATCTATAATCAAGATGTGTTCCTCTTGCTTTAGAAGACGCATTTGTTGACGAACATCTGCCCATTGCTTGGATATCCATTGGGGATTATTCTCGTCAATGGTATCCGCATTCAATGAAGTGACAGGTACAGTACATCTTTCGACAAATTGTTTGACCAAAGTAGTCTTACCAACCTGTCGAGTTCCTGCCAATACTTGAATAAATTGGCGTGGCTCTTGCATGCGTTCTTTCAAGGTAATCAGCTGCTTACGGATAATCATAGTTTTATATATTTACTCAATATTTATTTGGATTTTACTCAATTTTAATTTTGATTTTACTCAATTTTCGCCGCAAAGGTAATACTTTTTTTGCAGATATGCAAATAAAAATCGCATTTTTTGGTATTTTTTAGTGTAGGGTGTAGAGGCGGCGACTGTGTTGTAGTTTAGAGGACGATTGTGGGGCAAGCTACAGTTTGGACTTTAAAGGCTTGCAGTACCCGAATACGATTCGTCAAGCACCTCATAACGCCGCAGGCGAGCGTTATCGGGGACTCCGCTGGCTAATAAGTAGAGAAAGGAAACATTTTCAGGAAGAGAGTCAACCTTTTTAGGACAGTAGTCAACTTTTTTTTAGGAAAGGAGTTAACCTTTTAGGTTATCAATCTTAAGAAAAGTGCTTTTTGGGAGGTAGGGAGTTGAGTCGGAGTTCTGTCGGTGTTCTCTCGGTCGTCGGTCGGTGGAATAGGGGAAGGTATAAGAGAAGTAAAAGAGACTGCAATCTTAATAAAAAGCCTTTTTTGTGTTTCGGAGTTCTTATCTCGCGAGTGCTCGAACGATTATTCCTTCTTTGGTTTCTCGTTGGTCTTTAACGTGGCACTTAAATACAAGGTACAAAGGAATTGAAACTTAAGAAAAGTACTTTTTGAGTTATAAACTATATGTGGTAAGTGATAAAAAATCGCCATTTATGCTCAGGCACAAATGGCGATTGATTTGTATAAGTGTGTTAAATCTTTCGACAGAGGTCGATTAGTCTTTCTTTACTGGAGTTTTAGGGAAAATCACCCAGAACGCCAAAGCAACCACCAAGGCGAAGCCTGCGAAGATAAACCAACTGGTGCGCCAACCTGCCCATACTCCCATAGGACCTGCTGCTACAACCTTCTCAGCATGAACAAAATGATTCACAATAGCTTGTGCTGCCAATGTACCGATAGTGGCACCGAAACCGTTGGTCATCATCACGAACAATCCTTGTGCGCTGGAGCGTTGTGCAGGGTCGGTCTCTTGATCCACATACAACGAGCCAGAGATATTGAAGAAGTCGAAGGCAAAGCCATAGACGATACAGCTCAATACGAACAAGATTACACCTGGCATACCTGGGTTACCTGCGCCGAAGAAGCCGAAGCGCAATACCCATGCCAACATCGCCATCAGCATCACCGACTTGATACCAAAACGCTTCAAGAAGAATGGGATGAACAAGATGCACAATGCCTCGCAGATTTGTGAGATAGAGATCAATATATTGGCGTGTTGCACACCGAAGGTGTTGGCAAACTCCTCAATCGCTCCGAAGCTGGTAATGAATGGGTTAGCATAGCCGTTAGTGATTTGCAAGCACATACCCAGCAACATAGAGAAGACGAAGAACACCGCCATTTTCTTTTGTTTGAACAGCGCAAAAGCTTCCAATCCCAATGCTTCAACAAGGGACTTGTTCTCCACATGACCTTTGGTTGGGCACTTAGGCAAAGTCAAGGAGTAGAGCGCCAACACAATGCTCAAACCACCGCTGACAACAAATTGCTTAGGAGTGGCTTGGAATCCGCACAAGTCCACAATCCACATCGTAACGATAAAACCGACTGTGCCGAGAACACGGATAGGAGGGAATGCCTTTACGGTGTCGAGGTTGGCTTGTGTTAAAGCGGTGTAAGCCACGGAGTTGCTGAGCGCGAGGGTAGGCATGAAGAATGCCACTGACGCGGTATAAAGTGAGAAGAGGGTAGAGAATACTACGCCCTCGCCTGCCATCAGTCCATAAGCACCCGTGGCAATCATAAAGGTTCCTGCAAGTGCGTGGCAGAGACTCAATGCCTTCTCAGCTGGAATCCAGCGGTCAGCCACGATACCCATCAACGCAGGCATAAAGAGACTCACGATACCTTGGATGGAATAGAACCAGCCGATATTGGTAGCCATACCATGCGTAGCGAGGTAGGTACCCATAGATGTTAAATACGCTCCCCAAACGGCAAATTCGAGGAAGTTCATGACGGTTAGTCGAAGTTTGATGTTCTTCATATCTGTTTTATTTTTTGGTTTTGCTTTTTTGGTGTCCGGTTTCCGGCTTCCGGCGTCCAATGTTTGCCGGCTTCCGGTTAAAATTCGCTGGTAAAATGGAACTTGATATTCTTATAATCGTTCTGCGCCATCTGCAGTACATAGCCGCTATCTGCCATAAAGACATCTCGTCCTTCTTTGTCCTTTGCCATGTATTGCGCTTTGCGCTTCTTGAACATTTCCAGTTCTTGGTCGTTGTCCGACTCTATCCAGCAGGCTTTGAACATCTGCAATGGCTCCCAACGGCATTTGGCTTGGTACTCATGCTCCAAACGGTATTGGATTACCTCGAACTGCAGTTGTCCTACTGTACCGATAATCTTTCTGCCGTTGAATTGGCTGACAAACAACTGTGCCACACCCTCGTCCATCAACTGATTCACGCCTTTATCCAACTGCTTTTGCTTCATTGGGTCAGCGTTCTCGATATACTTAAACATCTCTGGTGAGAACGATGGCAAGCCTTTGAAGTGCAAGTTCTCGCCTGCGGTCAGCGTATCGCCAATCTTGAAGTTACCTGTATCTGGCAAACCTACTATATCGCCTGCAAAAGCCTCATCCACCGTCTCTTTGCGTTGTGCCATGAAGCAGGTGGGTGCCGAGAAACGCATTTGACGGTTCTCGCGCACATGTTTATAATAGGTGTTACGCACGAACTTACCCGAGCAAATCTTAAAAAACGCGATACACGAGCGGTGGTTAGGGTCCATATTCGCGTGAATCTTAAAGCAGAATGCGGTAAAGCCCTCTTCCATAGGCTCCACTTTACGCTCTATCGCCTCCACGGGGCGTGGAGAGGGAGCAATCTGCACAAAACATTCCAACAATTCCTTTACACCAAAGGTGTTCAACGCCGAACCAAAGAATACTGGAGCCAACTCACCAGCCAAATACTCCTCATGGTTGAAGGGGTTGTATACGCCCTCAATCATTTCCAGATCCTCTTGCAATTTCAGCGCATCTTGTTCGCCCACCAATTCCGCAATTTGTGGGTCGGTTACATCATCAAAGCGCAACGATTCGGTCACTTGCGTCTTGTTAGGGGTATAGAGGTCTAATGTCGATTGGAAAATGTTGTACACACCTTTGAAGCGTTGGCCGCTATTGATTGGCCACGACAATGGGCGCACATGGATACCGAGTTCGCTCTCCACCTCGTCCATGAGGTCGAATGGATCTTTACCCTCGCGGTCCATCTTATTGACAAACACCATTACTGGCGTCTTGCGCATACGGCAGACTTGCATGAGGCGTCTTGTCTGTGTCTCTACACCCTTCGCCGAGTCAATTACGATAACTACGGAGTCCACTGCGGTCAGCGTGCGGAAAGTGTCCTCGGCAAAGTCCTGGTGACCAGGGGTATCAAGGATATTGATATGGTAGTTGTTATAGTCAAAACCCATGACAGAAGTCGCCACGGATATACCACGCTGCTTTTCGATCTCCATCCAGTCGGAGGTAGCAGTCTTACGAATCTTATTCGACTTCACCGCACCTGCCACATGGATAGCACCTCCGTAGAGCAGCAACTTCTCGGTCAATGTGGTCTTACCAGCATCAGGGTGCGAGATAATCGCAAAGGTGCGGCGACGCAAAATTTCTTGTTGTTCTGTATTACTTAGCATTGTTTAATAATTGTTCAATAGTCTTTGGTAGTAATAGTTTCTCTTGCACTTGTACGCGAGCGGATAGGCTCTCGGGTGTGTCATCGGGTAGTACCTCTACGGTGGCTTGTGCTATAATGCTCCCTCCATCCACTTCCGCACTCACATAATGCACTGTGCAACCTGCCACGGTGTCGCCTGCAGCCAGTACAGCCTCCTGCACGCGCAGACCGTACATACCTTTTCCTCCATGCTTCGGAAGTAGCGAAGGGTGGATATTGATAATCCGTTTGTCCCACTTCGCACAAAACCAGTCGGGTATAATAGCCAAGAAACCAGCCAGTACCACCAATTGCACTTTGTTTTCTATTAGGGATTGATCTATCGCTGTCCAGTCTTTGGATTGTAGGGTCGGGATATGCGCTGCGGCGGCACGCTCGAGGGCAGTACACGCACGATTGGCTACTACCAACGCAATATGATAACCATATACCTCTTGGTTATCAATCAATGCTTGCAGGGTAGTGCCATTACCCGAAGCAAAAACGGCTATATGATATGTCGTACTCATCTAATGTCCGCGTACGAATACGCCTTCTGCTTGATTATCAAGGAAACAACATCCGTCCGAATGTTCCTCGGCGAATGTTGTTTCTTGTTCGTGTATGTATTCCTCGTAAGTCATCAACGGAGTTTTGCACCAAACTTATCCTCGAATATCTTTTGCAATTTAGCCATAATGGCTTCGATTTGCTTGTCTTTGAGGGTGTTCTCAGCATCTTGCAAAATGAACGACAAAGCATAACTCTTCTTGCCTGCCTCGAGGTTCTTACCTTCATAGACATCAAAGAGGTTCACTGCCTTCAGCAACTTCTTCTCGGCAGCCAAAGCGGCTTTAGCAAGGTCTGCGAACTTCACCGACTTATCTACCAACAACGCAAAGTCGCGTTTCACCTCTGGGAACTTAGGCAGGTCATTGATTACTGGCTTGTATTGCTTGTTGAGTTTCAACAACATGTTCCAATCGAGGTCTGCGTAATATACAGGATTGTCAATATCAAATGCTTTGAGCAGTTTGCCATTTACCACACCCATGAAACCAATCTGTTTGCCGTTAGGAGCTTTGATTGCCATACCATCGGAGCAGAGTTCGTTCTCTACGGCCTCCAATATGCAGTTGGCTATGTTCACGCCTAAGCGGCGGAGCACATTGTTCACATATGCAGTCAGGGTATAGAACGATACTTTTTCCTCTTTTTGTACCCATGATTGTGCGGTTTTGTTACCTGTCAACCATAATGCCAAGTGTGGCTCCTCGCTGTATGCGTAGAGTGGGTCATATACCCATTTAGGGTCTTTGGCTTGACGGGTAGTAATCTTCTCTGCATCGTAGTGGTAACAGTTGCCAAACTCATAGAACTTCAGGTCAGCGTTCTTGCGGTTGGCATTGCGTTGGATACTCTCCAAACCGCCAAAGAGCAAGGTTTGACGCATCACGCCCAAGTCTTGACTCAGTGGGTTCATAATCTTCACGCAGGTTGCCAAACTGAGTTGCTCCAACGCCTCGTAGTACGATACCTTTGTCAGCGAGTTGTTCAATATCTCATTGAAGCCTTGTGCGGTCAATTGCTCCGAGATACGGATTTGCAATGCCACTGGGTTTGGTTTTGGGTTATAACTGAGTGAGGTGTTCAATTTCTCTGGGAACTCCACATTGTTGTAGCCATAGATACGGAGAATATCCTCTACCACATCGCATTCGCGTTGTACATCCACGCGGTAGCGAGGCACGCCAATCTGCCATGTGTTGCCTTCTTTGCTCACAATCTCCATCTCCAAGGCGCGGAGGATACGCTCAATCAACTCTTCGCCCAATTCTTTACCAATCAACGCATTCACGCGTGGGATATTCAACTCTACTGGGAATGGTGCAAAATAATTCTCGCCTCTCGCCTCTCGCCTTTCGCCTTTAACCTGATCTACGATCTCCATAGCGATTTCTCCACCTGCTACCTCTTGAATCAGCAGTGCGCAGCGTTTCAATACATACAAGGTGTTGTTTGGATCGCAACCACGCTCATAGCGGAAACTGGCGTCAGTAGAGAGTTGGTGACGGCGAGCAGTCTTGCGGATGCTCACAGGGTCGAAGTATGCACTCTCGAGGAAGACATTGGTGGTTGCCTCGGTGATACCAGAGTCTTGTCCACCAAACACACCAGCGATACACATTGGTTCTTCTGCGTTGCAGATCATCAGGTCGGCAGCCGACAGGGTGCGCTCTACGCCGTCAAGGGTCATGAATTTCTGACCTTCGGTAGCGTTCTTCACGATAACCTTATTGCCTTTGATCTTATCTGCGTCAAAAGAGTGGAGTGCTTGACCCATCTCGTGCAATACGAAGTTGGTTACATCCACCACATTGTTGATAGGACGGATACCTACAGTGTTCAGTGCTTTCTTGAGCCAGTCTGGCGATTCTTTGATAGTCACGCCTTTAATGCTCACGCCGGTGTAGCGAGGACATGCCTGCGCGTTCTCCACCACTACCTCAATAGGCAATGCATTGCTCTGTACAGCAAATTCCTCTACAGAGGGTTTCTCCAGCCTAATCGCCTCTCGCCTCTCGCCTCTCGCCTGATAATACGCATAGAGGTCGCGGGCCACGCCATAGTGGCTTGCGCCATCCGCACGGTTAGGAGTGATATCCACCTCAATGAGGGTGTCATCCTCTACGCCAAAATACTCTTTGGCAGGCATACCCACTGGAGTGTCGGCTGGGAGTACCATGATTCCATCGTGGCTACTGCCTACGCCAATCTCATCTTCTGCGCAAATCATACCGAGCGACTCCTCGCCGCGAATCTTGCCACGTTTGATGGTGAACTTCTCGTCGCCGTCATAGAGCACAGTGCCTACGGTAGCTACGATAACTTTTTGTCCAGCGGCTACGTTAGGTGCACCGCAAACGATTTGCAGGGGCTCGGCATCGGGTGCCACGCGCGTGGTGGTTATGTGTAGGTGGTCGGAGTTAGGGTGATCGACGCAGGTGATGACTTCGCCTACGACGAGTCCCTCGAGTCCGCCTTTGATGGTTTGTACTTTCTCTACTTTGCCCACTTCGAGTCCGAGTGAAGTGAGAATTTGTGCTACTTTCTCAGCGCTGTCTGTGAGCGTAATGTAGCGTTTGAGCCAATTGTATGAGATATTCATATTGCTTGTATTTATTTTATTCTAAAATAATGGTTTCTTCGGCGATAATTTGCGCACTCTGCCAAAAAGTCTGCAAAATTACTAAAAAATTCCGACATACACAAATATTATACATGTAAAATCAAATTTCCTGTATTTTCTTGGTTCTCTTTCAGCGATATTATCGAATGATCCTATCCGCTTCCCTACCATTTACGGGTTCATAACGGGTTTTTGACGGGTTGATAGCATACCTTCGTTATGACATTGGTATCCTATCCATATACTTTCTCTTCCTCTCAATTCCTTTCCCGTACTATAAGATAACTATGAGATTACTATGATATTACTATGTGATTCCGAGGACTTCCATATCATGTTGTAATCATTCTAATGTTTGTATGATTTTGTACTGACCCCCATTTTTTGGACACATTAAGTGTTTAATTATGAGACAAAAAGTGTCATTAGAATTAAAATTGGAGGCATTAGAATTGCTTAAAACTGGATTATCTATTAGTTCAGTAAGTAAGCAACTCAAGATCCCTT
>JBGVFY010000033.1:0-33148 GCA_045121435.1 Paludibacteraceae bacterium | reverse complement strand
TGCAACGCCCAGAACCACTCCGCGTATATAAAAAGCCACGCCCCAACGACCCATGTCCTTGCGGTTCGGGCAAGAAATACAAACAATGTCATGGTAAAATGGAAGCATAATACAATATGAAAAGAGTCTATTTATTTATCTTGGTCATGGTGGTAGCCATGCCAAACATGTGGGCGCAACCTACTGCACCTGAACATGTGAGCTCTCAGTGCGAATGGTTGCGCAAAGTAACAGGTCTGCCTGCACATTTCTGTATCTGTCAAGAGGATAGCAAAAAGTTTTCTTTCCCATTGGATATACAATTGACGGAAACGGTTTGGTACAATGCCAAGTTAGGCGATGTGAAAAAGGGTATTACAGCATACTTGTATGCCGATTGCGAGGTGAAGATTGAGGTGTTTGTAACTTGCGCGTTGTCATCAGCATCGTATTCATATACGCTTTCGCCTAACCAAACGCGCGATATCAATAGCGATGCTATTGAGCAAAAATTGGCAAGCGCGGGTGTAGAAGGTATTGATGATAACACGCCTGTGTATCTCAAGATTTATCCTGTGAATGGTAAAGGTGGGCGCGTGATTTGTATGCCATATAACCAAGGCTATCATTCTACCTGCTCCGATTGCTTGGCTATCTTCCCTGAGATGACTATTGTTAGTTCGCATGCTGATGATGTGTTCTATTTAGACCCTGCGTATATCCCTGCTGATAAGGGCTTGGCAGTAAGTTGGAACGAGCCTAATAGTGCTGCATGTGGATTGAAGATTACGCGTGGCGCTTGTGACGGTGAAGTGGTGGTAGAGGCTGATATCATAGCAGAGGCTCAGCCATACTATATCAACCTTGACCTATTAAAACGCGCGCGCGAGGCAGTCGATCGATTGTATTTGCACTTCTCGCATGATGCTTCGGCTGTAGGGCGTATTCGTTTGGAAGAATATGAGCAAACGCCTACTGCTGTGATGGATATGAAAGCAGGAACGAATGCACACCTCGTGTTGGATAACGGAGTGATTTATATTCAACGCGATAATCAGCGTTATACCGTCTTAGGTAATAAGTTGTAATATAATGATTAGTAGTCTATTATCGGTTGTGTGGGATGTCGATCCTATCCTTATTCATATTGGCGATGGGGGTATTCGTTGGTATGGGTTGTTGTGGGCAATAGGTATCTATCTTTGCTATCTCATACAAGTCAAACTATACAAGAATGAAGGCTGCCCTGCCGACTGGACCGACAAACTTTTTATGTGGATGGTTATCGGTCTGATTATTGGCGCTCGGGTAGGGCATTGCTGGTTCTATGAGTGGCACGATGTCACCCTGCCTGGCATGAAAGCCTACTGCCAATATATGGGCATATCCACCGATCCCGTGCAAATATTTGGCTGGACTATTAATTACCGCAATCCATACATTGAACACCCATTGCGTTTGCTAAAGATTTGGGAAGGTGGGTTGTCGAGTCACGGAGGCGCATTTGGTCTGCTGACTGCCGCATGGTTGCTGAACAAAAAGGTGTTTTCTAAAGAAAAGAAATTCCATACTTCGTTGTTGTGGATTATGGACCGTTTGGTGGTAGGCGTGTGCGTAACCGCTACGCTGATTCGATTGGGCAACCTGATGAACTCCGAGATTTATGGCACACCTACCAACTTGCCATGGGGTTTCATTTTTGTGCGTGACGGACAA
Source organism: Paludibacteraceae bacterium (assembly GCA_045121435.1). GTDB lineage: Bacteria > Bacteroidota > Bacteroidia > Bacteroidales > Paludibacteraceae > Colicola. The sequence continues at coordinate 31,453 of JBGVFY010000033.1, read as the reverse complement.
ACAGTGCCTTGTCACCCTACGCAAATCTACGAGATGCTCTATTGTATCGTGGCTTTCGTGGTGACATGGTTGATGTATTGGAAAGGCAAAGCCTATAAGCGTGAAGGCTTGTTGTTGGGTGTGTTCCTTGAGATTATCTTCTTCACACGCTTTATGTTGGAGTTTATCAAGAACGACCAAGAACTTTTTGAAGCCAATCACCTGCTCAATATGGGGCAGATATTGTCGTTGCCATTTATTATTTGGGGAATTTATTTGATTATTCGTGCCTTTAAGCGTCCTGCGTTGCCATAACCGATGAAACGATTAGTAAGTATATGGTTGGTTTGGGTTTGCATCTTGTTGCCTTTGCTGGCGCAAGATGTGGATGGTGATGTGTTGGATATCAGTTGGTTGAATAAGATAACCAATGATACGGCTCATGTGGATAGTGTTCGCTCTATGCCTATCATGACTGACACGCTGATTATGTCCGATACGATTGCCTTCCAGTTGCCTGATACGGTGGCGATGACCATTGACAAACAAGATACGGTGATTGTGATACATGGTCTGTTGGATAGTTTGAACCATGCTACCGTGTTGGATGAGGATGCGATTCTACTGGAATTGATTGCACGCCAAAGCCAGTTATTACATGCCAATGATACAATCTGGGATGAGTATCCACACCCCTTGTGTATGTACTTGATGTACATGCCGGCAACTTTTCCATCGCTATCCGATACGACAAAGCAGGATGAATATACTATCCCTGCTATTCGAGCAAAAGCCAGACGCTATATCACTACGCATCACGCCAATTTCTATACCGCAGTCAGCGATACCAACCGACTGAAAACCATGGTGTTGGACCATATAGATGTACAACGGGCGATTGTGAAGGACTTGGAGGAAGACCGCTTGGATATAGAGCGTGCTTTGCGTTATAAGGACTCGCCTTGGCGAAAAGAACTCAACTTGTCGTTGCAGATTACGCAGAACTATGCTTCTGAAAACTGGTATCAAGGTGCTGCTAATGCGTTTGCTATGTTGGCGAGTGCCAAAGGAAAACTGAATTATAAGAAGGATAATATTTCGTGGGAGAATGTGGGCGAATGGCGTGCGGGTCTCAACACGGTGAGTGGCGACTCGTTGCGTATGGTCAATACTACGGATGATGTGTTCCGAATCAATAGCAAGTTCGGCTACCAGATTCATAAGCACTTGTATGCCTCTGCAGTGGCGGAGTTCCGTACTAACTTGATGAATAACTGGCGCAAGAATACCTATGAATTGTCGTCTGCATTTATGACACCAATCCGCTTTACATTGGGTGTTGGTATTGATTATAAGCCACTAAAGGGCTTGGATGTCAACTTCGCGCCTGTCACCTACAAAATGGTGTATGCGCTGAATGCTGACCCCGCGCAAGTGAATGTGACGGAATATGGTATTGAGGAAGGCAAAAATATGTTGAATGAAGTGGGTAGCTCGTTGCGCGTGGATTGGAAATGGCGACCTCTGCGAGAGATTATTGTAGAAACGAATTTCTATTTCTTTACCAACTACAAGCGTATTGAAACGGAATTGGAGGTAGATGTCGATTTTATTATCAATCGCTATTTCTCTGCCAAACTGATGTTGCATCCACGCTATGATAGTACGGTGGTAACTCCCGACCAGAAAACCAAGATTCAGTTCAAGGAGTTCATTAGTGTAGGCTTCTCGCATACATTTAGGTAGGGGAGGCTATGTTAGTTTATAGTTTATAGTTTAAAGGCAAGGGGATATGGATAAAAAGGATATAAGAATAGTATATATGGGTACTCCCGACTTCGCAGTCGAGAGTCTTCGTGCGTTGGTAGAAGGTGGATATAATGTGGTGGCAGTGGTGACTATGCCCGACAAACCAGCAGGGCGTGGACACCAGTTGCAGTTCTCTGCTGTGAAACAATATGCCCTGTCGGTGGGTTTGCCTATCCTTCAACCCGAGCGACTGAAAGATGAAAACTTTTTAACAGAGTTGCGCTCTTATCAGGCTGATTTGCAGATTGTTGTGGCATTCCGTATGTTGCCTGAGGTGGTGTGGAATATGCCGCGTTTAGGTACCTTTAATTTGCATGCTTCGCTGCTTCCGCAATATCGTGGTGCAGCACCTATCAACTGGGCAGTAATGAATGGCGACCATGAAACAGGTGCTACCACCTTCATGCTTCAGCATGAGATAGATACGGGCAATATTATTCTGCAAGAGCGTATCCCTATTGCTGATGATGAAAATGTAGGCTCTGTTCACGACCGACTCATGATGATGGGTGGAGGGTTGGTTACTCGCACGGTGGATACGATTATAGAGGCTGAGAATCAGGGTGTTGCATTACCTACTACTCCACAAGATAATTCGATAGAACTCCGTCCTGCACCTAAAATCTTTAAGGATACTTGTGCAATTGACTTCTCCCAAACGGCTGAGCAAATTCGTAATCATGTGCGTGGACTTAGTCCGTATCCTGCGGCTTGGATCAGCGAGATGCCTGCTAATCATTCATTGGCAGAGGTGCTGAAGGGGGCGAAAGTATATAAGGTGGCAGTAACGCAACTGTCTGAGCAAAAGGGACATATCGTTGTGCCTTGTGCCGATGGATACATAGATATTTTGGAACTTCAGATGCCAGGCAAGAAGCGTATGGAAGCTGCTGCACTGCTAAATGGAATACGAGTATGACAATCGCTATTTTTGGAAATACGCTTCGCTCCGAGACTATTCGCGAGATAAAGCATATTATTGAGTTCTTGCAAGCGCGTGGTGTGGGGATTGTATTGGCGCAAGAATTGCGTCATGAGGCGTTTTCTCGTGAGTTTCCTTCGGTGGAAGATTATGTGTCGCATACGGGCGAAACGATTGATTTTGCCTTGTCGGTAGGCGGAGATGGCACTTTTTTGACTACAGCCTCGTTGGTGGGGCATTTGGATATCCCGATATTAGGTATCAACTGCGGACACTTGGGCTATTTGGCTGAAGTACAGACGGATAATATTGATGCGGTACTGGATCAACTTGTCAGCAACAATTATACTATTGAGCAACGCCGCATGCTGGAGGTTACTTGTCCGCAAGAAGGCAAGTTGGCTTCGCCTTATGCCCTCAATGAGGTGGCACTCCTCAAATCGGGGTTGAGTAGTATGATTACGGTGGATGTCACGCTCAATGGCGAACCGCTGCATACCTACAAGGCAGATGGTTTGTTGGTGGCTACACCTACGGGTTCTACTGCGTATAACTTGAGTGTAGGTGGTCCTTTGCTTGATCCCCATGTAAATGCAATTATCCTATCGCCTGTGGCTACTCATAGCCTGAATATCAGACCGTTAGTGGTGTTGGATGATAGCAAGATTGATATTAAAATTTCCAGTCGTAATGGCAATTATTTGTTGAGTGTGGATGGCAGAAGTCAGGTGCTTAGCCAAGACATTAATTTGCATATCGAACGCTCGCAACGCACTATCAAATTGGTGCGTATCAATGGTCAGACCTTTATGCAATCGCTCAAGGAGAAGCTCAATTGGGGCAAATAACCACATTGAACTATGTTGAACTATACAGAACTAATTGCAAAATACTGTGCGGGTAATGTGGAGTTGCAGCAGATAATCTTGGCGCATTCGCGTCAGGTGGCGGATCGTGCGTTGGCTATCTTGCAAGCACATCCTGATTGGGTGGAGCAGGGGAAGGTGGACCCTGTATTTGTGGAGGAGGCAGCCATGTTGCACGATATAGGTGTAGTGATGTGTGATGCACCCAAGATTCATTGTTTTGGCAAGCATGCGTACATAGAGCATGGCTATTTAGGCGCAGAAATCCTGCGTAAGGAGGGACTGCTCAAACATGCTGCGGTGGCAGAGCGACATACTGGTACGGGCATTACCCTTGAGCAGATTATCCGCGAGCAGTTGCCTATTCCGCTGCAAGATTATACTCCTCGCACTTTGGAGGAACGCTTGATTTGCTATGCCGATAAGTTCTATTCTAAAACCAAATTAGGGCAGGATAAACCCATGTCCAAGATACGCCAGCACATGTGGAAATATGGCTCGGAGGCTGTTTCCCGTTTTGATGAAATGCAGCAACTCTTTGAACCTTCTCTTTCTTTTTCCTAAGTTTTTTTGTGTCATATCTTGCATATATGCAATTTTTTTTGTACCTTTGCAGCGAATATGACTCGATTAAGCGTAAATATAAATAAGGTGGCTACTTTGCGCAATGCGCGTGGTGGCAATCTGCCTAATGTAGAGCAGTTTGCGAAGGACTGCGAAGGATTTGGTGCTCAAGGTATTACGGTACATCCCCGTCCTGATGAACGCCATATCACTCGCGCGGATGTGTACGCGCTGAAAGATATTGTTTCCACCGAATTTAATATCGAAGGTAATCCCGAACCTGCTTTTATCGACTTGGTCTTGGCGGTGAAGCCTGCGCAAGTTACTTTGGTGCCAGATGCACACGACCAACTCACCAGCAATCATGGTTGGGACACCAAGACCCACTTGGCTAAACTCTCCACGATTATCCAATGCTTCAAGAACGCAGGAATACGTGTGTCGGTGTTTGTGGACGCCGATGCCGAGATGGTGGAGTATGCTGCTAAGGCGGGTGCCGACAGGGTGGAGTTGTACACAGGTCCCTACGCCGAACGATACGACCAGAACCCCGAAGCCGCTATTGCCATGTACCGCGCAGCCGCAGAGAAAGCACGCGAATTGGGATTGGGCTTAAACGCAGGACACGACTTGAACTTGCGCAACTTGCATGCTTTTGTAACGGCATTCCCATGGGTGGACGAGGTCAGTATCGGGCATGCGCTTATTGCGGATGCACTATATTTAGGAATAGAAGAAACTATAAAACAATACAAATATGCTCTTTCAAATTCAAACTAACATGGATACAGCCATGACTGCTGTACAAGACTCATTGATGATGGAACAACCCATGCAAGAATCAATCAACCTGCTGACAATGGCTCAGTATGGTGGTTGGATTATGATTGTATTGGCGTTGATGTTGGCTTTTGCTATTTATTTCTTTATCGAACGCATGGTGGTGCTGACCAAAGCCACCAAAGAGGATAAGACCTTTATGAATCGTATTCGCGATTACATTAAAGAGGGTAAAATCGACTCGGCGGTGAAACTCTGCCAACGCACCGACACACCTTCTGCCCACATGGTGGAGAAGGGTATCTCGCGTATTGGTCGTCCGATGCAAGATGTGCAAGTGGCGATTGAGAATGTGGGTAACTTGGAGGTCAGCACCTTGGAGAAAGGCTTGGTGTTGATGGCTACTATTGCTGCGGGTGCACCTATGTTGGGCTTCTTGGGTACGGTGCTTGGTATGGTGCAGACCTTCTTTAATATGGCGCAGAATGCCAGTGGCGTGATTGAGATCTCCACCCTATCGGAGGGTATGTATCAAGCCATGGTGACCACAGTAGGTGGTTTGATTGTAGGTATTTTGGCTATGTTTGCGTATAACTTCTTGGTGTCGCGTATCGACCGCGTAGTGCGTCAGTTGGAGTCTCGCACCATGGAGTTTATGGACCTCTTGAACGAGCCCGCATAACCCTCGCCTTTAAACTATAAACGATCAACTTTCAACTGAAGTTATGGCACTAAAAAGACGAAATAAGGTCGAGGCAATGTTCGCTATGTCTTCCATGACGGACTTGATATTCTTGCTATTGCTCTTCTTTGTGATGGTCAGTACCATGTCCTCGCCCAATGATATTAAGATCAATTTACCTCAGGCGCGTGCTAAAACTACCACCAAACAGGTGGTGGCGAAGGTGAGTATCGACAACTTGGGCAACTATTATGTGGCTCTTGGGCGTCAGAAACCCATGCCTATCTTGGCAGAGGACTTGGAGGCATATCTCTGCACCATTCAGCAGCAAGATAGTGCGATGTATATTGCGTTGCATGCCGACCAAGATATAGCGTACCGCGAGGTAGTGAATGTGTTGGATATTGCCAACGAACATAAGATGAAGATTGTTTTGGCTACGAAGAAGTGAAAAATCATAAATCCCATATCATAGCAGGTGGCGGCACGGTCATACTGATGTTGTTGCTGCTCTTGTTGCTTTTCAAACTCAGCATTGTGGCACCTATTCAGTTGGAGGACGAAGGTATAGTTATTACCTTTGGCGATGCCAACGAGGGTGGTGGTATGCCCGATGTGTTGCCTATGCCTGACCCTATCACGCAGGTGGAACAGCAGCCTGCTGCTCCTGCTCCTACGCCTGTGCAACCCTCCGACAATGATCTGATGGTGCAAGAGGATGAGGAGTCCTTGGCACTCGCTCAGCAGAATGAGGATATTGTCAAGCAGGAAGCCGAAGATGAGGAACTGCTACGCAAACAACGAGAAGAAGAGGCGCATCAAGAAGCCGAGCGTATCGAGCGTGAGAAAGCCCTTGCCGAACAGAAAGCCCGTGAGGAAGAGGCAATCAAGAAGGCACAAGCCATGGCGGCATTGTTCGGACAAACAGGCTCTACCACGGGCGCTAATGCGGAAAATGCTACCAACACCCCTGCGGCTACCAGCAAAGGTAATCCTGTGGGCAAGAACTTCGGACAGGTGGACGGTAATATGTGGTCGCTGCAAGGGCGAAGCGTAAGAACGATGCCAAAACCTTCCACCGACTTCAAAGAGCCAGGCAAGGTGGTGGTCAGTATCCGTGTGGATAAAGCAGGTAATGTAGTAGTGGCTTCTATTGGCGATGGTACCACTATTTCCGACCGATACACCCAACAGTTGGCTATCGATGCTGCCCGTAAAGCCAAATTCTCCGAAGGAGATAAAGAACAAATAGGTTCGATCACCTATCATTTTAAACTCAACTAAGTATTCAAAATTCATAATTCAAAATTATAACTACTATGAACTACATTTTTTTAGACAATGGTTTTGAAGAGATAGAGGCTATCACCACGATTGACCTCTTGCGCCGTGCTAATATCGCATTGACCACCGTTTCTGTCACAGGACAAGAATGGGTGATGGGTGCACACAATATCCCCGTGAAGGCTGATGCCCTCATTGCTAATGTAGATGTGGCAGATGCTGAGATGTTGATTTTGCCAGGTGGTGCTACCAAGTTGCACGAGTGTGAAGCATTGTGCGATATGTTGCTCAAACACAACGAGCAAGAGAAACTGATTGCTGCCATTTGCGCTGCTCCTTCGGTGTTGGGCAGACTGGGTATCCTGGAGGGCAAACAGGCAACTTGCTACCCAGGCTTCGAGGAGTATCTCGGCGAGAGTTATATCGATGGATTGGTGGTGGAGTCTAAGAATATCATTACTGCCAAAGGTCCAGGCTTGAGTAGCGACTTTGCTTTCTGCTTAATCGAGAAGTTGGTGGGCAGCGAAGTAGCCGACCAAGTATATGATGCAGCCCAGTATTAAAATCGGGTATTGGGTATCGGGAATAAGCTATATTAACCAATAAAATTAGAAACAAAATGAAAAAATATTTACTTTCTATTTTTGCTGTGTGCATGGCTGTGGCTGTGTCGGCACAGGAAGCGGAGAAGGAGCCCTCTCCGTGGAAATGCACAGGTGTGCTCGGACTGAATGCCAGTGCTACTGGGCTTGTGAATTGGGCGGCTGGTGGTAATAATAATGTCACTGGAGTAGCGTTTGGTAAGGTGCGTTTGCTATACAACGAGAATAATCTCTCATGGGAAACCAATGCGGATTTGGAGTATGGTATGTCGTATATCGACCAAGATTTTGATGCCTTCCAAAAATCAAGCGACAAGATCAATCTCAATACGAAATTAGGTTGGCAGTTCCACCAAGCGTGGTATCTGACCGCTTCGGCTGATTTCAAAAGTCAGTTCGCCCCTGGTCGTAAATATGGCGTTTCGGAGGCTTACGATCCTATTATCTCTAAGTTTTTGGCACCTGCCTATACGGATATTGCGGTCGGTATCGACTGGAAACCGAATACGATTTTCTCGGTATATGTATCACCAGTAGCAGGTCGTTTGACTTCGGTACATGTCAGCAATCGTTTAGAGGATAAGTACGCTGATGACCAACCAGAGTTGGGTAAAGCCCTCAAGGAAACCTATGCGGTTTGGAAGTACGACACCCAGGATAATGGCGAAGTGACCAAGAGTTACGATTGCAATACGCGTGGTAAGTTGGGTCTTTCTCTCAAGGGTGCAATCAACTATACCTACAAGGACCTCAAAATCATTACCAGCGTAGGTCTTTATACACCATATGCGTGGGACAAAACCGAGATTTATCAAGACGCGGAGGGCAAACTCTATGCTGATTTGGGCAATGGTCAAGATTTCACGGGTATGACCTTTATGGGCTATCGTGATAACAACCAACGCTTTGGTAACTTCGATGTGGATTGGGATGCGGCTATCTCCTACCAGTTCCTCAAGTGCCTCAATGTAACGCTTTCTACCTCATTGAAATACTACAACGGTGTCAAGATCGCTGATGCCGATGGCGTATTGGCTGAGCGTGTACAATTCAAGGGTACGCTTGGTTTGGGCGTAGGCTATAGTTTCTAATCACGAATACCGATGGAGAGTTTAAGCACATTGGAGAGTAACCTCGAGGTATTGCTTAAGCAGTACCAAGGTTTGCAGCAGCAGGTGCTTGAACTGCAACAGGCGAACGAGCGTCAGCGTCAGGAGATGATGCGCACACATGCCGAGTTATTCCAACTGAAGGCAGACTACAACCACCTCGAGACAGCGCATGCCCTCTTGGCTGAGAGCATTGACCCCGAGCAACGCGACAAGGTGCGCCAGCGTATCACCAACCTCATTGCTCAAGTTGATCGTGCATTGGAGGCGCTCAAACAATAATTCAAAATTCTTAATTCATAATTCAAAATTTTGGAGCCACGCAAACAACATATCACGCTGCAATTGGATGCGCACCATATCTCGCTGAATGTTTTGGCGGATAAGGAGGTGTTGTATCGCAACGCGGCGGAGCATATTAACGAGCGTTATCGTCATTACCGCCAGTTGTTGCCCAGTCACTCTGCCGAGCAGATTTGGGTGTATGTGGCTTTGGAGATGGCTGTGAACCTGCAAGCAGATGCGCATGCACACCGCTTGAAACCAGTAGATGAAAAAATACAAGAACTCAACCAATTAATAGTAAATATATTACAAAATAACAACTAAAAGAATTCTATATTATGATGATTGTAAACACACTTGTCGCAATAGTAGCGTTATTAGTAGGAGCAGGCATTTGTTACCTCTTATTCCGCTATACGGCGAAGGGCATTCTCCGCAAGGCGGAAGAAGAAGCCGAAGTAATGAAGAAGAACAAAATCATTGAGGCAAAGGAGAAGTTTATCGCTCTCAAACTCGAACACGAGAACCATGTGCGTCAAGCCGAGCAGAAACTTCACCAACAAGAGCAGCGCGTACAACAACGCGATCAGCAACTCAACCAAAAACAAAGCGAGGTACAACGCGCACAAAACGAACTCAACACGCAACGCCAAAACCTCGAGAACCAACAAAAAGCACTCGAACGCAAGAACCAAGAGATCGACCGACTGCAACGCGCAGCAGAGCAACAACTCGAGCAAATATCGGGTCTTTCTGCCGAGGAGGCTAAGGCACAACTGATCAATGCCCTCAAAGATGAGGCAAAGACTGCTGCTATGGCGTATATCAACGACACCATGGACGAGGCACGCCTTACTGCCAACAAAGAGGCTAAGAAGATTATCATTCAATCCATTCAACGCATTGCCTCAGAGGCTACGGTCGAGAACGCTGTAACCGTGTTCCATATTGATAATGACGAGGTTAAGGGTCGTATCATTGGTCGTGAGGGGCGTAATATCCGTGCGTTGGAGGCTGCTACAGGTGTGGAGATTGTGGTGGATGATACCCCAGAGGCTATCACGCTGTCGGCTTTCGATCCTGTTCGCCGAGAGATTGCGCGTTTGTCCCTTCACCAATTGGTGCAAGATGGTCGTATCCACCCTGCTCGTATCGAGGAAGTGGTGGCTAAGGTAACTAAGCAGGTGGAAGAGGAGATTCTGGAAACGGGTAAGCGTACCACTATCGACTTGGGTATCCACGGTATGCACCCTGAATTGGTGCGCCTGATTGGTAAGATGAAGTACCGTAGCAGTTATGGTCAGAACCTCTTGATGCACGCGCGTGAGACGGCCAACCTCTGTGCAGCTATGGCGGCAGAGTTGGGTTTGAATGTGAAGAAGGCTCGCCGTGCGGGTCTGTTGCATGATATTGGTAAGGTGAGCGATGAGGATATGGAGATGCCACACGCACAGTTAGGTATGCGTCTTTGCGAGAAGTATGGCGAGAAGCCAGATATCTGTAATGCGGTAGGTGCTCACCACGAGGAGTGCGAGATGGAGAGTATCATTGCTCCTATAGTCTTGGCTTGTGATGCTATTTCAGGTGCTCGTCCGGGGGCTCGCCGAGAGATTGTGGAGGCGTATGTGAAGCGTCTGAATGACTTGGAGAACATAGCCATGTCGTATCCTGGTGTGACAAAGACCTATGCTTTGCAGGCAGGTCGTGAGTTGCGTGTGATTGTGGGTGCGGACAAGTTGAGCGATAAGGACACCGAGTTGTTGTCGTTTGACATTGCTAAGCGTATTCAAGATGAGATGACCTACCCAGGTCAGATCCGTATCACGGTCATCCGCGAAACCCGCGCCGTAAGTTACGCGAAATAATCCATTATCCATTATCCGATAAAAACACCTCCGTCGCATAGTTGTGACGGAGGTTTTCTTTATCGGGTGGATAAGCGGTGGATAAGCGGTGGATAACTTATTCTTTTTGTACTTCTTCTGCAATCCAATTGTCTAATGATTCTTTTTCTCCTAAACCAATACGCGACTTGATGCGCATGCGACGACTCCATATGGTGCGTTGCGTTAATCCTAATAGCAAGCATATATCTGCATTATCTAACCCTAATATGTATAATGCAAGTACTTGGCAATCGGTGCTTGTTAGGCGTGGATATTCTGTTTGTAATCGTGGCATCAAGTTGCCATAGCAACCATTGAACTCGTTGAAGAAGTGCTCCCATTGCTCATCTGTGGAGAAAATATTTGAGTCGATAAACTGTTGTGCCCAATCGGGAATTTTCTCATCTTTCTTTTTGGTGAGCAAGGCTTCTTGTAAGTGCTTGTTTAATGCTAATCGTTGGCTTAGAACTTGTTTCAAAGCCTCTCGACGCAGGTGTAATTCTTGGCGTAAATCTTTGATTTTCTGTTGCGTACGCGCTTGTTCTACCAATCGTTCTGTTTTGCGTTTTGCGCCTATTAGCATAAGTAATATCGTAGCAACCAATATGGCTACTACCACCAATATCAGAACCAAATACAGGTGTTGTTTGTCCAGTTGCAGTTGCAAGTTACGTGCGTGTTCAGCTTCATTATCATAGTGTTGTGCCACTACGAATGTACTAGATCTACCTTTTTGTTCTAATACGCTATAGTTCTCATTATAAAGGTGATACAGTTGCTCGTATGCCTCATCGCTCTTGCCTTTGAGGCGTAGGTATTGGCTGTGCCAAAGTATATATTTCTGTTCGCTCCATGTTTGGGCAGTGGTGTCGGCTGCGAGAATATCAAGGTATATCCGTGCTGAATCCGCTTTCTCGGCACGAATATAGTATTTCACGAGGTCGTAGGCATAGCGTTTTTGTCCTGCTTGGTGGCATAGGTATTGGCAGATTTGCGCTACTTCGGGAGATTGAGCTTGATTATTAGCGAGTTGCGCATAACGAATATCCAAATACAATATAGTGTCGTTGTACCGTTTTGCATGGACCAATGCGCTATCAAAATAATCCTCTTTGTGTTCATTATCACTCATGCGCCCTAATTCGCGATAGACGGATGCTAAATATAGTGGCAAATTGGCTGTTTGCAGGTGAGGCAGGGCTTTTTGATAATTCTCTAAGGCTATGTCATAGAGCTGCTCGCTTTCGCTGATACGCCCCATTTTATAGTATATCATACCTCGAATAATGGGTGTAGTAGCTTGGCTCTCCGCCTCTTTGAGCATTTGCATAGCTTCGGTATTCTTGCCTTGCCAATTGAGATAGGCACCTTGTATATAATAGGCTTCGCCAGCAGACGACATATCGCCACGATTGGCAAAATAGGTGGCCAATTCCACCATATCCGTATTTGTGGGCAACTGGGATCGGTGTTTCAGCCATAGGTGTGCCTCTGCTAAACGGTAACGATGATAGTCGTAGTCGTTTAGTGCATGGGTGTCTATCTGCTGACACCCAGCCAATGCAGAGTCCGTAGCATGCCATACTTGCTCCACTATTTGAGCCAACTGAGGATTAGCGATCGTATTTTTCTTTGCACATGCTGCACAGCCAATCAATAGACAGATGATAGAAATATAGCGAATTGTTTTCATATTTGTGGTGGTATGTCCTATTTTTGGTGCAAAATTACTACTTTTTTTCGTCACTTGCAAGCGATATTCGTAGCCTGCATCAGTTTTTTATTTTGCTAAAATTGTAATTTATTGTAAATCACTACATTATAAATAGATGTTTTTAGTGGCTGCATCAGTTTTTATTTTGGTCATGTCAAAAAAATGCAGTACCTTTGCAGCGGATTTCAAAATCAATCAACGCTATGTGTAACAAAACGAGTAAAATCAATTTTGTGTTATTAGGCAGTATGTTGCTTTTATGCTTGGCTGCGTGTTCTGATGGGCCAACCTTTCATGGTGATCACCTGTGGAACTCTAATATGCTAAGTAGTCTGTCGGGTAGTGATCAAAATAAAGTAATGAAAGATACAATTACGCCGCCAAGCAACCCTATGAACGAAAAACCGGTTCCTGATGATACGTACCATTTTCGGGGTGTACTCAGTTTGGAGTATTTTGCAGGTGAATTATATTGTGTCATAAAAAGCACGCGAAATGACTATTTTTTGGTGAACGAACAACGCACATATTTATTGCGTTTGAATGACCCTATATTGAGCAAATATGCTGTGGGAGATACCATCGTGGTAACTGCTCAACCAATGAAAATGCTACGCGATCTATCCTTAACCACCTATTATATTCAATCAAATAAATAGTCATTTCGTAGTATGAATAATATAAAGATGCATATATATGTGTTGTGGATATTGCTATTGGTGAGTATGCCTTTGGTAGCCGAACAACCAACGAATGAAGTTACCTACAATCGCCATTCTATCCGTTTGGGTTGGGGTGAGGCGTTTCTTTCTACAAGCAGTTATGATTTTACGCCATTGTATGGTATGACCCTTTTGCCAGTATATCCGACTGATATTCAGCCTGCATTGGAGCATATTGTGGGCATGCCAGCTTTGGAAGCAGACCAATATCTGCGAGATTATCAATTTGTAGAATTGGGTCAGATGACCTCGCCAGGACATTTTTATATAGGTTATAATTATCAACTAACTCCGCTCGTTAGTTTAGGTGTGGATATGGATTACCTTTATATGCGTTTGCCAACACATTGGTATAATGGTTATCATACGCTACTGACCGAGCAACTGTATGACCAATTGCATCATATTACTGTGATGCCCAATATCCGCTTTACCTATTTTCGCCAACGCATATTGGAATTGTATTCGGCAGTGGGCTTTGGATGTTCCTTCTATGATTTTTCAGTAAATAATTATGTGGGTTTATCGTTGAATACCACGGTGTTAGGTGCTCGGTTGGGTGCTGAACATTGGTTTGCTGAAGTTGAGTTAGGCAGTATGCAATCATGGGCTTTGGGATGTCCCGTGCAGAATGGGCTGTATGGTTCTCGACTCTTTTGTATGGCTGTGGGATATAGATTTTAGTTTATGCAACGAACAATAAAACTTATACAACAATGAAAACTAACATGTTTCGCACTAAGTGCAACCGCTTATTAGAGCGATGTATGCGTCTTTTTACCCTATCGGGTATAGCATTTGTGGTAACAGCTTGCTATGGAACGCCTTATGCTGAGTATGATGTAGAGGGACAGGTTACGAATGAGAATTACGAGCCTTTGGAAGATATGCAAGTAGTGGTGAAATCCTATAACGAGCATGAATGGGCAGATACGATTTATACCAACCAAGCGGGTGAATTTCGTACAGAATATGGTATTACTTCCTTTGGAGGCGATTGCTTGCAGGTGATTGTGAACGACCCCAAAGGCGAATATCTATCTGAAACTGTGCATGTTGCCAACAATAGCATGGATAAGGAACAAGAAAGTTCTTGGTCCGCAGAATATTCGGTAAAACTAAATGTGCAACTCAAGAAAAAGTAATACGATGAAACTTCGCAAGCGAATTGTGTTAGAATTAGAGCGCCTTCGTCGTAAGAACCTTCAGCAGTTGCACCCATTGCAACAACTTTTTTGGGAGTCCACACTCCGTTGCAATGTCCATTGTCTGCATTGCGGTAGCGATTGTTCCAGCTCTGAAGTCACACCTGACATGCCCGCAGAGGATTTTCTCCGTGTATTGGATCAGTCCGTCACGCCGCATGTTGATCCACACAAGGTACTCATTATCATTTCTGGTGGCGAACCCCTCATGCGCACTGACCTGGCTGAGGTGGGCAAAGCACTCTACCAACGCGGCTATCCTTGGGGCATGGTCACCAACGGACTCGCACTTACCGAAAAACGCTTCCGCGAACTCATGGCAGCGGGCTTACGCACCATAGCGATCAGTTTTGACGGTATGAAGGACAACCACAACTGGCTTCGCCAACATCCATTGGCTTTTGAAGGTGCTACACGCGCTATCAAACTGGCTGCGCAATATAACCGCCTAACCGAATTACCGTCTAACCGCCTGACTTGGGATGTGGTTACATGCGTTAATCAGCGCACAATCAATCAGTTGGACGAAATGCGTGAGTATTTGTGGTCTATTGGCGTGCGCCATTGGCGACTGATTACGATTGCTCCTATGGGGCGTGCAGCAGACAACCCCGAATTGCTTTTGACTTCGCAGCAGATGCGTTATTTGTTGGACTATATTCGCGATAGGCGCAAAGAAGGTTTGCATGTATCATACTCCTGTGAGGGTTTTATGCCTGATTATGAGGGGGAAGTGCGTGATTATTTGTTCCATTGTGCTGCGGGGGTGAGTGTAGCAAGTATTTTGATTGACGGAAGTATCTCGGCATGTACAAGTGTGCGTGGTAAGTACTATCAGGGCAATATCTATCAAGATGACTTTTGGGATGTGTGGGAGAATCGCTTCGAACCCTACCGCAATCGCGACTGGATGAGGAAGTTAGAACCCTGCAACACCTGCAAATTGTTCCGCTATTGCGAAGGCAGTGGCATGCACCTCCGCCGAGAGGACGGAAGCCTTATGCTCTGCCACCAACAACTAATCAAAGTAACGAGCAAGTTATCGGAATAACATAGTAATCACATAGTAATATCATAGTAATCACATAGTAAGAACTAACTAAAGAAAGGTAAAAGACATGAAAAAGATGAAGAACAATCTGCGTAAGATGATTAATGTAGTACTGACATTTTTGGTAGGTGGTAGCATCGTGGGCTGTGCGGTGGACTATGGACCAATGCCATTGTATGCGCCTCCAGCACCTGATTCAAAGCCTTACTTAGTGGTAGAAGGTCAAGTGGTGGACGAAGATGGTAGACCGTTGGCAAACATTTGTGTGGACTTAAAAACCTCGTTGCTCGGTGAATATGTGTCCGAACTTTATACCGATGAACAAGGATTGTTTGGATTGACAGACTACTATGCACACGACTTGGAACATGATACCTTACAATTGTATTTTAGCGATGTTTATCAAATATATGCCCCTGATTCTATAGCAGTCCCTTTTGCAGACATGGAAATGGATACGGTAGATACCAATTTGTATGGTTGCAAATGCAATGTGTCAATGCAACTGACTAAAAAAGAGCAACCAACGGAAGAATAAATAAAATGGTATATACAAAAATAGCGGAGTCACACTCCGCTATTTTTTGTTACTTATCCCTCACCAGTCTCACGCTGTGTCCGTGGTAGCGTTCGCGGGTTTGCGTCTGTGCCTTACCCGCCGAGAAATAGACATAATAGGCTGTGTTCTCTTTGTTGGCTGTAGAAGACCAATAGAAGCCGTTTCCTTGATAGTTACCGACATCCGTTCCGTAGCGGAAGCCTCCAGCAGGCAAGAACACAGCACCTGCATGCTCCATCTTCTGCCATTGCTCCTCGTTGATATTGAGGTGAGCACCATAGCCAGCAGTCTCTTCCGTGTCGTAGAAGCCCGGCTTGAAGGTCACACCCACGGGGCATTGCCAGTCATCGGGCAAGAGGATCAATCCCTTGACGCCCATCACCACAGCACATGCCTTCAGCTCGTTGCATTGCTTGCGACCCGAGAGTAGATAGCGCCACTCGTCGTAGGTCAGTGTTCGCCATGTGTTGGGTTCATCCTTACCAATGCGTTTGCAACCCCAGTCTTGGAATTTACCGCTATAGTAGTTGGCAGTCGTGTCCGTACTCACACCAAAATACGAATGTCCCTCGACCGTACTCCAACCAAACAGGTCAATCCATGCGTCGTAGGTCAATGCCGTATTGCGGTTGGCAGAACCAATATAGTCGGTCTGTTTCGACGCAAAACGCCATGTTGTAGCATTAGGACGGTATTGCAGATTGCCTGGGGAGAAATACACGCGACGCTCTGAACTGACGGAGAACTGTAGCGCTGTATAATTGGTGTTGGGATGCTCCTCGCCCTCGGGGATACCCGTGCCGTCCAAGGTGGTGAAGGCTTTGGTCTTGCCGAAGTACTTAGGCTCTATTTGGTTCATCGCCACCCATGTGCAGTAGTAGTACTGAGTATTGGGCTTCAGACCATAGACATTGACCAAGAAATCTTTATCAGTCAATGTGATTGATTCGTAGTACTTGCCTTTGTGCGCTTTGATTTCGTCTTGCGTGGTGGCAATCACGATACCATAGAACAGATGTCCATACGCATCAGCATCCACATTGAGTGTGCCATGCAACTGAGCCGAGTAATCCGTGATGTCTGTCGCCTCTTTGGTGATCACTTTCTTGAATGCAGGGGCATTCTGTTCGCAACTCGCAAACACTATGCCCATGCATATTAGGAGAGTATGAAGAATCTTTTTCATGTCCGTGCGTTTGTCTTACATGCGGTTTGGCACCTCTATACCGAGCAATGCCATTGCGCTCTTGATGACCTTGGCTACGGTCTCGGAGAGCAACAATCGCAAAGCGCGTTTGTCGGCATCCGCCTCGTTGAGGATACTATGATCGTGGTAGAAGCTGTTGAAGTCGCACGCCAATGCGTATGCGTAGTTAGCAATCACCGCAGGTGAGAACTCGTCGCCCGCTTGACGCACTGCCGTAGGATAATCTACGAGGCGTTGGATAAGAGCGAGCTCTTTAGGCGATAGCCCCTCGCCTTTCGCCTCTCGCCTTTCACCTTTCGCCTCATCTCCCGCCTTGCGCAGCACACTCTGGATACGCGCGTAGGTGTATTGGATAAATGGACCTGTGTTGCCGTTGAAGTCGATACTCTCCTCTGGGTTGAAGAGCATGTTCTTGCGTGGATCCACCTTCAAGATAAAGTACTTCAACGCACCCAAACCTACCACACGAGCAATCTCGTTGGCCTCCTCTTCGGTAATGTCGGGTAGGGTATTGACTTTGTCTTTGGAGATCTCTTTGGCGTCAGCAATCATCTGTGCCATAAGGTCGTCGGCATCTACCACTGTACCCTCGCGGCTCTTCATCTTACCGTTTGGAAGTTCCACCATACCGTAACTGAAGTGCACCAACTCCTTGCCGAATGGGAAGCCCAGACGGTCGAGCAAGATACTGAGCACCTTGAAGTGGTATTCCTGCTCATTACCAACCACATACACCATCTTGTCGATAGGGTAGTCTTGGAAGCGCAACTTCGCTGTACCAATATCTTGGGTCATATATACCGATGTGCCGTCTGCACGGAGCAGCAGCTTCTCGTCCAATCCATTTTGTGCCAGGTCAGCCCATACGCTACCATCCTCGCGGCGGTAGAAGTCGCCCTTCGCCAAACCGCGCTCTACTTCGCCTTTGCCCACGAGATAGGTGTCGCTTTCGTAGTAGATCTTATCAAAGCCCACACCCATTTGTGCGTATGTCTCATCGAAACCCGCATACACCCATTCGTTCATCTTTTGCCACAAGGCGCGTACCTCTGGATCGTTTTGCTCCCATTTCACGAGCATGGCTTGTGCCTCTTTGATGAGTGGTGCCTCTTTCTTGGCGGTCTCTTCGTCCATACCGCCTGCCATCAACTCCTTGATCTCGGCTTTGTACTCCTTGTCGAAACGCACATAGTAGTCACCGATCAGGTGATCACCTTTCTTGCCGCTTGATTCGGGAGTCTCGCCATTGCCGAACTTCTGCCAAGCCAACATCGACTTGCAGATATGGATACCACGGTCGTTCACGATATTGGTCTTCACCACTTCCCAACCGTTTGCCTCTTGAATCTTAGCGATGGAGTAACCTAACAGGTTATTGCGCACGTGACCGAGGTGCAAAGGTTTGTTGGTGTTTGGCGATGAGTACTCCACCATCATCAATGGTTTCTCTTCTCCGCGAGAGAGTTGACCATAGTTCTCTGCAGCTGCGATACCTTGCAGTTGTTCCAACCAATAGGACTGCGCAATGCTGAGGTTTAAGAATCCTTGCACTGCATTGTATTTCTCTACGAGTTCGCCTACCAATGTTTCGCCTACCTCTTGTGCCACTTGTGCAGGGGCTTTGCGTGCTGCTTTTACGAATGGGAATACCACCAATGTGATATCGCCCTCAAACTCTGCGCGAGTCTTCTGAAACTGCACTTGCGCAGGGGTAATCTCCACTCCGTACAAGTTCTTTACTGCCCCTTGTACCTTAGGAATAAGTATTTCTTCTAATTTCATATATCTTTGCCTTTAAACTCTAAACTTTAAACTGCCAACGGCATGCATTTCTTTTTCAACCATGCTGCCTCCTCCTTATTGAGCAGTGGTGCAACCTCGGCATATACCCATGCGTGGTAATTATTGACCCAAGCAATCTCCTCGGCTGTCATGCGGCTGAGGTCCATCATGCGGGTGTCGTATGGACATAGGGTCAATGTCTCAAACTCGAAGAAGGTCTCGCCTGTAGCATGTGCACCGAGGTCTTTGCTCTCGCGCACGGCGATAAGGTTCTCGATACGGATACCATACTCATTAGCGCGATAGATACCTGGCTCGTCTGAGCATACATTACCCACCTGCAATGGGTTAGGGTTATTGTCTGTGCGAATGTTTTGTGGTCCCTCGTGGCAACCCATGAAGTGACCCACACCATGACCAGTACCATGACCGTATGTCATACCCTCTGCCCAAAGGAACTGGCGTGCCAAGATATCCAATTGGTTGCCGCGTGTACCTTTGGGGAAACGCGCACATGCCAATGCGATATGTCCTTTCAAGACGAGGGTGTAATCGCGCTTAACAGCCGCAGGGATATTCGCAGGATCACCTACCCAAATGGTGCGGGTAATGTCGGTGGTACCATCCAGATACTGACCGCCCGAATCCAACAGCAATACGCCATCGCCTTCGATCTTGGCACACTCCTCAGGGGTAGCATGGTAGTGCACAATAGCACCATTGCCTTTCCAACCTGCGATAGTGCAGAAACTGTCATCGGTATAGTTCTCGCCCATAGCGCGGAACTCTCCGAGTTTAGCAGCCAATGTGATCTCTGTATGCTCTTGCTTTTCGCCTTTCACCTCTCGCCCTTCGCCTGCAAACTCGTTCTCCAACCAACGCAGGAAGCGGGTCAATGCTACTGCATCTTTGTGCATAGCAAGGCGTTCGCCTGCTAATTCAGTAGCGTTCTTCACGCTTTGCATCTTCAGCACAGGACTTGGACTGACATTCACCTTGTTGGCAGCAGGGTTGATAGCCTCGTACAATGCCTCATTCACCTTACCACCATCATACATGATAGCCGTTGCGTGGATATCTTTCAGATAGTCAAATACTTGCTCGTAATCTTGTACGCATACATGGATGCGATTGAGGTATGCGCGTGCCGCATCGTCCAGTTTGTTTGGGGCTACGAAGATAGTGCATTTGTCCATCTCGACTACCACATAACTGATGAGGCATGGGGTATAATCCACATCCTTGCCGCGGATATTCAGCAGCCAACCAATCTCGTCCAAAGCCGACACCACGAGTGCCTCGCAATGTTTCTCTGTGAGGGCTTGGCGCACGCGTGTGAGTTTGCTCTCTACACTCTCGCCTGTGTATTTCTCCTCGTATTCGTAGAGCAACGAGGTTGGGATAGCAGGGCGACCTTTTGTCCAGAGTGGAGAAATTAGGTCAATAGATACCAATTCCAAACCACCTTCTTCCAAAGTCGCCTTCAATTCGCGGTAGCCGTTGACGCTGTACATTTCTGGGTTGACAGCCACTTTACCGTTACCCGATACCCGATTTCCGATTTCCGCACATAGCCACTCTGGGATACTTGGGCAGTCGATATCGCTCTCGTGCATCAGTTCCACCGTAGTGCCTTGCAACTCAGCCTCTGCTTGCAGATAGTAGCGGCTGTCGGTCCAAAGCAACGCTTGGTCCAAGGTGATAACCGCAGTACCTGTCTCGCCAAGGAAACCAGTAATCCAGGACATCTCTGTCCAGTGCTCTGCCATATATTCGCTGGCGTGTGGGTCGGTGCCTGGTACAATACAGGCAGTCACACCATGCTCTTTCATCAGCGCGCGCAGCGCAGTTAGTCGATTAGGAATCATAATGTAGAATTATGAATTAAGAATTTTGAATTCTTTAACAGCTTTGAAGGACATATCGAGACTCTTAATCGAGTGGGTTAATGCACCTACACTCACAAAGTCCACGCCTGTCTCTGCATAACTGCGGATAGTGTCAATGGTGATACCACCGCTGGACTCAATCTCAATATGCTTGCCATGCTCTTTCTCCCATGCGCGGATAATCTCCACCGCACCCTTGGTGCGCTCTGGGCTGAAGTTGTCGAGCATGATACGGTCTGGGATATTCGTTGCCAACGCCTCGCGGATCTCATCCTCGTTGCGGGTCTCAATCTCAATACGGAGGTCTTTGCCTTTCTCCTCGCAGTAGTTCTTTGCGCGGGTAAGCGCTGCGGTGATACCTCCCGAGAAGTCCACATGGTTGTCCTTTAGGAGAATCATGTCGAAGAGACCAATACGGTGGTTCATACCACCACCAATCAGCACTGCCTCTTTCTCCAAATAACGCAAACCTGGGGTGGTCTTGCGGGTGTCCAATACATGGCAACCTGTACCTTCTATCAGACTTTGATATTTATGTGCTGTGGTGGCTACACCCGACATGCGTTGCATTACATTCAGCATGGTGCGTTCTATTTGCAGCAAACTGAGTTCCTTGCCATACACACGGAAAGCAATATCGCCTGGCTTCACATGGGTACCGTCCTCAATCAGTTGCTCCATGCGGCACTCGGGGTCGAAGTACTTAATAATCTCTTTTGCCACTTCGATACCAGCGATGATACCTTCTTCTTTCACAATCAGTTGTTGGCATCCCATCTCTGTCTCAGGAATGCAACTTAGCGATGTATGATCGCCATCTCGGATGTCTTCCTCAAACCAGATGGCAATGAGTTTTTGTAATTCTTTTGTATCCATATATGTGTTGTATAATTGTTTCTTATTAGGTTAGTCGCCTTTGGGCGACAAAGGTACAAAAAAAAATGCACATATACAATAAAATTCTATAATAGGGGCTATTTTGCTATTTCTACTTTGCAAAATAAAGAAATATACACCCAAAAATAATATATTTAGGTACTTTGTATTGCATGGTATTGTAAAAAGTATTACCTTTGCAGTGTTTTTTGAAAAACAGCGTTCTTTGAGATACTTTTTGGCACGATTTTTGACTATAGGTAGTTGAAACCTTATAAATTTTGATAATATGAAAAAGATGTTAGCCATCATGGCAATTATTACCCTTTCGCTCACAGCATGTGCAGAGCGTCAACATTTGGTAGCGTTTACTGAACTTCCTGTGCAAGCACAAACTTTTGTTCAGAAGTATTTTAATCTTTCCGATGTGGCATACATTGAGCGTGAACGCGAAGGTATGCACCACGATTACAATGTTCACTTCAATAATGATTTGGAAGTGGAGTTCGATTACCAAGGCAATCTCAAATCTATTGATAGCGAGATTTATCCCGTGCTAAACGGTATTGTGCCTGAATTGATTACAAATTTTGTAACCTTGCATTATCCCAACCATTTCATTGTGGAGTATGTGATAGGTCATCGTAATTTGAAAGTGGAGTTAGGCAATGGCATTGAACTGTATTTCGACCTTGAAGGACATTTCCTTCGTGCGGATGATTAAAAATCAACTAAAACAATAACAACAATGAAAAAACTGTATCGTTCTTCCAACCGTATTTTGGCGGGTGTTTGTGGCGGAATCGCCGAGTATTTTAATGTGGATCCTACATTGATTCGCGTAGTGTTTGCTATCTTGAGTTTATTCTCAGCAGCATTCCCAGGTATCTTGCTCTACATTATCTTGATGATTCTTATGCCCAACTACGACCAACTCAATTCGTAAATCGTAATTTGTCAAATTGTAAATTACTGTTATGTTATCCAATCTTAAAAGTCAAATGCGCAAAGGATTATTGGAGTACTGTATCCTTTCCATTATCAGTCGCAGCGAGGCATATGCTTCCGATATTCTGGAGGCACTCAAACAAGCGCAATTGGTAGTAGTAGAAGGTACGGTCTATCCTCTGCTTACGCGCATGAAGAACGAGGGGCTGCTCTCCTATCGTTGGCAGGAGTCCACTGGTGGACCGCCACGCAAGTACTATACTTTGACCGAAGAGGGGCAACAACTCCTTGCGCAACTCGACTCCGAATGGCAGTCTATCTGCCAGGCAGTCAATCAGATAACTATAACCAATATTCAAGATCCTAACAATATTAAAGACCTTAATCCATAAACTCCTATGAACGAAACTCGTACAATCAACCTCAATGGTTTGGTGTATCATATCGACTATGATGCCTATCAACTTTTGCACGACTATCTTCAAGACATTGAGCAGCGTCTACCGCATCAAGATCGTCAAGAAGTAATGTCGGATATCGAAGCACGCATAGCAGAATTGCTGCAAAAAGCACTCTTTGCTAAGAATGTGCAAGTAGTTAATGCTCAAATGGTTCAGTCGGTCAAAGACCAGATTGGTGAACCTTCGGAGTTTGGACCTAACCGCCGTCCAAAGGTCAAAGTGGACAAGTCGTACAACGATGGTTGTAGGCGTATGTTCAGCATTGCGCTGAATGTGGTATTGGCTGTTTTGGCATTACCTGTGATCATTATAGGCTTATTCATTTTGTTTGCTCTACTTCTTTCGTTCTTTGGCGTGGCTATAGCTGGCACCACAAGTTTGGCTGCGGTGCTACCTCTTTTCCCCATGTTTGCAGATGTCTTGGTGGAGGGTAATGCGCTGATTATTCCGTTGCTGATAGTGGCTTTGGTATTGATTGTGGTGCTGCCTATTGTCATGTTGGTGCACACCATTGTTACCTATATGCGTACGCGGCGTGGTCCAAAGGCGCGTTTTTGGTGGATCACCGTGCTATTTTGGTTGGCTTCGATTATTTTCTGGGGAGCTTCGTTGGTGCATGTGTACCACTCCTATGAGCATGCTCCTCAAATCCTGAAAGCCATGACTTTCGAAGATTCGAATATCAATGATGATGGTATTATCACTTCCGTTTTGCAATTAGACGCTTATCATAGTATTGAGTTGCGAGGTGCTGCACAACTGCATTTGAGCAATGCGCCTGAACCCTCTACTATCCTGACTACTAATATTGTAGATGTAATGATGGATAAACAAGACAACTGGAAGGCAGAGGTGCGCGACAGCGTGTTGTATATCGATGTCTCCACGCAAATGCCATTGGAAGAGTTGATGGTAGATGTTGCCATTGCTTCGCCTGACTTGCGCAAGATTACTATCTATGGTGCCAGCAAGATAGAAACGCTGGACGGACAAACTCTCACTCAACCTTCGCTCGCGCTTGATTTGAACGGTGCCGCTCAAGCGGACTTGCGTTTGAATGTGCAAATGCTGACTATAGACGCTAAGGGAGCCAGCCAACTCGAGTTAGAGGGAACCGCTGATAATGTGCATGTTACGATTGCAGGTGCAGGCGAGTTGGAGGCGGAAGACTTGGTGGCTCAAGTCATGCACATTAATTGTGCAGGTGCCAGCAAGGCAGAGGTCAATGTCGTGCGTGAACTGTGGGCGCAAGCAGCAGGTGCAAGCAAAATTACCTACAAAGGTACACCACATATTCAACAGAATATTGCAGTCGGTGGCAGTGTGATTCGTAAAGACTGATTATAAGTAGAAATCTTCGGTCAGTTTCTGATATTCTATGCTGCGAGGAGCACATTCCGATTCGATAAAGAAGGTATCGGTGTGTATCTCCTCGCTGCTTTTTTTGTGTTCAAACGCTATCAATAGTCGCTTGGCAGGTTTGTTGGGTTTGGGATACACATGCGTGATATGAGTAGGATACAATCCATTTTTTGTTGCCAGAGTTCGTATCTCGTTTTCTGCTTCTATCGGCAGTATTAGTGCCAATATACCATTCTTGTTGAGCAAACGCGTGGCATGTGCCATAAGGTCGGCATAACTCAGCGTGTCGGTATGACGGGCGGTTGCGCGTTGTGCATTGGGATTTTTTAGACTATCTTGAAAGTACGGAGGGTTACTCACTATCAAATCATATCCTTGGCTTTCTGGTGTTGTACCTTTCCATGCTTGCAGGGTTGAGAGGTGTGCGTGTAGTATTTCTGCCCATGGCGACAATCTAAAATTATCGGCAGCCTGTTCCACCGCACTCTCCTCTATATCTATGGCGTCAATCCAGACCTCTCGCCTTTCGCCTTTTGCCTCTTGCTCAAGGTCGTTCAGTCGCTGTGCCAACATTAGTGCAATCAACCCGCTACCTGTGCCTATGTCAAGGATTCTCGGGTGTGATGAATCGGCTATCGGCAACGGGCACCATGCACCCAGTAGCACACCATCCGTGCCCACCTTCATTGCGCAGCGGTCATGCCACACCGTAAACTGTTTAAATCGAAAATTTGCCGATGCCATCCTTCCCTTTCGCCTTTCGCCTCTAACCTTTCGCCTCCACGCTACATTCGCAGCACTCATGATGATGGCTGTGTGTCAGGGTGTGTACGCAGAGATAGATGCCAAATCCGATAAACAACACTGCGGACACATAGCGCACCCATTGTTCTATCTTCTGCAACTTCTGCGTGAGCGAGGATATGGATATCGCGCTATAAGATATCAGCCAAGCAATCACCATGATAGGCAATCCTGTCGCGATGCCGAAGACTACAGGCAATAGCCAGTTCCATGAGAAGGGTAGGGTAATGGCAATATCAATCATAGTGAAGAAATATACCAGTCGGTGCGGACAAAAAGCGATAGCAAAGAATATGCCTAACATAAACGACCAAAAGCCGCTACTCTGACTATCCACGCTTTTCAGCCATTTGCTCATTCCGTGGTCATGTTCGTGGTGGTGATGCCCTGTGAATAGTAGCAATACACCGCAGATAATCATAAATGCAGCCAACAATGGCTCACCCCAATGATGGAGAAAATGCTTGATACCATCGGTCTTTGCACCCATGATAAATGGTATTGCCAATAGCGTATAAGTAGCCAATTTGCCCAGCACGAACATTAAGCCGTTTTTCAATACCTTGCGACGATTGTTGATATCCTTATCGATATATCCAATCGCTGCAATACTTGTGAACAGCGTACAAGGGTCCAAAATCATTAGGAATCCCAATAGCAGCGAAGTGAAAATATGTACCATAATCCTTATTTTTGACCTTTAATCTTTCAACGATAACCTAAAATCGACTGCAAAAGTACTAAAAAATTTGCAAATATGCAAAAAAAGTATTATTTTTGCAGCGTGAAACGAAAAATAGGCATATTATCTATCCTTTTCACTTTGTTGTTGGGGGTATGTTCATGCCAATCGATGGCATGGAAGGGCAAACACCTGCAACGCACCTTGCACCAACAGCAGCACCGTGCCAATCAACTCTTGGCGCATGTGGCGGAGGCTATCGAAACTAATAAATTCGACTCGATTTGGCACTATACGCAAGCCGACAAAACCATTCTCTTATATATATATAAAGGTAACCAGTTGGTCTATTGGTCTAATGCTTGGTTGAGTGCGTCCGAGCGTACCAGGTGGGAGTTGCACGACCAATGGTATTTTGCCCAGTGGAACAATGCGCAGGGTATCTGCTGCCGAAAGCAAATCAATGATTATAAGGTCTTGGTGGCGATACCTATCAAGTACAACTATTCAGTTACTTCCCCCCTGTTGCACAACTATTTTATCCCTCCTTTCCGAGGTAACGAAGATTGGCGTCTGGTGCAGCACCAGCCTAAAGACAATAGTGTTCCTATCTACTCTTGCGATGGGTTATATCTCTTTTCGATAGCCCATAAGATGCACGATACCGATGCCATAGTGCCAACCGAAGTGATTGACAACTTCTCCTATCAGGCTATCTTGGCTACTGACCAACAAGGGCAGGCTTCTGCTAAAGCCAAACTGCGTATGTACTATATCATTACAGGTGTGATGATTGGTCTATTGTTGTTTGTGGCGATATTCACGCTTGTGAAATACCGTGGTTTCCGCAGAATGCGTCTTAGTGGCAAGTTCCAGTTGGTGCTTACGCCTTTGGTCTTGGTTATTTTGCTTTCTATTTTTATGCTTTCGATTGAGCATATTGGGCGATTGTTTATCGAAACGCAGCAACTCCGATTGTCCAAAAAAGCGAAATATGTGCAAATGGCACTTCAGAATATGTATTTCTGGGACCTTTCTATTTCGCCTGTCAATACCCTCGCGCTCAATATTGATCTGCGTGATATGAGTTTTGTTTTCGAAACCGATATCCATGTCTATGACCTCAATGGTAGGCTTATTGGTTCTTCTACGCCCCAATTATTCGATCTCGGGTTATTGCCTAATCACCTTGCGCCCGAACCATTTTTCACAGGGGAGAGCACAATGGTGCAATATGAGCAGATTGGTAATGTTCGCTATTTGTCTGCTTATACGGAATTTATCAATGGTAGTTATGCTAAAATCGGATATATTGCCTTGCCCAGTTTTATCTCGCAGAGTGAAATGAATGCGTATGTCGAGAATTTTATGGTGAAACTACTGCCACTATATATTTTCCTTTTGCTTATTTCTATCCTTATTGTTTGGGGTATCTCGCACGCAATCACTTCTTCGCTTAGCGTGGTCAGCAACCAACTCAAGCAGCACCAACTCGGTGCCAATGCCAAGCATATCGATTATGTGTTTTCGGATGAGGTGGGCGAGATTATTACGCAGTACAATTTGATGGTAGATGCATTGGCGGAGTCTTCTGAACGATTGGCACGCACAGAGCGAGAAATGGCTTGGCGTACTATGGCACGACAAGTGGCGCACGAAATCAATAATCCGCTTACGCCCATGAAACTTACACTGCAACAACTGCAACGCACCAAGGATACACCGCGTTTCAACGACTATTTTAATCGTTCTACCCAATTGCTTATCGAACAGATTGACACCCTCAGCCATATTGCCAAGTCTTTCTCTTCGTTTGCTAAAATGCCAGAGGTCAATCCTACTGTGGTGGATGTAGCGGATAAACTCTTCAAGGTGATTACGCTCATGCGCAACAATCCTGATCATGTACCTATCCGCTATGTCGGTCCAGAGACTGGACTAATGGCTTTTGCCGATGCTGACCAAATCACGCAGGTGTTTAGCAATATCCTCCGCAATGCGCTACAAGCCATGCAAGGTAAAACCAATAGCGATATTATCGTTATTCTCAAACCTGCCAATCAACAAACGGTGGAAGATGAGCACCTCAATCCCAATAAGGATTGGCTCAAGATATCCATTTCCGACAACGGACCAGGTATCCCTAAGGAGATGCAGGAGAAGGTGTTTGTGCCTAACTTTACCACCAAAAATACGGGCGCAGGACTCGGATTACCAATATCGAAAAATATCGTAGAAGGTAGTGGCGGAAAAATATGTTTTCAAACATCCGAAAAAGGCACCACTTTCTTTGTGTATTTGCAAAAAAAGTAGTACCTTTGCACCCGATATTAAATCATGCCACTGAATCCCGGACCCCGGATTCCGGAAACCCGAATAAAAAACAACCTTTAACAATACGAACTACAATGAAAGTAACGGACATTATGCAGCATCTTGCTGCGAAGCATCCAGGCGAGGCAGAGTATTTGCAAGCCGTAGAAGAAGTCCTTGTATCCATCGAGGAAGTGTACAACCAACATCCTGAGTTTGAGAAAGCCAAGATTGTGGAGCGTATGGTGGAGCCAGATCGTATCTTCACTTTCCGCGTAACATGGGTAGACGACCAAGGCGAGGTACAAACCAACCTCGGTTATCGTGTGCAATTCAACTCCGCGATAGGCCCTTATAAAGGCGGATTGCGTTTCCATAAGGCGGTTAATCCTTCTATGCTCAAGTTCTTGGGCTTTGAGCAAACCTTCAAGAACGCCCTTACAACCCTCCCAATGGGTGGCGCAAAGGGTGGCTCTGACTTCGACCCAGTAGGCAAGTCTGATGCAGAGATCATGCGTTTCTGCCAAGCGTTCATGCTCGAACTCTGGCACAATATCGGCGTAGATACCGACATTCCTGCGGGTGATGTAGGCGTAGGCGGTCGCGAGATTGGTTTCCTTAATGGCATGTACCAAAAGCTCGCTCGCCAATACCATACTGGTGTCCTCACTGGCAAGGGCATGACTTGGGGTGGTTCTATCCTCCGTCCAGAGGCTACGGGCTATGGTGCACTCTATTTCACCGAGCACCTCCTCCACGAGGCAGGCAAATCTATCGAGGGTAAGACAGTGGCTATCTCTGGCTTCGGTAATGTGGCTTGGGGTGCTGCGCAAAAGGCTACCGAACTCGGCGCTAAGGTAGTTGCTATCTCTGGTCCTGACGGCGTATGCGCTATCCCAGAGGGTATCACTGCTGAGATGATCGACTATATGCTCGTTATGCGTTCAAGCAACCGCAACAAAGTGCAAGACATGGCGGATAAGTTCCCAGAGAAGGCACACTTCACCGCAGGCAAGAAGGCTTGGTCTGTACCTTGCGATATTGCTCTCCCATGTGCTTTCCAAAACGAGTTGAGCGAGGATGATGCTAAGGAATTGAAGGCTAACGGTTGCTGGTGCTGCTGCGAGGTAAGTAACATGGGTTGCCAACCTGGCGCTATCCATTATTTCCAACACAATGGTGTACTCTTTGCTCCTGGCAAGGCTGTAAACGCGGGTGGTGTGGCTACTTCAGGCTTGGAGATGACACAAAACTGCGAGCACCTCAGTTGGACAGCACAAGAGGTGGATGCTCGCCTCCACCATATCATGGAGTCTATCCACGAGCAATGTGTGAAGTTCGGTCGTCAAGCCGATGGTACTATCGACTATGTGAAGGGTGCTAACATTGCAGGCTTCATGAAGGTTGCACAAGCCATGCTCGAGCAAGGAATTGTATAACCCTGCCTTTCAACTTTAAACTATCAACTTTAAGCTAAAGATATGTACGCTGATTTTCAGGAACATTTACAAACAATCCTGTCTGATATTAAGGAGGCAGGATTGTATAAAAACGAACGAGTTATCATTACTCCTCAGTCGTCTGCTATCCAGGTAGAGGGCGGCAAAGATGTTATCAACTTTTGCGCCAACAACTACCTTGGTCTCGCAGACAACGCCGAGCTTATCCAAGCAGCCAAAGACCGCATGGATGCTCGTGGCTATGGTATGGCTTCTGTCCGCTTCATTTGCGGCACACAGGACACCCATAAGCAACTCGAGCAAGCCATCTCCGACTTCTTCGGTACCGAGGACACTATCCTCTATGCGGCTTGTTTTGATGCCAACGGTGGTCTCTTCGAGCCACTCCTCACCGACCAAGACGCCATCATCTCTGACGCGCTCAACCACGCCTCCATTATTGACGGTGTGCGCCTCTGCAAAGCAGTGCGTTATCGCTATGCTAATGGCGATATGGCAGACTTGGAGGAACAATTGAAGAAGGCGCAAGACCAACGCTTCCGTATCATTGCTACCGATGGCGTGTTCTCCATGGACGGTAATGTCTGCCCACTCGACAAGATTTACGAACTGGCACAGAAATACGATGCCCTTGTGATGGTGGACGAGAGCCACTCTGCGGGTGTGGTGGGCAAGACAGGTCACGGTGTGACCGAACGCTACGACCTCCGTGGTAAGATTGAGATTATTACAGGTACGCTCGGCAAAGCATTCGGTGGCTCGGTAGGTGGTTTCACCACGGGTAAGAAAGAGATTATCGACCTGCTCCGTCAACGCAGCCGTCCATACCTCTTCTCCAACTCTATTCCTCCACTGATTGCAGCCGCAGGTCTAAAGACCTTCGAAATTTTGACGCGCAGCAACGAACTGCAAGACCGCTTGCATGCCAATACCGACTATTTCATCACCAAGATGAAAGCCGCAGGTTTTGATATCAAACCAACCGAGTCGGCTATCTGCGCTGTGATGTTGTACGATGCACGCCTCAGCCAAGAGTTCGCTGCGGCATTGCAAGAAGAGGGCATTTATGTCACTGGCTTCTACTACCCAGTAGTACCTCAGGGTCAAGCGCGTATCCGCGTGCAATTATCTGCTGCACACACTACCGAGCAATTGGATCGCGGTATCGAGGCCTTTATCAAAGTCGGCAAATCTATGGGCGTTATCTCATAACTTATCACTCATAGTTCATAGTTAAAGTCACTCATAGTTCATAACTTACAAGCGCATTGCCCTCTTAGCAATGCGCTTGTTTATTCTTGTAACTACAAGACAGACACAACCGCCCAATAGTTTGCCTCTCATCACTCATAGTTCATACTTTATCACTCATAGTTCATAGTTTACCCTTATCCTCCCGCTATCAATCCGCTATTAACTACGGTAGATATACGGTAGATATACGGTAGATATACGGTACATACACGGTAGATAAACGGTATATTAGTATATGAACATCGTACTCTCACATGTACTGACCCCCATTTTTTGGACACATTAAGTGTTTAATTATGAGACAAAAAGTGTCATTAGAATTAAAATTGGAGGCATTAGAATTGCTTAAAACTGGATTATCTATTAGTTCAGTAAGTAAGCAACTCAAGATCCCTT
>JBGVFY010000032.1:0-43068 GCA_045121435.1 Paludibacteraceae bacterium | reverse complement strand
TTTATGCCCACATTACCGCGAAATTTATAGCGTTTGGCGTATTGGCTGCGGGCTGAAACCGCCCAAGTACCGCGGGTATAAATATCGCCTGTGAGTTCCAAATCCACATAATCATTGATAGCAAAGTAGTAGCCCAAGCCTTGCAGGTACATACCTCGCGTGTAATCATCGCCGAAGTTAGGCATAATGATACCACTGGAGTAGCTATCGGTGAAGGGGAAGAATCCGAATGGCACTGCCAATGGCAATGGTACTTCGCCCACCACTAAGTATGCCGGACCAAACACTACATTCTTCTTTGGTTGCACTTTACCCTTGGTCATTTGCAGGTAGAAGTGTGGGTGGTCGTGGTCATCGCAGGTGGTGTACTTGCCGCCATGCAGCATCAGCGTGTTGTCTTCCATTTTTTTTGTTTCATCAGCGATTAGATAGCCCTCGCCTTGTTCAGTTACCACATGGCGAATTTTACCTTTTTGGGTCTTGAGGTTGTAGGTTATTTCTTTGGATTCGTAACTATCGTTGGCATCTGTGAATACGGGCTGACCTATCCATTCGTTGTCAATGGTGTCTAATACGCCGCTGGCGAATAGGGTACTGCTATCCATGCAGACGCGGATATATTCGGCGGTGAGTTCCAAGGCTTTGTAATTGACTTTTCCGCTACCGTACATGTGTGCGATTCCTTTGCCTGTGATAATCATTGAGTCTTGCGAGGTGTATGCCACCCGTGCGTCTATGGCGTCTTTCTTTTTAGGTGGTATTGTATCGTTCGCGGAGCGTATGGCTGCACTGTCGTGTAACACAATAGGGGTGTTCACACTATCGTTTGTGGAGAATGGAGTAGGTAATGTATCAAGCATGGCTATTGGTGCAGATTCAATGTGTTGTGCTGCGATGGGTAGTACCCACCACAACCACAATCCCAACACTATGAGTAGCCTATTTCTTACCATTCTGTTGTATCTTATTCACGCGCGACCGTACGCGCATGCGCACATTACGCAAAATAGGGCGCAAAGGTACGAAAAAAAAAGCAAATATGCAAATTTTTAGGCTACTTTCTTTTGTGTGGACTTCTATGGTGGGTTCGAATCCATGAATTTATCCAAAAAACAAAAGACCTCCCTTAAGGGAAGTCTTTTGTTTTGTTGCCAAACTAGGATTCGAACCCAGACAGACAGAACCAGAATCTGTAGTGCTACCGTTACACCATTTGGCAAAGTCGATTACCGATAATAGATACTCAATGTTCAATTATCGATAACCGAAGCACATTACTTCACGCGGCGCTCTGGAATACGAGCTTTCTTACCAGTAAGAGCACGCAAGTAGTACAATTTAGAGCGACGAACCTTACCGTATTTATTTACAGTAATCTTCTCAATGAATGGACTATCCATAGGGAAGATACGCTCTACACCTACGTTACCAGACATTTTGCGAACAGTGAAACGCTTCTTGTCACCGCTACCGTGAATGCAAATAACATCACCGCGGAACTCTTGGATACGCTCTTTGTTACCCTCTTTAATACGATAAGCTACAGTCACTTGATCACCTGCAGCGAATGCTGGAAACTCTTTCTTCTCGCCAGCGAATGCCTCTTCGGCAATTTTCATTAAATCCATTTCGATTTATTGTTTTAATGGGTTAAATAACTATAGTATACACTACTGTTCGAGCCGCAAAAATACGCACTCTATGCTGATCGCCAGAGACTATAGTCGAAAATCGGCTGCAAAGGTACAACAAAAATTGCATATACGCAAGAAAAATGATTATTTTTTCTTCTTTTTGTACTTTTTTTCTAAAAATATTTGGTCATGTCAAAAAAAAGCAGTACCTTTGCACTCGCTTTTGGAAACAAAGGCGTATATGGTGGTTATAGCTCAGTTGGCAGAGCATCGGATTGTGGTTCCGAGTGTCGTGGGTTCGAGCCCCACTATCCACCCCAAAAAAAAGACAACCAATCGGTTGTCTTTTTTTATACTACTTAGGATATATTCTAACCATTATTGGTTTCCTCTTGTTCTTGCTCTTTCTTGGCTTCTACCTGTGCTTTTATCTCATTCCATGCCTGTTCGGCGTAGGGGGTTAGGGTGGTGTAGACTACTGATTGCTGCTTGAGTTCAGGGCTGAGGAACTGGAATTGCTTGTCCAGATTGTGTAGGCACAGCACCAATGCCACAATCACTATGCCCCATTTGGCAGTACCAAAGACACCACCCAATAGGCGGTTGAGCCAACCTAATTGTATCTTCTGGAATAGTTTGGATAGCAATCGGGCTATAATATTCAATCCCAACGCAATACCAGCAAAAAGCAAGGCATACGCCACTACAATACAGGCTGTTTCGCTCCACTCGAATTGCTGCATGAGCCAACTGGCAAAGGCTGCACTCCACCACTTGGCACCTAAGAAGCCCAAGATAATCGCTACAATCGAACTGACTTCTACAATCAACCCCTTCATTAGACCTCTTACGAGGCCAATGAGTAGGGGTAGAAGAATCAATATATCAAGCCAACTCATTGTTAGTTTAGTGTTTAGAGTTTAAAGGCTTGGATTATTTGGTGTACTCAATGCGTGGCCAGAGGTTGGCTTCTGTTCGCTCATCTTCGTCAAGCACACCGTTGTTGTTGAGGTCCTGATAGAGTTGCAAATCGTCCAATGAACGGATACTGATTGCCCAGTCATCCGAAGCAGGATCGTAACGCGCATTATCGTTGTAATAGCCCAAGATACCTACCACATCGCCCACATACTTAGGGCAGTTGGTTGTGCCATTCTTATCGGCTCCTGGTAGGTAGAAATACGCAAACTTAGCATACTCTGACGCAGAAACAACGGTCTTATTACCCTTTGCATCAGCAATAATACGCCCTTGAGGGTAGCCGATATTATTGGTAGTAGGTGCAAACACATTGGCGTTGCCATCCTCCTCTGGATTGCCCGTAGAGCATTTAGATACGGTGCCATTTGACTCGTAATACTCGCCTGTATAGTGCACATTCTTAATGCGCACCAACTTAGCATCCCACTCGCGAGTCTTTTGCAGGTTGAGAACAGAAGTAAACTCCTTGATCTCGTACTCATTATACACCAATTGGCTCACATCTGGTTTGCCAATACATTGGGTACGCGCTTTGAAGATAGCAATTGGAATACGACCTGGTGCCCAACCAATCTTCTGCTCAGCGTTGTTAGCGTAAATGTTGTTGTTATAGGAAGGCAAACAGAGTTGAGGTTGGTTGGCATAGCGACCAATAGCCAGACCGTCCACGCGAATCAAAATCTCTTGTCCCAACTGATATAAACCACCTACCGAACCTGCATCTACCGACAGGCGCAGGGCTTGTTGCTCGCCATCTACAATCTGCTGAATACACATGGCTTTGTAGAAGTTGCCTGCGTAGTCATCGGTTGTTACGCGCCCGCGTATATATATAGGTGTAGCAGAAGTAGGGATTGTGTCAATGGAGAAGAGGTAGTTTTTGCCATCTTTGGTAGCACGGGTGCGATAAAGGGTTGTATCGCTGAGGAAGTTACCTCTTTCGCTCATGAACGAGTCTTTGAATTGTTGCAAGGTCATTAGTGTGCCTTGTGCAATTATTTCCTCGGCTTGCTCGTTGGTCAGGAAGAGTTTGCTCTCATCCACAGCGGAAGGGGTACATGCAGCACACAATGCCACAAGGGCAGTTGCAATTATGAATTTAGAATTATGAATTAAGCATTTCATTGTTTTCATACTGCGTTAGAATTTATATTGGATATTGAGATAGAAGTTGGTACCCCAAGCGTAGTAGTATTTAGCAGGGAATTTCCATACATTAGGACTGATTACTGAGTTTTCACGCTCATCCACACCTTGGCGTGTTTGGCGAGGCAAACGCGCTTGCTGATAACCACCCGTCTTGAAGTGGGTATTGTTCAGCAAGTTGTTTACAGTCAGGTTAATGGAGATAGACTGGCGGTTCTTCAGATAAATCAGTTTGCCCACACTGGCGTCCACCAAGAAGCGGTGGAGTGGGTTGGTGGCAGTCAGCATCTCTTGGTTAGAAAGCAAGTTGTATGGGTATTTCAGTTCGGGTACGCCATACGCATCGTATTGGATTTGACCTGCTTCATCTTTTGCGATAGCATCGGTATAAGTATCGCCATACCAGCCATTTACTGCACTACCGTCCGCACGGGTTCCCGTGAATAGACCTTTCATGCGGCGTGCAGGAGCATAGTCGAGATAGTTCCAATCGAAGTAACTAACCGTCAGGTCAGCAAACCACATCTTTGGGTGGAAGAAACTGAGTTTCAAACTGGTATTCAGTTGTGGACCTGTAGCTACATGCAATCCCTGCATGAGTACGCTGTCGCGCAATTCGTAGATAGGACCTTGTGCATTTTCTGCCAGTGCCATACCATTCTCCGCAGAAGTGATAGCCAAGGCGTTGCTGGTGTAGCGATAATCGCCTATGCCCAATACACATGTCAGGGTGAAGTACATACCCAATTTTACTGCGGCAGCAGCCTCCAAGCCCATGTGGCGGCGGTTGATACCTGTGAGCGATTGGTTCACAAAGGTGCGTGCCTCATCATCGTAGTAACCATTGAGTTCGGTACCATTCCAGAATTGGGTGAAGAAACCAGTGATACGACCGCGAACGACTGGATAGTTGAACGAATAGGTCAGGTCGCCACCGGCTATCTTTTGGCTGGCACCAAAATACTCGCTGAGCCATGAAGTGCCGTATTGTTGTGCATAGTAGCGTGCGTAATCGTGGCGGTAAATGTTCTCTACAGCGCGGTCGTGTACGCGAGGCGAGATATAGGCATCGCGTGCCAACGGTGCTTTGGTCTCTGCCATAGCGTTGATTTTCAGTTGATTGCGGCCGTCAATCTTGTAGGTAAGGCCTGCCTTAATGGCTGGGTCTAC
The DNA here is from genome assembly GCA_045121435.1 of Paludibacteraceae bacterium. Taxonomy (GTDB): domain Bacteria; phylum Bacteroidota; class Bacteroidia; order Bacteroidales; family Paludibacteraceae; genus Colicola. The sequence continues at coordinate 38,137 of JBGVFY010000032.1, read as the reverse complement.
AAAATGGTGAGCATAACCTGCCAAGCGCTCTGGCAGTTGCGAGAGGTCATCGCCTGCGGCTAAGACAGCATCGGCTGCATCTGCCAAATAATAGTAGTGGTGGTTGTTTGCTTCGCCCAAACGAGCCAAGTACCATGCGCGACCATTGAGCATGTCGGTGGTGCGTTGCATGGACGAGTAGGTGAATTGCAGACCGTAGTACAAGTCCAGCGCGTTCCAATTCCACTCGTTTTGTGCCCACAACTTAGCGTTCAGCATATTGATACGGTAGTCGTAGCCAAAGCGACCATGGTCGGTTACCTTCGCGTTAGGGTTGCGCAGGTCGTTTTGCTTCACATTGGCAATATCGGCTTGGGTCAAACCGATATTGGTTGCCAACTCCTTAATATCGCGCTCAGCGAATGGGTCCACATCAATCCATTGGTTACCTCCAAGGAGATCGTCCACGGTCTTATAGTGGATACCTTGGCTGGCTTTAACCTCCAAACCTGCGGTCAGGGTCATGTTCTTGACTGCGGTATTGCGATAGTTGAGGTTAATCATACCCTCTTGAATATCGTTGTGGCGGCGTTCTACGATATAGCGTGCCGAGGTAGCAGTACCATTGGCAGCATCGCTTGCGTTATTGGCGTAGTTGGCTGCATAGAGCGCGTCCCAATTGATTTGGGTAGCGTTGTCATCGCGACTGGTCCAAAGGTCTGTTAGTGCTGCGTAGGTGTCTAAGTTGATAGAGTGACCCACTGACTGACCGTTGTACTCTAATGGGTATTTGATATAACCACCATCGGTCACTGCGCCCAATGGCTTACCATTCATATCTTTGCCAATGAAGTAGCCATCTTTGTCCACCTGCCCGTCCCAGAGGAACGAAGGCAAGTTGCGGTAGTAGTCAGGACGAGGGTCTGGTGCGTTGTAGAAGGTCAAAGCGGAGTTGCTGTACATGCTGTAGTGATAACCTATACCAGCCTTCAAAGCGTTCTCCTCGTTGATTTTCCAATCGAAACTAACAATGGCTGTAGGGTCGTAACTATGTACAATACGCGAGTTGCGCACTTTGCCATCTTGGTAGCCCCAATAAGGGTTGTAGTTGTTGTGTCCCCAAGCGGTTTTATTGTATTGGTTGGTGAGGTCAAAAGTCTCTTGAGTGAGAGCAGAGGACTGACCGCGGCGAGTAGGAGCACCAAAGGTAATCAGCGACAGGCGTTTATCTTTGCCCCATTGCTTCTCTGCAGTGAGGAAATAACCTACTGAACTATAACTGATACCTTCGCCAATCTGACCTTTCATGTCAATGTATGGGGAATAACGCCATGCTAATTGTGCTGCGAATGCCCAACCGTTCTCCATGAGTCCGCTGGCATAGGTAGCGCGCGCCGCACCCTTGTAGTTGCGGTTGGTACCTGCTACGCCCACTTTCCAACCTTGTGCGTAGTTGGTAGCGGATTGCATGTAGTTGGTGGACAAGCCCAACGAACCAAAGGTGAAGTTGTTGGCTTCGATACCCTCTACCACCTCGCGATAGCGTGTAGCGTCATTCAATCCACCCATAGCCGAGAAGTTGAACTGACCACGCTCGGCAGCGTTGAACGATATACCCTCAATGTAGTTCTGCTCGTAGGTCTGGTCGTAACCACGAGCGCGATAGCGAGCATTTGACCATGCATAGGAAATGGTGGAGTTGAACACATCTTGGCTCGCACTGGTGGCTGAAGACATGGATTGGCTTCTACCCTCATCATCGTTCATGTCCACCTCGGCGATATTGAGCAACACTTCATCTTGTGCCTCGCGCGCAAAGTCGGTTTGCAGCGTGATGTCGCCAAGGTCGGTTAGCTGGTTATCAACGAGTCCAACCAGAAGGATGTCGGATATGTATCCGTTTGCCTCAATGATTACTTCCTCATCAATAGGATCTAGATAGGTTAGCGAGAACTTACCTTCGGCATTGGTTGTGGTAGTAATACCTTGTACAGCCAATGTAACGGATGCTCCTTCTATGGCTTGCTGTTCCACTGAAATCAGTCGTCCTACCAATCGCGTCTGTGCATTAGCACCCAATACGGTAGCGATGGTCAGGAGTACAGCGATAATTGTTTTACGCATAAATGTTATTGTTGTGGTGAATGTTTAGTTGTTTTTTTTGGGGCTGCCGGCTACCGGCTTCCGGGTGCCAGTTTTTGGGGTTACCGGCTGCCGGCGCTTAGAACTCGGCTGTTTTAGGTGTGCGTGGGAAAGGAATCACATCGCGAATGTTTTGCATACCAGTCACGAACAGCATCAGTCGCTCGAAGCCCAAGCCGAAGCCTGCGTGAGGGGCAGCACCAAAGCGGCGAGTATCAAGGTACCACCACATATCCTTCATAGGAATATCGCGGCGCTCAATCTCTGCATTGAGTTTGTCGAGGCTCTCCTCGCGCACGCTACCACCAATGATCTCACCGATTTGTGGGAAGAGTACATCGGTACCTTGTACGGTCTTATCGTCCTCGTTAATCTTCATATAGAAAGCCTTAATGTCCTTTGGATAGTCGGACATAATCACAGGCTTGTTGAAGTGCTCCTCTACAAGGTAACGCTCGTGTTCGGATGCCAAGTCATCACCCCATGTGCAAGGGAACTCAAACTTTTTACCGTTCTTAATGGCCTCTTGCAGAATCTCAATACCTTGGGTATAGGTCAGGCGCACGAAGTCGGTCTTTACTACGGACTCCAAACGCGCAATCAAGCCCTTATCCACAAACTGGTTGAGGAACTGCAAGTCGTCTTGGCAATGCTCTAATGCCCAACGAACACAGTATTTGATAAAGTCCTCTTCCAAATCCATGAGTTCATCTTTTTGAATGAATGCTACCTCAGGCTCAATCATCCAGAACTCTGCCAAGTGGCGAGGCGTATTGCTATTCTCTGCGCGGAAAGTAGGACCAAAGGTGTAGATTTTACCTAACGCCATGGCTGCCAACTCGCCCTCCAACTGACCTGATACGGTCAAACTGGTTTGTTTGCCGAAGAAGTCATCGGAGTAGTCGATTTTGCCCTCTTCATCTTTCTTGAGGTTATAGAGGTTCTTGGTGGTTACTTGGAACATCTGACCTGCACCTTCACAGTCGCTGGCGGTAATGATAGGAGTGTGGAAATAGAAGAATCCGTGCTCGTGGAAGTATTGGTGAATAGCCATTGCCATGTTGTGGCGGATACGGAACACGGCACCAAAGGTATTGGTACGAGGACGGAGGTGCGCAATGGTGCGCAGGTACTCCATGCTCAATCCTTTCTTCTGCAATGGATATTGCTCTGGGTCAGCGGTGCCATATACCTCAAGTTCGGTCAGTTGTATCTCTACGGCTTGTCCGCTACCTTGGCTGGCAACGAGGTGACCTGTAGCCGAGATACACGAACCAGTGGTAACAGGCTTGAGGTTCTCCTCTGGGAAGTTAGCCAAATCCACCACGATTTGTATGTTTTTGATTGTAGAACCGTCGTTCAGGGCAATAAAACTAACATTTTTGTTACCACGACGGCTACGCACCCATCCACGCACATTGATGAGTTGTCCTTCTCCTGCGAGTTGCAGGGCGTTGATGATTTCTGTTCTTTTCATTATAGTGTTGTTTTTAAATTCCAAATGGTCTTTTTCTAATTCATAGAATTAGCGCGCAAAGTTACTGCTTTTTTTTGACATGTGCAATAGTTTTGCGATTTTTCTGTTTTTTCTTTGTGAAAAACTGTCTATATTGTTTGGAGCATTTGTTCATGTCGGTCTGAAAATTATAGGATTTGAGGTGACTTAGAAGGTTGCTTAATAACCTATGAATAACCTACGAATCACCTACGAATCACCTACGAATCACCTACGATTAACTGCTGAAAAACGGCTGCGAAATGGCAACAAAACACACGGGCATAAAAAGAGAGTGCGTCCATGTTTGACACACTCTCTTGAGAATTTTTATAGAATCTTAGAAAGAATTTTTATAGAACCTTAGAATTGGAGTAAGGATTAGAACGGTGCAATGTCGTCGTCCAACTGCGCTCCGTGTGGGTCGGAGGAGGCATTCATCTTGCTCTGGAATGTGGTAGCGGGTTGAGGAGCAGGCGTATCGTAAATACCTTCATCAAAACCCTCATTCTCGTTTTGGAACTTGGCATACTTGCCAATAAAACGCATCCACACCTCATCTGTGGCACCATTACGGTGCTTCGCTACAATAATCTGACCCAAACCACGGAGGTCTTTACCCGTCTTGTCGTCATTGTAAATACGATAATACTCAGGGCGGTGAATGAAACATACCATATCCGCGTCTTGCTCAATCGCACCTGACTCACGCAGGTCAGACAACTGCGGTTTCTTGCCTTCTACATTACTGTTGCTGGAGTCGCGCTTCTCCACATTACGGTTCAACTGACTCAACGCAATCACAGGTATATCCAATTCCTTGGCAATCCATTTCAGTCGGCGAGAAATGATACTAACCTCCTGCTCACGACTTCCGAAATTGGCACCGTTGGCATTCATAAGTTGCAGGTAGTCAATGATAATCAGTTCCACCTTCTTCTCACGCACCAGTTTGCGCGCCTTGCTTTGCAACTCGAAGATACTCAGACCTGGCGTGTCATCAATATAAATGGGAGCACCCATCAGTTCGTTGATTTTGCTCTCCATCTTGTTCCACTCTTGTTTGGTCAATCGTCCGTTCTTGATCTTGTCGCCCTCAATCTCGCAGACATTCATAATCAGACGGTTAACCAACTGCACATTGGACATCTCCAACGAGAACATGGCTACTGGGCGTTTGAAGTTCACTGCGATATTCTTTGCCATGGACAATACAAACGCGGTCTTACCCATCGCAGGACGGGCAGCGATAATGATAAGGTCGGATTTCTGCCAACCCGAAGTGATTTTATCAAGTTCGGTGATACCGCTGGGCACACCCGATATATTGCCTTCGTTCTGCGCTGCCTTACGCATACGCTCAAAGGCCTCCTCGATCACAGGGTCAATCTGGGTGACATCGCGCTTCTGTGCGCGTTGCGAGATCTCGAAGATACTACCTTCCGCCTCGTGGAGTAGTACATCTACATCCTGCGTTTCATCGTAGCCCTTCTCCTCAATCTGGCATGCTACGGAGATAAGGTCACGCGCTGTGGCCTTCTGCGCCACAATCTGCGCATGGTAGCGCAAGTGAGCCGCTGACGCTACACGGCGAGTGAGTTCGCTGAGGCGTACTACGCCACCTGCTTTCTCCAAATTGCCTTGCGACTTGAGTTGCTCTACCACCGACAATAAGTCAATAGGTGCGTCCTGAGCCGCCAGACTGCGAATTGCCTCGAAGATACACGCATTGCTATCGGCATAAAACGATTCGGGACGCAAAAGGTCAGCGATAGTGGCATAAGCGTCCTTCTCAATCATCAATGCACCCAAGACAGACTCTTCCAGTTCGGGAGCCTGTGGGGGCAGTTTGCCCATCTCGTTGGCACCCACCTTGGGGGTAGCAGTCTTTTTGCGGTTATTGCTTGTTGTTGCCATATTGTTTCAGTAGGTCGTAAGCAGCGGTGAAACTGCTGATTTCGTTGTTGAGTACGCGTTGTTCGGTTTGTGCGATGAGTTGCTCCATGGTGTCGGATTTGTAGAAACTGTCGAGCAAATTTTGGTTGATAGTCTCGTACATCCAATATTTGGCCTGCTGTGTGCGCAGGTGGTCAAGGTAGCCGTTCTCGCGCGCGAACCTTATATAGTCTTCCACCATATTCCATACCTCTTGTATGCCATTACCTTCCACGGCAGAGCAGGTGAGTGCGTAGGGCTTCCAACCTGATTCGGTAGGAGGGAAGAGTGCGAGCGCGTTCTTGAAACTAACGCGCGCCGCTTCTGCACGCTCCACATTATTGCCATCGCATTTGTTAATGGCAATACCATCTGCCATCTCCATGATACCGCGTTTAATGCCTTGCAGTTCATCGCCCGTACCTGTTACTTGCAATAGCAGGAAGAAGTCCACCATGGAATGGGCTGCGGTTTCGGATTGTCCTACGCCCACTGTCTCCACAATAATCGTATCAAAGCCAGCAGCCTCGCATAGCACAATAGTCTCGCGGGTCTTGCGCGCTACACCACCCAAACTACCTGCAGAGGGACTGGGGCGAATGAAGGCATTGGCCTCAACGGAGAGGTGGTTCATACGCGTCTTGTCGCCCAATATACTACCTTTGCTGCGCTCGGACGAGGGGTCGATAGCCAATACCGCAAGGTGCTTGCCTTGGTGGCAGAGTAGGGTACCCAATGCCTCAATGAAGGTGGATTTACCCGCACCTGGCACGCCCGTGATACCCAATCGCACTGCGTTGCCTGCATAAGGCAGGCAGCGTTCAATGACCTGTTGGGCAATGGCTTGGTCGCTGGGCAGATTGCTCTCAATGAGCGTTACTGCTTGGCTCAACAGACGCATATCGCCACGCAAGATACCCTCTACATACTCATCGGCTGTGAGCGTAGGTTTGCGGCGGCGGAAAGTGGCATACGGATTCACGCTGGGTAGGTTCTCTACGCCAGCGTTCACCGTTAGACCTTTGTATTCAGCACTATTCTCTGGATGTTGCATGATTGTTTTTGTTTTTGGACTCCCGGCTTCCGGTGTCCAGTGTTTACCGGCTTCCGGCTTCCGGTGTCCGATATTACTCGATTACCCAGTTGAGTTTGATATTGATTACTGGAGTATTAGGGTCGTTGGTAATAAGGGTCATGATACGCGAGTATTGTGCAGGCTCGTAGGTGGTAGCGTCCAACTCAATCTTAATATCCGCTTTGCGACCCGCCTTGATTGCCTTAGGGGTAGTGAACTTCACTTGTTGGTCGTTCATCATCACGCGTCTTACCAACAATGGGTTGATACCTGCATTGGTGAGGGTGAGCTTAGAGGTTATTTTCTTACCCTTAGCAACGGTGCCGAGGTTCAATTCGCGTGCAACCTCCACGATAGGTGCCTGTTGGCGTTGCTCTACGGTGAGTTGTGAGAAGTCCTCTTTAATGTTGGCAGACAAGGCAATCTCGTAGGTGTTGGAAATGTCGCGTTTGCCATTAACGATTACATCTGCCTTAGCTGTGACAGGACCATACAATGGGCACTCGGCACTTTGGAGCGCAAATTGCAATTTACCTGTTTGTTGTGGCTCTACGGTTTGCAGGGTGACATTGGTTTTAATGTAGTCAGCACCTACCATCACGAGTGCTACGGTTACTGCTTGCTCGGTTTGGTTGGCATACTCAATCTCCAGTTGTTTGTTGCTACCTCGGGTGAGGATACCAAAGTTCAGGGTTTTGCGCTTCAGGCTCAGTTCGCCCATCTTGATAGGATACTGATCCACTGGTTTAGCAGGCTTTGGAATCACTTCGCCCTTGATATAGAGTTTGGTAGTAGGTTCGCTGGCGTTGCTGGTAACGGTAATAGTTTTTTGGAAACGACCAGGACGACCATTAGGATTGTAGGTGACTGTGATTTCGCCCGTTTGACCTGGCTCGATAGGCTCGCGAGTCCATTTAGGGGTGGTGCAACCGCAACTTGCGCGTACATTGCTCAATACCAACGGAGCCATACCCTCGTTTTTGAAAGTGAAAACAGTAGTTACACGACCATCCGCCTCGTTAATCTTACCGAAATCGTGTGTGGTCTTGTCAAAAGTGATTACAGGATTTTGTCCCATAGCAACCATTGCGAAAAGCAATGTGGCTGCAAAAGTAAATAATTTTTTCATCGTTATAGTTGTTTGTTGTTAGTTATTTCCGAGTGAAGTGCAATCGCATTGCATCTCTACGCCATCAATTTTGGTGACATTCACTGTGTTGATACCGCCAATCTTACGCAGTTGCATACACATTTTTCCCAGTTTGTCCATATCAAATAGTTTGGCTTCCACTTCGCAGGTGAATGTGTTGCCGTCTGAGGTGACATGCAGATCGCTGAAGTTGATTCGGTATTCCTCGCTCATTACTTGCAGGATACGCATCATCACGCCCAACTTATCACTACCTTTGATATAGAGGTTAATCGCTTTAGCAACGGTGGTGTCTGTGTGCTTGTTGGTATCGCTTTGTCCTTGTTGCTTGCGGAAGTATTTCTTGAGGCGATCTTTTGCTCTTGCGCTGACCACGATATTCAGCCATTCAGGTTCGGGCTTTTGCTTGTCGGAGGTCAATATCTCCACTTGGTCGCCACTCTGCAATATGTAGTCAATAGTGCGTGTGGTGCGATTGACATTGGCTCCAATACAATGCTCACCCAATTGGGTGTGGAGTTTATATGCAAAGTCCAATACCGTTGCACCCTGTGCTAAGGTATGCATGTCGCCGCGAGGGGTGAATACAAACACCTCATGATGGTAGAGGTTGAGTTTGAAGGTATCCAAAAACGCCAACGCATCGGGGTCGGGGTTTGCCAATACATCCTTAATGTCGCGCAACCAACGATCCAACTCGTATTCGCTTTCGGTACCCGCCTTATACCGCCAATGGGCAGCCAATCCGTGTTCTGCCAACTCGTGCATGCGCTCGGTACGAATCTGCACCTCTATCCACTGACCATGATTGCCCATCACCGTTACATGCAACGCCTCGTAGCCATTGACTTTGGGGGTTGAAATCCAGTCGCGAATACGCTCTGGGTGAGGACGGTAAATCTCTGTGATAGCGGAGTAAATCATCCAACATTGGTCCTTCTCTGAGAAGTCGGTGGTAGGTTGAAATACAATACGCGCAGCCAAAAGGTCATATACCTGTTCGAATGGTATTCCCTTAGTAATCATCTTCTTATAAATCGAATATATCGACTTAGTGCGGGCGTAAAGATTGAATTGGTAGCCCATCATGGTCAGGTGCTTGCGGATAGGTGCGGCAAACTCTTCAAAGTTCTCGTGTTGCACTTCTTTTACTGCGTGCAACTTGGCCTCTATCTCAGCGTATAGTTCGGGGTGTTCGTATTTGAAACTCAAGTTTTCTAATTCGGTTTTGATAGGGAATAGACCCAATCGGTGCGCCATCGGAGCATAAATGTACTGCGTTTCAATGGCAATCTTGCGCTGCTTTTCGGGGCGTTGTGCTGCCAAAGTGCGCATGTTGTGCAAGCGGTCGGCCAACTTGATAAGCATCACGCGAATATCATCTGACATCGTCAGCAGCAGTTTGCGTACATTCTCCGCTTGCTTAACGGCTTGGTCCACGAATACGCCGCCCGAAATCTTGGTCAGTCCCACTACGATACTGGCAATCTTAGGACCGAATTGGTGCTCAATGTCCTCGGCGGTATATTCGGTATCCTCCACCACATCGTGCAACAATGCTGCACAGATACTGGTACTACCCAAGCCAATTTCGCGCACTACGATACGCGCCACCGATAATGGGTGCATGATATAAGGCTCGCCCGATAGGCGGCGCACACCACCGTGTGCTTGACGAGCCAAATTGTAGGCGCGCGTGATAAGTTCCACCTTTTGGCGGTGGTTGGTGCGTGCATAATCCGCTAAGAGGGCTTGAAATTCGCTCTCAATCAATTGTTCCTCATTAGGGGTAAAATCGCTTGCTACCATATCGTTTTGTTTTTTGTTTGTTTTTTTGGTGTCCCGACACTCGATTCTTGTACCTATAGCCCAACTATCGGTACTTGCTTTTTGGCATATAAATACCCGACTTTAGATACCCGATTTACGATATACATAAATTATCCTGCAAAGGTACAACAATTTTTGCATATATGCAAGAGAAAAATTGAAAAAGGTGAATTTTTGCCAAAAGTTTGTGTATTTGCGAAAAATATTGTAACTTTGCACGATTTTTGTACAAAACTAATTGAAAACGATTATGCAGGGTAATAAAATAATGAAGTTATGCAGCCGTATATTGCTGTGCTGCTGGATGTTATCGCTTATGTCCTTCACTGTGGTGATTGATGCGGGACATGGTGGGCACGATGCTGGAGCTATCGGCTTGAAAATGAAGGTGCAAGAGAAAAATCTGAACCTTACGGTAGCCAAACAGTTGGCAGCCAAGATTCGCACTACATACCCCGAGGTTAAGGTGGTTCTCACCCGTGAAACCGATGTGTTTCTGCCTTTGCAACAACGCGCAGACATTGCCAACAAGAACCACGCTGATTTATTCATTAGTATTCACACCAATGCGGCAGAGAATCGCAATGCATGCGGAGCCGAAACTTTCATTCTTGGTACCGACCGCATGGAGGATAATTTGGATGTTGCTATGCGCGAGAATGCGGTGATGAAACTCGAGGAGGATCAGACGGTGTATCAGGGCTTTGACCCTAATTCTGTGGAGAGTTATATCCTCTTTGAACTGATGCAAAACCAGTATATGGATAATAGCCTTGTGTTTGCGGAACTGGTTCAAAATCAGTTTGTTGATAAATTGCAACGCGCGAATCGCGGTGTGCGCCAAGCAGCGTTTTGGGTGCTATTGAAGTCGGCTTGTCCCAGCGTACTTGTGGAGATGGGCTTTTTGAGCAACGCCGAGGAGGAGAAATGGCTTGCCAGCGCAGAAGGTAAGACAGGAATTGTAAACGGTATCTTTGATGCCTTTGAAAAATATTATAAGAAATGAAGTACTCAAGAGAACTGAAAGTAGGTATTTTGGCAATCGTTTGCCTGGGTATCTTGTATTTTGGATTTAACTTCCTCAAAGGGGTAAATATCTTTTCGCCCACCAAAGTGTATGTGGGGCAATTTGATCGCATGAATGGTTTGACGGCCCAGTCGCCAGTGTACATTAAGGGCTATCAAGTGGGACTTGTAGAGGCGATACAATATGATTTCTCGCGTACGCCTGCGTTCACGGTGGTAGTGTCTATTGACAAGGCTATCGAACTGCCCCGTGGAACTGAGATGGCGTTGGTGTCGGACGGACTATTGGGCGGTGGTGCGATTGAACTGCAACTGCCAGCATTGATGAATCGTGCTATGCCTTATCAAGATGGCGATACGCTCATTACCCAAATTGTGCCTGGACTTATGGATAACCTCCAAACGGGTTTGTTGGCGCAGTTGGATAGTGTTCTGACCGAGGCTACCAACCTGCTTGCAACCCTCAATAACGAGGTGGAACAGGGTAGTCTGCATACCACCTTGCAAAATATTGAGCATATCACTAACGATCTTACTGTCAGCGGACGCGATATTCGCCAACTCACCCACACGCAGTTGCCCGACCTCATGCGTAAGGTGGATCAGACTGTGGTTGGCTTGCAAACTATCGTTACCGATGTCCAAGCTGCCAATCTCCAAAGCATTATACTCTCGTTGGATTCTACGATTGCTGTTCTCAATCAGGCCTTGCAGTCGGAAGATGGCACTTTGGGCTTGCTGCTCAACGATACTCAACTGCATGATAATCTGAATACTACACTCAAAAATTTGGATGCTGCAGTTCTCAATGTGGACACTATTATCACTGCTGTCAAAGCACGACCTTTTGTCCAAAAGAAACTACGGAAGAAATAGTAATTTTTCGAGTGTCTAATTTACGAAAAGTGTCAAAAACTCCCTAATTGATTGTAAATCCAATAGTTAGGGAGTTTGTTGTGAAACAAACCCATGTGGAACAAAAACACTTTGACTTATGAGTTTCAACTACTTAGGTGTTGATAACTTTTGTAAATCATAGTAAATCAGTTGTTTGGTTGTAACTTGCTGAGTTTTTGGGAAATAAGGATTTGTCAAAATCTTCGTTCAAACACATATTTGGTCAGTTAAAAAAAAAGCAGTACCTTTGCACCCGATTTCGAAAAGGAGTCGCTTTTTTTTGCCCCTTTTGAAACGCTATTGGTTACTCCATGAAACAAGATCTCAACATATTATGGGCGCAATGCCAGCAGATTCTGCGTGACAATCTTTCGCAGAGTGCATACCAGACTTGGTTTGCGCCTGTTGCTGCGTTGCAGTACGATAATGATGTGTTGGTGCTGCAGGTCAAAAGCCAGTTCATTGTGGAGTATATTGAGGAGAATTACCTCGACCTGCTCTCGCGCGTATTGAGAAAGGTGTTTGGTCCTGCTATTCGTTTGGAGTATCGCATTATGGTGGCTGGCAGTAGTATTGATGTACCCAGCGAACCATTGCGCGAGTCGGTTAATCGCCCTCGTAGCGAGGCTTATGCGCCTGCGCAGGAGGCTATCAATGCTTGGGATAGCCAACTCAATCCGCAATACACTTTCGACAACTTTATTAAGGGTGAGCCCAATAAGTTGGCTCGTGCTGCGGCTATTGAGATTGCCAAGAACCCAGGAAAGACCCTTTTCAACCCATTATTCCTCTTTGGTGGTAGTGGTGTGGGCAAGACCCACTTGGCGTATGCCATTGGTAATGAGGTAGAACGCCTTAATCCTAATGCTCGTGTGCTGTATGTTACTGCCAATATGTTCAAACTCCAGTTTCAGGATGCTGTGAACCACAACCAAGTGCCCGACTTCCTTATGTTCTATCAGTCGGTAGATGTGCTGATTGTGGATGATATCCAGTATTTCTCCGACTTGAAGGGTACGCAAGATACATTCTTCCAGATTTTTAACTATCTGCAACAAAGCCACAAGCAACTGATTCTTACTTCTGACCGCAGTCCAATGGAGTTGCAGGGTATCCAAGACCGCCTCTTGTCGCGCTTCAAATGGGGCTTAGCGGCTGAGATTACGCGTCCTGATTACCAATTGCGTCATGATATTTTGCTCTACCGTGTTCGCAGGGATGGTGTGAAGTTGGGTGATGAAATCATTACATATATCGCTTCTAATGTGTCGGATAATGTGCGTGATTTGGAGGGCGTATTGGCGAGTCTTTTGGCTTATTCTACGCTGACAGATAGTCCTATCGATATGGCTTTGACCGAGAAGGTGGTAGGTCGTTTAGTGCAACTTCATCCTAAAACATATTTGCCTTCTGATATTATCACTGCGGTATGTCGCGAGATGAATGTTCCCGAGAAGATTATCACAGCGCGTACCCGCCAACGCGAAGCGGTGAAGGCACGCAATATCGTGATGTATTTGATTAAGAAGTTCACAGATAGTTCGTTGGCTGAGATTGGCAAGTATGTGCATCGCGACCATGCTACTGTGGCTTACTCGCTCAATTCGATGGAAGCGCAGATGAGTTACGATGCGGTTCTCCGCCAAGAGGTAGCAAAAATCGAGAATCAATTAGGCAGATAATCGTTTTTAAATACGATACCGATACACCCTTACAAATGTTTGTGAGGGTGTTTTTGTGTTTTTTAATCAGAAATATTTGTTTGGTTGCAAAAAAATGTGTACCTTTGCAGGCCAATTGGCAGAATTACCATTTGTAAATAAAAAAAACAATCAATATGAAACGAATTTTCCTATTTGTGTTGTGCAGTTCTTTCGCGCTTGCGATGGCTGCCAAAACGGTTACTCCTGCGGCTTCGTTGCCTGCGTATTACGACAAGATTGATGGCAAGTCGGGTAAAGCCCTTTTTGACGCGGTACAGACTGTCACCAAAACGGGCTATTCCTCATTGGGATACGATGGCTTGTGGTCTGCTTACCAATATACTGACCTTCATGAGAATGGCTATGTTTGGGATATGTATAGCGATTGTACATGGAAGAGTTTGAGTAGTGATCGTTGTGGTAACTACAGCAACGAGTGCGATTGTTTCAACCGCGAACACTCTATTCCTAAGTCATGGTACGGTGGCACTACCAGCGGTCCTGGTTGCGACATTTTCCACCTTGTTCCTACCGATGGTAAGGTAAATGGTATCCGTAGCAACTATGCTTTTGGTGAGGTTTCCAGTGCGGATTATAACAAACAAGGTAATAAAAAAGGCTCTGCCAAGAGCATTACGATTGTGGGTGGTAACACTATTGCGGGTAACACGGGGGCTACTATCTCTTGTTCGGGCACGGTGTTTGAGCCACGCGATGAGTATAAAGGCGACTTTGCTCGTGGCTATATGGGCGCATTGCTCAAATGGGCAGGCGATAAGGCTTTCACTTCGGGTGATGGTGCCAAAATCTTTACCACCAACTTCTCTACTGGCTCTTTCGGTTTGACCAAATACGGTGTGGCATTGCTGATGAAATGGCACCGCCAAGACCCTGTGTCAAAGAAGGAAATTGACCGCAACAATGGTATCCAAAAGACCCAAGGCAACCGCAACCCATTTATTGACTATCCATATTTGGCCGAGTATATCTGGGGTGAGAAAGCGGGCGAGACGCTTTATCTTGATGATATCATGACTGCCTACGATGCTGATTTCGTATTGGGCGAGAGCGATGGTAGTCGCGAGGATGTGGTGCACACACCTGTATTGAGTGTAAGCAAGACTACCGTGAACTTTCCAAGCGTGTTGGTGGATGAGGAGTCTTCCGTTAGTATTAAGGTAACGGGTATCTATCTGACTTCCAATGTCACCCTCACTATTTCAGGCGAGGATGCGGATATGTTTGAGACCTCACGCTCTTCTCTCACTATCAACGAGGCAAATAGCAGCACAACCCAAAATAATGTAGTTCTCACTTATGTTCCAACCGAGCAAGGACAACATAGCGGAACCCTGCAAATCGCCTCTGAAGGTGCTGAAACTATTACCGTGAAACTCTACGGTGCTTGCAATGCTGCATGCCAAGTTACATGGATGGTTAATGGCGAGGAATATACAGCAGGTAACCCTACCACCACTTTGGCTGCTGGAGGAAAGGTAACTAAACTGCCTACTGCACCTGCTTCGCCATGTACCGAGAGCAACCAGTTCGTAGGTTGGAGCGAAGAGGTGATTACTACTCCTCAAGATGAAATGCCTGCAGATTTGTTCTCTGATGCAGAAGAGGCACCTGCTGTGAGCCACGATGTCATTTACAATGCTGTATTCGCCACCCTTGAGGAAAGCGAAATCTTTGTTGAGCAACCTGCACCTGCCTCTATGGACTTGAATAACACCGATGGTTGGACGCTTTCTGGTTTGATTCGTGATACCAAACACTGGCGTATGGTGACTGGTTCCTATATCGAATCGCCTTCTATCAACATTGCTTCGATTACCAGCATCACAATCAACATGCGTACTTACGGAGGAACAAGCTATAATACGATTGAGTTTACTGCTAATGGCACCAAGATAGGCGAATTAAAGGCAGCAAACAAAACCCTCAATGACTACACATGGACACCTTCGACTACACTCTCAGGCAGCGGTACTTTGCGCTTCACCAGTAAAACCAATACAGATCAATATGGGCCTGCTTTGAGTAGTATCCATATTGAGGTAGCAGGCGGTGGCGTGATAACCGACTATTATTACTCCAACTATGTTACTTCTTGTGGTCCTACTACTGATTTGCAAGAGGTGCAACTATCGAAGCCACAAGGCAATAAAATCCTCCGTGATGGACAACTCATCATCGAGCATAACGGAGTATATTATAATACAATAGGTCAGCCCATCAAATAAATGAGTATCACAGAACAAATACGCACTTTGTGCAAAGAGAAGAACGCCATTATTATGGCGCACTACTATCAACGCCCTGAGATTCAGGATGTAGCAGACTTCGTAGGTGATTCGCTGGCTTTGGCACAACAGGCAGCTAAAACCGATGCCGACATCATTGTGATGTGTGGTGTACATTTCATGGCAGAGACCGCTAAGATACTTTGCCCAGACAAGAAAGTGTTGATCCCTGCACCAGAAGCAGGCTGCTCGCTTGCAGATAGCTGCAAGGCAGAGGATTTGGCAGCATGGAAGGCTGCGAATCCTAACCACATGGTCGTGTCGTATGTCAATACCAGTGCCGCAGTCAAGGCGCTCACCGATGTGGTAGTGACCAGTAGCAATGCCCTGAAGATTGTCAATCAATTACCTGACAATCAGCCTATTCTCTTTGGTCCAGACCAAAACCTTGGTGGCTATATCAACAAGATGACAGGCAGAAAGATGGACCTTTGGAATGGTGGTTGCCATGTGCATGCTCGTTTCTCAGAGGAAGCGTTGCTTGCGCTCAAAGAGCAATATCCAAATGCCCCTGTACTTGCACACCCAGAGTGCAAAGCCACTATCTTGCAGCACGCTGATGTCATTGGCTCTACCCAAGCATTGCTCAACTATGCTATCGCCAATAGCCCATCGCCAATAGCCAATAGCCCATCGCCCATCTCCAATAGCGAAGCGTCCCATATCCGATATATAGTAGTGACAGAAAGCGGCATTCTCCACGAGATGCAAAAGGCATGCCCAGAGGTTGAATTTATTGCTGTACCTGCTGAAGGTGGAGGCTGTAACGAGTGCGAATACATGCGTATGTGTACACTTCAAAACCTTCATGATTGTTTGCTCAATGAAAGCAACGAAGTGATTGTGGATGAGGTAGTGGCAAAAGACGCTCTCCGTCCTATCCAACGCATGTTGGAGATGAGTTGATTATTCCTTTCTGCTCCTCCCCTTTAAGGGGAGGTTGGGTAGGGTCTGGTCTATTTCGCTCTACGAGAAAGCGAGAACTGATACTCCAATCCGCCTTCTTGACGATTGACTGCGGTGATGTTTCCTCCATGGAATATCACCGCATGTTTTACGATGGATAATCCCAATCCCGTACCGCCAACCTTACGACTTCTGCCTTTATCTACGCGGTAGAAACGCTCAAAGATATGAGGCAATGCTTCATCAGGTACCCCCTGACCATTGTCGCTAATGCTGAAATAGAGGTTGGCAGGGTCTTGGTTGGTGAGTTGGATAGAGATTTGCGCTTTCTCTACATAGTTGATTGCATTATCCACAATATTGTGAAAGATAGAGTAGAGCAGCGTATAGTTACCAGTGATAATCAAGTGTTTAGGTATGTTATGCGTGATGGTTGCACCTGCTTTAGAAGCACGCAATGATAGGTCTTGTACCACATTCTCCACGATGGTATGTAGGTCCAATTGCAAGCGATTGTAGAAGTCGGTTTGTGTGTCCAGTTTGTTGATGGTAGATATATCTTCCACCAGGTTGGCAAGGCGACCAGACTGCTGATACGCCCGCTCAATAAACTGTAAACGCTCTTCCTCGCTCATATCGGGGTGCATGAGGATTGTCTCCAATGCCCCACGAATACTCGCCACAGGTGTCTTGAGCTCGTGACTGATGTTCTGCGTCAGCGTAAGTCGCTGTTGCTCACGTGCTTTATTAATCTTGTGTTTGTAGGCGGTATAAGCGATATACACTACCACCACAACCACGATTCCTATAATAATCCAAATATTCATAATCTCTTACCTTTAACCTTTTCGCCTCTAACTTGTAGCCCATTAGGGCGTCCTGTAGGCACTTTGTACCGTCCTGTAGCCGCAAAGCGGCGTCCTAATCCTTAAACAAATAGCCAAATCCCGATTTCGTGACAATATGTTTGCCGTAGGGACCTAATTTGCGGCGGAGATGGGTGATATGCACATCCACCGTGCGCTCCATCACATAGCCATTGCTATCCCATACATTTTTCAATAGATGCTCGCGAGAGAGTATCTGTCCGCGGTGAGTTAAGATATATACCAACAACTCAATCTCCTTGCGGGTCATGACCACTGTTTCGCCATCTACCTTGAGCGACATATCGGCTTTATTCACTTCAATGCCCTCGAACACGATGAGACTTTCATCGTGTTCCAGCCTAATAGCCTCATCGCCTTCTCGCCTTATCGCCTCCGTTCTGCGAAGTACAGCTGCCACTCGTGCCAGTACTTCGGCAATACGGAAGGGCTTGGTGATATAGTCATCTGCGCCCAACTTAAATCCCTGAAGTACAGTACTTTCATCGCTTAATGCTGTTAGGAATATGATTGGTGGAATCCCGATACCCGATTCCCGATTTCCGATATCCGAGCGCAGCTTCTCCGCCATCTCCAGTCCCGACATCTTATCCATCATGATATCAAGAAGAATCAAGTCTATATCATAATTCTTCATTCTCAATTCATAATTCTCTAACGCCTCTTCTGCGCTATGGGCGATAAGTGTCTCGTAGCCTGCTTTTTGCAACGAATAGGAGAGGATCATACAAATATCCTCTTCATCATCTACTATAAGGATGCGTTGTTTGGTCATGGTGTGTAAATTTGGTTGCAAAGGTAGTAAAAATAATTGGTTTTACCAAAGGGTGTGCCAAAATTGTGACACACCCTATTATTTATAGTTATTATTTTTCTTCTTGTTCCTCTTGTTGCTTTTGTTGCGCTTCTTTGCGGTCTTTGATAGCACTAATTACAAAGAAAGGACCAACAAATACCACAATCATGCCAACAGCAAGGAACAATAATGATATATCTTCCATAATTCTGAATTTTTGATAGTTAAACTTATATTTTATAGGACGGCTGCGCCTATAGGATATAGGACGCTGTGCTATAGGATATAGGTAAGAGAACTACCAAAAACTATGAAACGGAAAGGATATATGTTCGGTCGGTAAGTTGAGTGGCATCGTGCGCGATAGTGCCACTATGCGATTGATACTGTGCGCGATACAGTTTGCATGATGGTGCAACGCAGCATGTTGTTGATGTTCGTTCGTGCGTACTTGCCACGAGTTGGAGATGCGTTCGTGACGGCGTGTGCGTAGACGATTCTCCTGATTGTTGCTACTTAGTTGATAAGAGGATGTGATAGCATCCGTCCAATCATATTGCTGCTGCAGACGCTTGGCATAGTCATTCGAAATGTCATTGATGATGGACGACACGCCACCACCCACTTCCGATGAATGGGAGGTATTTTCTTGGATTGATAACTCGGAGCAACTGCAGGCATATAGCCCGATTATCAATAAGAGCAATATGTGGCGTAATCCTTTCACTATGAAGAAGTGTCTAATTTTGGGTGCAAAGATACTAAAAAAAATCCACATAGCCAACTGATTTAACAAATTCTTAATATATTCTTCACACCTATATAATAATATAACAGTACTTTTGCACGAAAATTGAAGTAACGTTATTACTTAACTAACTCATCACTTATAGTTTATAACTTATCACTTCTATTTTATGTCATACCTCATTCTTGTCATCTCGTTAGTCGGCATCGTGTTTGGTGCAGAGTTTTTGGTAGCAGGTTCTGTCTCTGTGGCTCGCCGCTACAAGGTTTCTGATTTCGTGATTGGTGCCGCCATCGTGGGCATTGGTACCAGCATGCCCGAGTTGGTGGTTAGCTTCTTTGGTGCCTTGAAAGGCAATGCTGATGTAGCTATTGGCAATGTGGTGGGCTCCAATATCTTCAATGTCTTGGGTATCCTTGGCTTGACTGCTATCTGTTTCCCGATTGCCATTGACCGCAAGAACATGACCTTTGAGATACCTTTTTGTATTGGCGTTTCGGTTATTCTCACCCTCTTGGCATTGAACTTCTTCAACGGCACACCCGCCACGATTGGTCGCGTGGATGGAATCATTCTTTTGTTGCTTTTCGTGGGCTATATGTGGTACTCTTTCGCCCGTGATAAGCAAAACACTACTGACGAGGCTCCCGTAGAGACCAAAGAACCTATCCTCGCTTTGTGGGTAGCATTGCTGAAGATTGTAGGCGGATTGGCATTGCTGATTACGAGTTGCGATTTCTTTGTGGATAATGCGATTGTGATTGCTAAGTCCTGGGGCGTCAGCGATGCGATTATCTCGCTCACGCTGATTGCTTGTGGCACTTCTTTGCCTGAATTGGCGGCCTCTGTGGCAGCAGCATGCAAGAAGAATACCCAGTTGGCATTGGGCAATATCGTGGGTTCAAATATCTTCAATATCTTGCTGATCTTGGGTCTTAGCTCGCAAGTCATGCCGTTGGTCTCTGCGGATATCACGATTGTGGATTATGCGGTCATGATTGCCGCTGCGGTTTTCCCTTTGCTCTTTGGCTTCCGTGGCAAGATTGGCAGAGTAGGTGGCGCCGTGATGCTTCTCTGCTTTGTGCTTTATACTTGGTATCTGATAGCTTGATTCTTCTTATCAATTACGGGTTCATAACGGGTTCTTGACGGGTTGATAGTGGCACATCGTAGGCGCTTCGTGAGCCTATCAGTGGCATATCCCTATAATACAAAAGAGTATCTCGACTTGACCGCCATTTCTCTATTTCTTTCCCTATCGCTCACCAATGTTGGGTGAGCGAAATGTTGTTTATGTTGTCTTTATATAGAATTAGGATTCTTAGAATCTTTAGAAAACTTAGGAAACTTAGAATTCTAAAGATTCTAAATTTTCTAAATCTTCTAACATACATATTGATCGCTGTCAACAAAACAACAATCCGCATAACCGATTCTTTTTCTATCGATTATGCGGATTTTCCTTATTGCCTCACAACCTCATCACCTCACTTCTACGGACTTCTTTCCCCCTATCCTTACCCCACCTTTTCCGCGTCCGTGGAAGTCCGCAGAAAGCACTCTTACATTTCCCGAATGGATACCGAACCCTTGCCGAAGGAGCACTTGAACACGAGCATTGATACGAGCAAGAAGAATGTGCATATAAAAAACTCACCCCGCAAATGAACTGCGGGGTGAGAGGAACGTTTAGTGATATGTATTTTCTAATTCAGCAAGAAAGTTCCAGAAAACATCAACAGGGATTTTAGCATCTAAAGTTTTTGTTCCGCATTGATTATAATCCATTAGATAATAGTTGCTACCTTTCTTTTTAATATTTCCGTGTGCGATAGCATTTCTAATATGACGCATAAGGTCGTGTGCTTTATCCGCTGTCTTATATTGGTAACGAAAATATGCAGCATGTGTCATCGCTTGCTCACCTTTTGCTTTGTTTGAACAAAATGCGATGTCATTAGAATCTACAAAAGACTGCAATTGAGGATTATTTAAGTCATAATGCCCATAATTGTTTTTTACATCATTTTCATAATGGCTTAAATAATCATATAATTTGGATTTTTCTTTTTTGTTGAGAAGCATATCAAATCAATTTACCTGAGAATGGATCATAAAAGAAAACATCTTCTGGAAGAACACGATAAATGCTTTGAGTTTCCTCCTCTTCTACAATTGCACAAGACTGATGCCCAACAATTCTCCCTTCTTCATTTTTCAATTCCATGGTTCCCCATTCGTGAAAGAATCCTTCTAATTGTTCCTTTTCTGTGCCAACCACAAGACCATCTTGTCTTTTGATAGCGTTGAATTTTACATTTCTCATATTTTTATATTGTTATTTCACCAACTCTCTAAGTGTATTTTTTACTATAAGAAAGCGTGAGAGTTATGGTCGATATTATTCATTCAGGATATAGTTTGAAGAGGATACTGACCATACGTTTTCTTTTTTTTATTTAAGGGCGAGCTTGCAGAGCGAGCAGGGTAGCCTACTACCGTAGGTGCCCGCTCCGCAAAGTCCGTCGAACGAGTTCATTTTTGCAAGTAATTTTTTTGTCCGTATATAAGCAATAAATTCTACGGGCAGACTGGGCGAACCGTAAAACCATAGTACCGAGCGCTGGTGTTCCTGTACACGAAGCCTGAGCTGAAGTCCACGAACCACACGAGGCTCGGGAAGTCCGTGTTGAGCGAACTCGACCAGTAGATGCCGCTGCTGCCTGCGTAGTGGTGCGAACTACCTTCGCGGTATCCCGCTGCGGGCAGGAAAATACTATTGCCGTTAGACTTGCTCGTTACCTTGTAACCGTTTACTCCGTTTTGACTTGTCCATGTCCAAATACATTGTTCGCGTAACTCAGTCATTTCAGCATCGGTTGGCATACGCCAAACACCACCCCAATTAACATGAGCTGCATCATCACTTAATTCTAATTGTGTTTTGTTATCTACCGTGCCGTAACTGCCACTATAGTTGTACTTGGTTAATGTTTTGGATGAACCATTACACCACTTATACGTACTCCAATTGTAGGTTTCTTTTGACTCCACTTCACCCCAAGCGAAGTAGTCGCCATAATCTTCGGGACTTTCTGCACCAATATTCATATTTGCCCATTTTATACTTAATCCTAAATCAACAGTTTCAGGTTGAACCTTATCTAATGTCGTAAACTTTATTTCATTACCATAAGATATGCCGATACCATTTAAAGCATACGCGCGAACATAATATTTTGTATTCTTCTCTAAATCAGTCAAATCGCAAGTGAATTCTCCTATGCCACTTCCGCATACTATTTTTTTATTAGAAATACTTGGATTTGCAGAGGTTGAATAGCAGATACCACGCTCTACCACTTCAGAGCCACCATCATCAGTTACATTGCCCCCTACTGTTGCGGATCGAAGATAGATTGATGTTGCTTCAATAGTTGTAAGCATTGGTACAGATGCACCACTAGTATTAAACTCCTTAATATTGCCAAACTCATATTGTGTATCATTTAGCAGAAGCCATGCACAGTAATAATACAAACTGGAAGGTGATAGATTCCCTATCTCCAATTTAAATTCCTTTCCTATTAGAACTTTTGCAGCAAACATTTCCCCTTCGCGAGCACTTAATTCATTTTCTGTTTCAGCTATCATTATACCAAATTCTACATCGTTATATGTAGAAATATCTACATTTACGGTTCCATGGAATAATGCGGTGGAACGAGTGATATCAGTGACATCACCTGTTACTACCTTGTTAGATGTCGCAGGCTCGGGTTGTTCACAACCTACAAATAGCATAGTGCACAACATGGTACACAACACAAATAATTTTGTTTTCATTGTTGTTTGATCTACATTTATCCCCACTGGCTCCAAGCAGAAAGTGTTTTTATTTAGGTTACATATAGGCATATAAAAAGCGTGGAACCTCTTTTTGCTTATTCTTAGCATTGAGGTTCCTGCAAGACCCTGTAACAAGAATAAACAATGAATGCCCACGCCGATATGTTCATCGTTGTGAAGCACAACGAATTAAACACACCAAGGGGCATTTATCGCTCTCTTGTTTTGGGTTACGAATTTTGCAGGATTCCAATGCTCCAAAACAAGCGCTAATAAACGCCTTTTATTATGTCTGCTACCCTCCGCCGCTGATGTGCAGACATCCCCAGCGCAGGTTCACGCTGCAAAGGTACGAAAAAAAATGTATATGTGCAAGAAAAGTTTACTTTTATTGTCATAGGCTACATTTTTTTACTGTAGCTTCGAGGATTAAGGTGCCCTCGAAGGTAGTGAATTATTTTGAAATGCGCAAGTATAGCGAGCAATATTTTCAAAAATGATAGGCTTATGCTTCTTTTGCATAGATTTTGAGCACTATTCTATATAGTGGTTATAAATAGGATATATTATGGATACAAATCTTACTAACATGCTGAGCAATAAAATTCAATACATCGGTTGCGATGATACGACCTTAGACCTCTTTGAGAGTCAGTACCCGCTGCCTAACGGCATGTGCTACAATAGTTATCTGCTTCTGGGGGAGCGTGTGGCTGTGATGGATAGCGTGGACAAACGCAAGACTGCCGAGTGGCTTCAGAAGATTGAGCAATTCCAGCGCACGCCCGATTACTTGATTATTCAGCACACCGAACCCGATCATAGCGGTTCGATAGGGGCGTTCTTAGAGAAATATCCCCATGCTACTATTGTTGCCAGTCGTG
The DNA here is from genome assembly GCA_045121435.1 of Paludibacteraceae bacterium. Classification (GTDB taxonomy): domain Bacteria; phylum Bacteroidota; class Bacteroidia; order Bacteroidales; family Paludibacteraceae; genus Colicola. The sequence goes on along the minus strand of JBGVFY010000032.1, from coordinate 14,529 downwards.
CGGCGCTACAGTTCTTGGAGCAGTTTGGTTACCAACCTGCTCATACCCTTATGGTTAAGCATGGCGACTCGTTGGACTTAGGCGGACTGACCTTGCACTTCATCAGCACTCCGATGGTGCATTGGCCCGATGTTATGATGACCTATCTGTCCGAGGAGAAGACCCTTTTCTCTGCCGATGCGTTTGGCTCGTTTGGGGTGTATTCGGCGTTTTCGGCGCATTGGTTGGACGAGGCACGTAGGTATTATATCAATATCTGCGGCAAGTATGGCGCACAAGTGGTTGCCGCTTTAGCGAAAATACAATCCTTTGATATTCAGCGCATAGCCCCTTTGCATGGATGTGTGTTGGAGGGCAACGAGGTCACAGAAGCATTGCGTTTGTATGGCATTTGGAGTAGATACGAGGTAGAGACGGATGGCGTGCTGGTAACGCACGCATCAATCTATGGCAATATGGCTGCGGTAGCGCATCGTATAGCAGAGCAATTGCGCGGTAAGGTCGTGGAGGTCAGGGAGATAGACCTATGCCGTTCGGATATGTCGGAGGCAGTGAGCCAGGCTTTTCGTTATGGCAAGATGGTGCTGTGTGCGGCGAGTTATGATGGCGGCGTCTTTCCGCCCATGCATGAGTTTTTGTATAAGTTGGGCATCAAGGGCTATCAGTCGCGTAGGGTAGGCGTGGTGGAAAACGGCACTTGGGCACCCACTGCAGGCAAAACGATATGCAGCATGTTGGAGCAGATGAAGAATATCGAGATTGTCTCGCCCATCCTCACCATCCGCAGCACCTGGAAAGAGGACTATCAGCAGGATTTGGATGCGTTGGTGGATGGTGTGATGAGAGAGGATTGTCAGTAGCAATCTTTTCCCCTTTTTTGTGCTTATTGAATGTTCTTTTTTATAGAATCGGCTCAAATTTGCATCATTTTTTACATTTTTCGGTGCAAAATGAGCCGATAATTCAAATATTTTTTGTAATTTTGCATCGATTCACTAGTATGCCCCTATATTTTATAGTGGTGTTTGCCAACACTTTAAGACAGGAGAACTCCAACCCGATGCGACAGTTGCAAGATTTGCAACAGTCGTAAATCGAGGTATCCGTGGGAAGTCACAGAAACTGAATCTTCGGTGTTTTGGTAATTTTGTGCCGTAGATTGGAGAAAGTGGAGAGAAAAGTGGTATATACAACACGCGGGAAGTGTAGTATTTACTAAGCTTCCCGCGTGAGTGTTTTTTTGAAAAAAGTTTTCGTGTGCCGAAAAATCGCTTGCGATTAATCGTTTGAGCCCATTAGCGAGATAAGACGATTGTGCCGAAGGTTAGTGTTAGCTCGATGCGATTGGGGATGTGCAGAGTTCACCCGCTTTACACTCCTTGAAGATAACAATACAACGCATACAGAGGCACATTGTCTATCACTTCGTTGCTCTTGTAAGGTTTGAGAGATGTCTTGATTGCCTTTTCTGATTTATTCTCCAGTATAAATTGCTTGAGTGATTTGGCTTGCAAGTTTTCGCTTGCCTTTGCTTCTACAGGAACTGCACGATTGTTTATATCTATCACAAAATCTATCTCCTGTTGCGAATTTGGCTTGGTGTAATAATACACAGGCAACTGGGGCACACACTTCAGTTCTTGAAGCACCAATTGCTCTGTCAACGCTCCATTATACTCCTCAAAGATATTATCCGTCAACATAGCTTCTGTGGCATCAGTCATATTCATTGCACCTAATAGTCCGCAATCCAGCAAGAACAATTTGAACGCATCTGACTCCTCGTAGAAAGTCAATGGCGATTCGGGTTTGCTCGCCTGACACACTTTGTGCACCAACCCTGCGTCCATCAACCATTGGATTGCCAATTCAAACTCCTTGGCTCTTGCGCCTTTTTTGAGCAAACCAAATATAAACTTCTTGTTTTCCTTAGCGATTTGCGCTGGTACAGATCGAAAGACCTGCGTAATACGAACCACTTGCTCTTTAGGTGCATGTTTCGAAAGGTCATTGATATATGCCGTAAGGATTTCGTTGTGAATGCTGCGAATCTCGCGCAGAGGTACATTGTCGCAATATGCTTGCACCGCCTCTGGCATGCCACCTACATAGAGATACATACGCAAGTACTGAATAATCTTGTCATGTACGGTATTCGTCACGCTCCATTCTCTACGGCTGAGTTGTTCGCATATCTTATCCTCGCCTATTGCTTTGAGAAATTCCAGAAAAGTCATAGGATGCATTTGCAACATATTCACTTTCCCAACAGGAAAACTCTCGCCTTGATGCAGCAACAGTCCCAACAGCGAACCAGCAACGGCTACGTGTTGCTCGGGTGCATTTTCAGCAAAGTACTTTAGTGCATGTAGTCCACGAGGTACTTCCTGAATCTCGTCGATGATGATGAGTGTTTTGCCCGCAATGATATGGGTATTGGTCATAGCTTCCAATGCTTGAATGATACGTTTGACATCATAATCTTCAAACAATTTGGCAGCCAGCGACTCTTTATCGCAGTTGATATATGCTACATTATCATAATGCAGTTGTCCAAAATGCTTCAGAATCCATGTTTTGCCCACTTGTCGAGCTCCATTTAGTATCAACGGTTTGCGTCGTGGGCTTGACTTCCATTGCAACAATTCCTCAATAATTAGCCGTTCCATATATGCGTGTGTTTGGTGTTATTTTTAAATTTGCTGCAAAGGTAATGAAAATAAATGATATATGCAAATGTTTTACACTTTTATGAACAACTTTCTTGCAAATCGTTACATTTTTATGAATGACTTTCTTGTTAATTGTTACACTTTTATGAATGACATGCTCTACTCGTGGAGAAAAGGTGTAGCAGCTTCGAAAAGTTGTATATATAGCATGCGGAAGTGGCTGGATTATAACCACTTCCGCATGGGTGTATTTTTTTCGAAAAAAGTTTTCGCGTGCCGAAGAATCGCTTGCGATTAATCGTTCGAGCCCATTGGGCGAGATAAGACGATTGTACCGAAAGTTACAACTCCTGACCCATTATTGTGTATTCTACACCATCTCGAAGAATGAGGATTTGTTGGTCGCGGATAATCTTTTGGCAATTGGTCATTGGCAATTGGATGTCGGATACACTTGTTGGAGTGCCTAATGTTGTAAATTCGCCCGAATAGGTAGTAATAGGTTGGTTTTCTGCATCTTTGGTTGTGATGCTGTAAGTGTATTGTGTGGCTTCGGTCAAACCAGTAACGGTGAAGCGATAGCCATTGCCTGCTTGTTCTGCGTATTGCGCTGGGTGATTGCCATTACGACCTGGAGCGAAGGCGATAGTGAGCAACTGACCATCGGCATTGAAAGTCAAGGTGCAGAATACCTCGTCGCCTTTCTTAATGACGATAATGTATGTGTCAGCGTCCGTGTGAGTAGGCCATGTGATAGAAACCGAATTGGTGGAAGGCACAATAATGACACTATCCGTGACTACATTCCCATTTTCAGCACCAATACACTCAATCTGCTTGAAATTACCCCACACTATATCCGAATAATATGCCTGATAATTGTCACAGGGCACATGCACAATGGCATTGTAGTTCGTGAATGAGGAGTCAAATGCTTTGGGTGGATTGGTTGCGTAACAATATATATCGTAGAGTTTTGTGGTATATTCACCACCAAACGCTTGTTCTCCAATTTCTTTGACTCCTGTGCCTAATGTTACCTTTGTAAGTGACTGGCAATCAGCAAAAGCTGCACCTGAAATATGGGTAACGCTATTGGGAATAGTCACCGATTCAAGAGCAAGGCACATATGGAATGCTGCTTTTTCAATAGTCGTTACGCTATTAGGAATAGTGAGCGAGGTCATAGAAGCACACGCAAGGAAAGCTTGCTCGCCAATGCTTGTTACATTCTCAGGAATCGTAATGGAAGGGATTGCAATACAAAGGGCAAAAGTATGTGGTTCTATGCGCGTTATACCATTGGGAATGTTGATTGAGGTAAGGTAGATACAACCATGAAAAGCACCTTCACCAATACTTGTAACACTATTAGGAATGACAACAGAAATGAGAGATTCACAGTTACAACTTGCCAAAGCATACTTTCCTATATATGTTACGCTTTCGGGAATAGTGAGTGAGGCAAGGGTTTCGCACTCCCAAAAAGCATAGTCCCCAATACCTGTGACAACATAAGTAGTGTCATTATGTACTACAGAAGAGGGGATGTTGGCGGTGGTAAGATTGGGATAGTTGTTAGATGCGACTTTGCCAATCTCATTGGCTACTTCAACGGTATAAGGAGCCGTTTGGCTTGTGATATTGTAACACAAATCACCCACTCGGAAATCATACGCCCAAAGGGTAGTATTGGCGAATAGTAACAAGAAAAGAGGGAATAATTTTCGCATTGTTGTTTGATTTAAGTTTCCTGTTTTCAAAGAATCAAGTCTGGGCTTATAACGCTATATTAAATATGTCGGGCAACGGTATCGTTGCGAATTAACTATAAACTATGAGTGATAAGTAATTTTAGGGGGTTAGTATTGTTAGTTATTTTTTCATCCATTCTTGGTACAAAGCCACGGGACCTTCGTGCCAGCGTTTGGTGCTCTCTTGTTCCAATTGTTTGTACATATCAGAAGAGTAGATTTGTCGCATGGCTTCAATGACACTGATATGTTTCTCTGCACACAACATGTCCGCCAACCAACTCACTTTGGAAGGCAAAAGAAGGTATAAGTTCTCTTGAGTTACCTCTATCATGCTCAGTTATGTCATTTCGCCTGCAAAGATACACTTTTTTTTCGAGATATGCAAGAAAAAACGCTTTTGAGGTGATTTTTTCTTAAAAAACAGATAAGTCAATGGTTTCAGGAAAAGAGTCAACTTTTTTAGGAAGGCAGACAACTTTTTTAGGAATCAAGACAACCTGATTCGGACGCAATCTTAAGAAATAGCACTTTTTAATCACGGGGAGTTGATACGCTCTTCTCTCGGAGTTCTCTCGGTCGTCGGTCGGTGGAATGAGGCAAGGTATAAGGCAAGGAAAAGAGTCAGCAATCTTAATAAAAGTACTTTTTTATCAAAAGTACCCGAATGAGATTCGGAATTAATTGACAAAGAATGTGAGGCTACAAAAAAACGATTTAATAATTTCTTAATATTTTCTTCATACTGATATAATAATATAGCAGTACTTTTGCACAGAATTTGAAAGAACGATGTTAGAATATATAACTCCTTCTCGCCCAAAGGGCTCGAGAAATCTTATAAATCTTATTACGCTGGGCACCACCCATTACAAGGTACTCCGTAATAAATTGCAACCGCTAGCACTCGCTTTCGCTCGTCCGCTGAATCTTAAGTGAATGTGGATGTATAAAGGAACTCAATAAGTAGATAACCAAAAAATGATTATAGTACAAAACAAAAGATAATTTATGGGAATTTTACAAATCTTTACGCTCCTGGGAGCGCTTGGAATGTTCCTCTACGGAATGAATCTTATGTCCTCTGGACTTCAGAAGGCCGCAGGCGATAAACTGCGTAGTTTCCTGTCTGCTATGACCTCCAACCCTGCCAAAGGTGTGCTGACTGGTCTTGGCGTCACAACCGTTATTCAATCCTCATCCGCTACCACAGTCATGGTGGTGAGCTTCGTGAACGCGGGTCTGCTGACCTTGGCACAAGCCATCAGCGTGATCATGGGTGCGAATATCGGTACGACCGTTACCGCATGGCTGGTAGCATGGCTCGGATTCAAAGCAGATATTTCGATCTTGGCAGTGCCCATGATGTTGCTGGGCTTCCTGTTCTCGAACTCGAAGAAGAACCAACGCCAGAATATAGGCGAGTTGATCGTCGGTTTCTCGCTCTTGTTCCTCGGTTTGTCGTTTATGAAGAACTCCGTACCCGACTTGCGTGAGACTCCACAAGTGCTGGAGTTTGTGACCACATGGGCAAGCCACGGCTTTGGTTCGGTATTGCTATTCTTGGCTTTCGGTACGGTCTTGACATTGGTGTTGCAATCTTCTTCTGCCACGATGGCTATCACGCTGATCATGCTCAGCATGGGTTGGATTCCGTTCCATATGGCTTGCGCGATGGTGTTGGGCGAGAATATCGGTACGACCATCACAGCGAATATCGCAGCATCGGTAGGAAATACGCAGGCGAAACGCGCGGCAATGTCACATACAATCTTCAATGTGTTTGGTGTGATTTGGGCGCTGATATTGTTCAAACCTTTCACCGCCTTGGTGGGTAAGATTATTGAGCTGTTTGGCTTGCCAAACCCTGCAGTAGAGGGCTTTGCAGTAGTGGAGGGTAGTGCAGATACTAGCACAGCAGCGTTGTACGGACTGAGTATGTTGCACACGCTCTTCAATACCATTAACACCTTGATTCTCGTATGGTTTATCAAGTACATAGAGAAAGCGGTGGTATGGATTATCAAACCAAAGAACCAAGAAGCAGAGCCATTCCGCCTCAAATATATCTCTGCGGGACCATTGGCTACACCAGAACTCGCTGCTGCGCAAGCGTTTGATGAGATTGTACACTTTGCAGAAATCTCTCGCAATGGTTTGGGCTATGCCAAGCAAGCGATTGCAGCCGATGCAAAGCATTTTGATGAGCTGCGCGAGAAACTGGTGAAATACGAGGAGATAAGTGACCGTATTGAATATGAGATTGCTGCCTTCCTCAACGGTGTGTCCGCAGGCGACATCAGTGAGGCAACGAGCATGAAGATTAAGGCGATGTATAAGATTATCGGCGAGTTGGAGTCCTTGGGCGACTCGGGCGAAGCGATTAGTCGTATGCTTAGCCGTCGCAACGAGCACAAAAAGACCTTTAGTGCGGAGACGATTGAGAATATCAATCTGATGGTGGACATGGTGGATGGTGCCTATGAGGTGATGATTGCCAACCTGACAGCGGCACACGAGGGGACATTGAGCAGTATTGCGAACGCGTATCACGCTGAGGAGCAAATCAATGCGCTGCGCAACGAGCTGCGCGAGGCTGAGATAGAAGCGCTGGAAGACAACCAAAAGAACTATCAAACGAGCGTGTATTACATTGATATTATTAACGAGCTCGAGCACATGGGCGACTATATGATCAATATCTCGCAGAGCTTGGAGAGAGCGTTTGTGGGAAAGTAAAGAGAATACAACCTGGATTGTTTTAATTAAAGACAACATAAACAACTTGCGCGGCAATCAACTCTCTGCCGCGCTCAAGGAAGAAGTCATCTGTTATTAATAAACAATGCACAAGCTCTAAGGGCTTGTGCATTGTTGTTGTATGTTACGAGAGGATTAGTAGCAGGCTTTGAGGATAGCCAAGATATCCTCTGCATTGAGTTGCTTGTAACCGCCACCAGGGATGGTAGAGTTGGCAATGAGTGGCAACATCTCTTCGGTAGCACCCACCTCGCGCAGCGTAGCAGGAATGCCCAGCTCCGCGATAAATGCCTCCAAGCGGTTGATGCCTTCCAACGCAATTGCTTCGTCGCCCTGATCTTTATCTTCTACGCCCCACACTTGTTGGGCATAGCGCACGAACTTATGCAAGCCGTCGCAGTAGATATAGCGGTAGTACGCAGGCGAGATGATGGCCAGTCCAATACCGTGTGCGCAGTCGGTATAAGCGCCCAATTGGTGTTCAATCATGTGCACTTCCCAGTCTTGGGTCTTGCTAAGACCGAGAATCTTGTTGAGACCCATGGTTGCGCACCACATGATATTGCTGCGTGCCTCGTAGTCTTCTTGATTGACAATGGCTTTGCGCGAAGCAGAGATAAGCGATAGCATAAGGCCTTCCAGGAGGTAGTCGCTGATGTTCTCGTCCTCGCCTGAGAAATACTGCTCCATGAGATGCGAGAAGATATCAAAGATACCGCTAATCATCTGATACTTAGGCACGGAGTAGGTGTATTCTGGGTTCAAAATAGAGAATTTTGGGCTGGCAATCTCCAATGGATAGACGCGACCGATCTTCTCTTTGGTCTCCTCGTTGGTGATGACCGAACCGCCGTTCATCTCGCTGCCTGTACCCGCCATGGTGAGGATACTTGCTACAGGCACTACGCGGTTGTTGACACGCTCTTGGTTGATATAGTAGCGTTGCCATACATCGCCTTCGGCGTATGCACCGCAAGCGATACCTTTGGCGCAGTCAATCACCGAACCGCCACCTACAGCTAGGATGAGGTCGATATTGTGTTCACGCACGAGGCGAGCGCCTTCCAACAGCTGGGTGTAGCGAGGGTTGGCATTGATTCCTGCAAGTTCCACGACATGCTTGCCTTCGGCTTGAAGGATATTGATGACTTGGTCGTAGAGACCGATTTTCTTGATGGAAGCTTTGCCATAAATGAGTAGAATATTATCTCCGTAGGCTTTGAGCTCGTTGGCGAGTTTGTTGATGGCATTCTTGCCAAAATGAATCCGCGTAGGATTTTGGTAGGTAAAGTCGTATAACATATTATTTGTGTTTAGTGGACGCGTCTTTGTCGCTACTGTTTAGTGTTTAGAGTAGGGTATTATGGTTTCAATTGTTTTTGCCCCATGATATTGTAGATTATATCATCGTTAATGATCAGCACTTGACCATCAAAAATGATTTTTTTTGCAGCATTGTGTTTCACATGCACATCATCTACATAGGTCGTCGGTGATGGTTCTATATAGTTCTGAAATTCACACCAATAGGGCGCTTCTTTGTATCGTTGGCTAGATCCCAATGGCACATGTATAGGTATGCTACGATCTACGCCTTCAAAAGTATGCGCTTCGATGATAGGAGGTAGCGTGTCTTGCAAAGATATTTTGGCTAATTGATTGCAGTTGCTGAAAGCACTATCTCCAATTGTTTGTAGGCCATCGCCCATAAAAACTAATGAATCCAATGAAGAGCAACCTATAAATGCACTATGCCCTATTGAGTGAATGTTTTTAGGCAGTGATAGTCCTGATAATTGACTACAATGACTGAAAGCACTATCTCCAATTGTTTGCAGGCTGTCGCCCATAAAGACTAATGAATCTAATGATGTGCAGTGTAGAAAAGCACCAGAACCAATTGTGTGCACTCTCTCTGGAATGGTGATACCACCGAGGTTGGTCGCATAGCACAAGAGGAAATCACCTATCTGCTCTAATTCGCTCGGGAGAAAGTAGGTCTTTATCTTTTTAGGTATAGTATCGTATTTGCCAAATAGGCGTTTGTCGTATGCATGCGAATCGTCTACATATGACCGGTTGAGGAAACTCGCGGAAGCATAGCCGTAAGTAACGATAAGGGTGTCTAATGCATCGTTGTAGGCAAGCATACGGGTGATGCCTTTGAAGTAGCGAAGGTTGTAGCAATTATAGAGTATGCCATTCTCCGATTCAGCATAGCCTTCGCCCTCATATTCAAAGCGCAATAGCGACAGGTTATTAGCGAATACTCTGTTACCAAACTTCTTGACAGAGGCTGGTATTACAATTTCTGTTAGTGCTTGCTCTTCGAATGCGTAACTATCTATAGAGGTAATGCTATCCGAAAAACTAATAGAGTGGATGGTAATATCCTTTCTTGTCCATGCAGGGTATTTGTTGAGGTTCATTTTGCCTTTGCCTGTGATGTCGAGATGGCGGGTTTCGGTATCAAATGACCAATACAGAGAGTCGCCACACATACCTGTGATGCTATCTGCCATTGTCAAGGAAAATGGCAGGAAAAAGAGTAATATAGTACAAATTCTTCTAAACATGTTTTAAGTTTATTATGATATTAAAAGATAAACATGGCGCAAAGGTAGTGTATTTTATTGATATATGCAAGAAAAATTGCCTTGGAAGGCGATTTTTCTGGTGTAAAGTGTAGGGTGTGAGGTGTAAAGGCAGGGAATACTCGGCGAGTTAGCGCCGAGAACTAAACCGGTGGCGGGAAGAGAGATATCAACAACACAAACAACATAAACCAACAACAATTGCGCGTGCAACAACACAGCACGCGCTCGGGGATTTACTTGCGGACAGAACCGTAAGGCTAGACTGGTAGCGGGGAACAATGTATCCGAATGTGATTCGGGATAATGGACATAGAAGTACCTTGCGGAATATTTGAATGGTATTCGAGAGGAAGGGAGAAAGAGCGTGCTCAAAAATGAGCACGGAGTGCACAATTATCAGAATTGAGTGTTCTTTCGCGCGCCTTTATGCTGTAAAGGAGGATATATTTTAGCAATAGTCCATAATCCTGGATATGTCATACCATACTCATCACTACCTTTTTTTACAATCTTTGATGGTATCTTCCAACAAAGCAACAAATCTGGTTTATATTTTTTGGATTTTTTTGCTATGTCTTTGCAGAAGCGATTCGCTATATTGTTTATTTCTTCTTCATCAAATTTCGCAGCTTTATCTATAGTGCTTGAACTATATGATGTAAACATATGCAGCCCTAACCGAATTACACCATTAGTTTCTTCTGTAAATTGCGTTACATCTTTTACAATACTATCTAATTGACCAATCATAACTCGCCATCTTCTGGGACCAGATTTTTGTTCTGTCTTTGTAGTTTTGTAAGCATCAAAACTCTGTTTTAGTTCAATAACGAAAGTATATCCTTCGAATATACACCAATAATCTACTCGACCAATACTTGTTTCTCCTTGTTTTTGACGTTCTACTGGTAATTCCGTTAAAACAAAAGAATTGCATATCTTAGATAGTGCAGGTAATAGTACACTATCTAAACGTCGTTCAGAGTATATATATGGCAAGTCAAAGAAGTATTTATTGTCATAAAATTTAGTACAATACTTTGTAAATAGGAAAAATAATTCTTCTATAAATTTTTGACCTACTTGAAAATATTCTTCGTTCACATTTTCGGATGTTGTCATTTCATAGAATGACTTTTTAATTTCTTCCATGTAATTGATAGTTGTCAATTTAAATTTATTTTGATTTATTAGATTTTCTGTGCAAAGATACTATAAATAAATGAATGTTGCCAAATTTTAGTTACCATTATGCTTACTAAGATATTTTTCATATGCTGGTGCGGAAACCCATTTATACAAATGATGTGATTCGTAAAAGTATAAAAATGCTCGAATGGCAATTTTTGAAATCTTATCTCTTTGTAGTAAAGAAGAACAGTCTATAGTAAAATAATGAACATTGGATTCTTTGATTTTTTCTATTTCCTGTTGTGTTAATGATTCTCCCCATAAAAACTTGATATAAAACACATATTCTCGATTATGTTTTCCTATATGTATACCTCTTAAATCATATTCAAACTTTTTATCTTTGTCAATAGGGCTATATACAAAGTTAATCTGTTCTGCATTTTTAACTTCTTCTATTTTAGGATATGCTGGACGAACAATACGTTGCACTTCGCTAATATATGATTTGCACATATTTGTTAATAAATCTATTCTATCTTGATTGAATGTGCTGAGGAAGTTGTATTGATTCATGTTCTGGTATTTCATCTGCGGGTTTGAATATTTCTGGATGTAGATATTCAAAAGCGGATGATTTCGCAAATTCTAGCGTTTTATATTTTCCCCCGAAATAACTGCTCCCGTATTTCTTAATTTTGAGAGTAAAATATGATTCGTTATCCCATATACAAAACTTAACATCATTTATCTCAAAGAAATAACCGTTCTTATAATGTTTCCATTTTGGTGAATTAATAAATGTTTTCCATTTATGAGCTAATTTTTCTCGTTCAATTTCTTTTTCAGATCCCAAAGTATTATTTAATAATTTATCTGCACATGTACAGCCTACTCTTAAAAAGCCCCAATCTGGATGATATAGTATGTGTACATATCTTAAATCAGAACCGCAATATTCGCATTGTTCTGCGCCAAAATCTTCTGTATCATCCCAAGAATCATATACCCATCCTTCTCCTGGCGGAGGTGGAGTTATACCATGTTCTTTACTATGACATCCTTTGCACAGAGTCAATAATGCATAATCAGGATATTCCCACGGTTTGTGTCCATTAATGTAGGTCAAGTGATGAACCTGCAATTCCACACCATCTTTTAGGGTGCGACCACAATGCTGGCAGGTATAATTATCTCTTTTCAAAATCTCCGATCTGCGCTTATTCCACAGGGCTTGTCTATAGCCTTTCATTAATTCTTTTTTCATACATCCAATGTTTTATATTTTGATTTTGGCTGCAAAGGTAGTATGCCAAACTGCTAAAAGTTGTCAGTATGTAAAGAAAAATGCAAAAAAATACGCACTTTTACCATATTTTGGAGAAAATTTAAGCAAATTATTTATCAGAGTGAATCAAGGAGCCGATGATGAAGCCGCGGAGAGTGGTGTAGGGATTAGGGTGCGAATTGGGATAGCGGTCGGCTTTCTTGCGGTAGTCTGCGTATTTCTCTTCCCACTCGAAGCGGAGTTCGGGGGTGTTCAAGATGACTGTGGTTTGGTTGACTGCATCCTTAAAAGCCGTGATGGTGCGTTGGCGCTCGGGAGCAACAGGACCCTTATACGGATGTTTGATAGCATAAGCGTGAGTGCGACCGTTGCGGGTGCGCATGACAATCTTTTCTTTGGAAGCGAGTTTGCCCGACATGGTGTCGAAAGGGTGAGCGAGGGTGGTGCGTGCCATAGTAATTTTGAATTATGAATTTTGAATTATGAGTGCAAAGGTACGAAAAATATATGAGATGTGCAAATGTTTGGAGGGATATTTGGAGATTTTTGTGAAAATAGTGTAATTATATGATATATACGATATTCCTACGGTATGCCTATACTAATGTACCGTGTATCTACCGTGTATGTACCGTATATCTACCGTATATCTACCGTAGTTGATAGCGGAAGAGTAGCGGAAGGGGCATGCCACCTCAGTCTCCCTTAAGGGGGAAGATGGTTATGGGACGGCGTAAACGCCTATAGGACGCTATGCTATGGGACGGGCAGAGCCCTATTGTTTTGTAGACTTAGATGCTACAATTTAGTGGACGGCTTCGCCTATAGAGGTAGGGTGGGAATGCAAAAAAAGAGGTGTAATTAAACTTTTTACGAAAAAAATGCGCATTGCGCTTGCGTATGTGCGAAAAAAGTAGTACCTTTGTCGCGAAAATGTGCGTTTGGACAAAATGGCAAACAAAAAAGCACGAAAAACTGCTAAAAAACATAAATAGGAGTGAAACAATTAAGTACCGATTATGAAAAAATTGAATATCGCTTTAGTTGCACATGATGCCAGAAAACAAGAGTTGGTAAAATGGTGTACATTCAATTCGAGTATTCTGAAACATCATAATTTGTTCGCTACAGGTACAACTGGTAGTCTCATTGCAGGCATTCCTGTCGATTCGGAGAATAGTGCCTATCCTCTCAAAGACATCCAACTGCTTAAGTCAGGACCTTTGGGTGGTGATCAGCAGATAGGCGCTATGATAGCTGAGGGAAAATTGGATGTGCTGATATTCTTCTGCGATAATCTGATTACGCAGGGACACCAGCAAGATGTGGGAGCACTAACGCGTTTGGCATCATTGTACAACATAGCTTTTGCTACCAATCGCACGACCGCAGATATGATTATTACCTCTTCTCTCTTTGGTAGCGAAGAATACGAACGCGTTATTCCTCAGTCCATCAAATCATACGAAAACAGAAAATTAACATTTAAATAAACAAAATACTAACTTTCTAAAATCATGGCAGAAGAAAAATTGAACATGTTAGCCGAGTTTCCAGCCATCTCAAGCAAAGCTTGGAAGGAGAAAATCGTAGCTGACCTCAAGGGCGCCGACTTCGATAAGAAGCTCGTTTGGCGCACTTCAGAAGGCTTCAACGTACAGCCTTACTACCGTCAAGAAGATCTCAAAGGTCTGAAGACTACCGTATCTGCACCAGGTCAATTCCCTTACGTGCGCGGTACTAAAACCAACAACGAGTGGGCAGTTCGCCAAAACATCTGCGCTTGCAAGAACGCACGCAAAGCTAACGCAAAAGCTTTGGACGTACTTGGTAAGGGCGTGAATGCACTCGGTATCTGCTTGGACGCAGAGAAGATCTCTTATCGCTACATCAAGACATTGCTCGAGGGCATCAAGTTGGATGAGGTAGCAATCAACTTCAACGTATGCGCATGCAAAGCTCCTGAATTGGCAAACATCTTGGTTCGCCTCGTAGGACGCAGCGGATATGACTTCAAGGCAGTGAAGGGTACTATCAATGTGGACCCAATCAAGAACATGCTCTTGAAAGGCAAATTGCTCAGCCGCGAGCAAGTAGCTGAGAAGATCATAGCTACCGTGAAGGCAGCTAAGACCTTGGTGAACTTCCGCGTGGTAGGTGTGAACTCTGTTATCCTCAACAACTCAGGTGCATACTGCGCACAAGAGTTGGCTTACGCATTGGCTTGGGGTGCTGAATACATGACCATGATGACCGAGGCTGGTTTGCCAAACTACTTGGCAGCTCGCGAGATCCGTTTCAACATGGGTATCGGTGGCAACTACTTC
>JBGVFY010000031.1:0-3206 GCA_045121435.1 Paludibacteraceae bacterium | reverse complement strand
CCATCTTTGCACGCAATGACAATACCCCTTGAGATGGCGTATATGCAAGAATATCTCGCTGAAAAGCCGCAATGGCATCTTTGGCACAATCAGGCGTTTGAATGTCGGGCTGACCAATGTTGAGGGAATAGATGTGAATACCATTTCGGTGTGCCGCTTCAGCATACTTAGCCAACTTACGAATAGGCGATTGCGGCATGCTCTGTGCGCGTTTCGAGATTTTCATGGGAATAGAATTTTATAAGGTTATTTTTATAAATTCTTATCAAGTTGCGGGTGCAAAAGTACAAAAAAAATCGCATATACGCAAGAAAATCCAATAAAATTTGTGTATTTGCATTTTTTGTTGTAATTTTGCAGCGAAATATAGCATGTAGAATGCAGATTGGGGAGTTAGCGCAGATTTTTGCCCTGCATCCCGAGATAGATGTAATGGCAAAAGAATTAAGTAGAAAACGCGAAAAGCATTTTTTACTCACTAATCTTTTTGCCTCTGCTCAAAGTATTTTCCTATATTCTTTGCACCAGTGTTTGATTCGCCATCAACACGCACGAGCCATTTTGATCGTGCTGGACAATGCCGATGATGCCCAATACATGTATGCCGATTTGCGCACTTTAACAGGCGACAAAGAAGTATATTTCTTCCCTTGTTCGCATCGCAGACGACAAGGCACCGATGAAGCCATGGCAGTGCAACGCACCGAGGTGCTGACTGCATTGATTACAACACTACACAATACTACACAACCACTACACAACACTACACCACTACTACACAATACTACACCAATCATCATCACCTATCCCGAGGCTTTGGCAGAGTCCGTGCCAGCCCCCACTTCGCTCTTGCAGCAGACGATTAGCCTTGCCACCGAACAGGAGATAGCGCAATCATCGTTCATTAACCAATTGATAGAGTTGAAGTTTCAACGCGTGGATTTTGTGTATGAACCAGGTCAGTTCGCTGTGCGTGGAGGAATAGTGGATGTATATAGTTTTGCGCACGACAATCCCTATCGTATTGATTTCTTTGGCGATGAGATTGACTCAATTCGTGAGTTCGATATCGAAACGCAACTATCCAAAGAGCGTGTAAATGCAATACAGATTGTGGGTGGCCATTCCACCGAAACACAATCTACCCTACTCACCAGTTACCTACCCGATCATACGATTTGGGTCAGCAATGGCTTTGATATTGTCCGATACAAAATAGCAGATGAACGCCTAAAAACGCTTGGCACAGAGGCGACCACCATTGAGTTGGCACAAAAAAGCAGTTTCCCCACCTGCGACACTATTCATTTTGACACACTACCTCAACCATCGTTCAATAAGAACTTTGATATTTTGATTGATGACCTCCGCGCGCGCATGCACGAAAACTATAAGGTATACATCCTTGCCGAACAAATAAAGCAGACTGACCGCCTGCGCGCTATCTTCGATGACAAAGAATCGGGCATCACTTTCGTGCCTATCAATCAAACATTGCACGAGGGATTTGTAGATCATGCTGCGAAGATCTGTTGCTATACCGATCATCAGATCTTCGAGCGCTATCATCGCGTTACGCTACGTTCTGAGAACGCACGCCGAGGCAAGGCTATCATTACCCTAAAAGAAATCAACCAACTGAAGATTGGCGATTATGTGGTACATGTAGACCACGGAATCGGTCAGTTCGCGGGATTGGTAACTACCAATTTTTATGGGCGTCCACAAGAAACCATTAAACTCACCTACCGCGATGGCGATACCATTTTTGTCAGCATACATAACCTACATCGTATCTCCAAATACAAAGGTCGCGAAGGTAGCGAACCCACCATTTCGCGTTTAGGTTCAGGAGCATGGGAGCGCATGAAGGAGCGCACCAAAGACAAGGTTAAAGATATTGCTCGCGACCTGATTCGCCTATATGCCACACGCAAACAGCAGCAAGGATTTGCCTATTCCCCCGATGGCTATATGCAGCACGAATTGGAAGCATCCTTCTTCTATGAAGACACGCCCGACCAAGCCAAAGCCACATTGGATATTAAGCATGATATGGAAAGCCCGATGCCTATGGATAGATTGGTGTGTGGTGATGTGGGTTTTGGCAAAACAGAAGTGGCGATGCGTGCTGCCTTCAAGGCTGCTACAGACGGCAAACAAGTGGCTGTATTGGTGCCTACTACCGTGCTCGCTATGCAGCACTATAATACCTTCCGCGAGCGTTTTCGCGACTTCCCCGTGCGAGTCGAGTACCTAAGCCGAAGTAAGACCGCCAAGCAGGTCAAAGAGATACTTGCTGACCTGAAAGCGGGCAAAATAGATATTCTCGTAGGTACCCACAAACTGGTGGGCAAACAGGTGGAATGGAAAGACCTCGGGCTACTCATTATTGATGAAGAGCAGAAGTTCGGCGTAGCAGTGAAGGAAAAACTAAAGTCGCTTCGCACCAATGTGGATGTGCTGACACTGACCGCTACGCCTATCCCTCGTACATTGCAATTCTCGCTATTAGGCGCACGCGATTTGAGTGTCATCAACACGCCACCGCCCAATCGCTATCCTGTTCAGACAGAGATGATTACGCTGGATGATGAAGATATCATCAAAGAGGCTATCCAACTGGAGATGCAGCGCAACGGACAGATATATGTGGTCTGCAACCGCATAGAGATGTTGCCTCGCATTGAGAGTCGTATCCTGCGTTTGTGTCCAGAGGCGCGTACGGTGATTGCACATGGTCAGATGCCTGCAAGCGAGATGGAAGAGCGATTAGAGGCGTTTATCAACTACGATTTTGATATTCTTATCTCCACCACAATTATCGAATCGGGTGTGGATATACCCAATGTGAATACGATTATTATCCATTCGGCGCAGAACTATGGTTTGTCGGATTTGCACCAGTTGCGTGGTCGTGTAGGTCGTTCCAACCGCAAGGCGTATTGCTATCTGGTAACGCCCGATAAAGAGTTGCTGACCTCTGATGCACGCCGCCGATTGAGTGCTCTGACCACTTTTGCGGAGTTAGGTTCGGGATTCCAGTTGGCAATGCAGGATTTGGATATTCGTGGCGCAGGCAACATGTTGGGTGCAGAGCAAAGCGGTTTTATTGCCGACTTGGGTTATGACACCTATCAGCGCATATTGAATGAGGCGGTAGAGGAGATTCGCGAGGAAATGGAAGAATCCACCCCACACAACTC
>JBGVFY010000030.1:0-74338 GCA_045121435.1 Paludibacteraceae bacterium | reverse complement strand
CGTGCTGCCCCTCGACTTGCATGTGTTAGGCCTGTCGCTAGCGTTCATCCTGAGCCAGGATCAAACTCTTCGTTGTAAAAAGAAATTATTTTTTAGCTCAGAATAACCTAAATCTATTGTGTACTTATTAACGGGAACCGTGATAATTTTGAATTCAATTTGAATTTGAATTACACGTATTTTTTGTTTCCCGAGAGCATTTACTGCTCTCTCTTGTACTACATCTAATTGCTTCAATCTCTCAAAGATCACTATGATTTTACGCTTAATTTTCGTTGGGCGCGAAATCGGGTGCAAAGGTACTGCTTTTTTTTGGACTGACCAAATTTTTCAGCAACTTTTTTCAATATTTTTTCATTTTCTTTGTAAGTGGCTGATTTTCAGCGTTACAATTTTTAATGAGATTCGCACCGTTTTTCTGCTCGCTCGCATTGAGCGCGAAATCGAGTGCAAAGGTACTGCTTTTTTTTGGATTGACCAAATATTTAGGCGATTTTTTTGCTCTAAAACAGCACTTTCTCTATAAGTCATTGATTATCAATAAACGATTTTTTAGGTTTATCACACCTACATTAAACGCCACGCAATCGATCAGAAAAAAAACAGGTAAAAATAAGCGAAATACAGAAAAAACACGGTTTAACGCGCGCGTATGCGTAATATATAATGAACGAGCGCGCGTGCGCGCGATAGGATAATCATCGACTGATACAGTACGAGGGAAAGCAAGCAGAAAATAAAGGAAATATTTGCAAGAATAAAAAAAAAGTTGTAACTTTGCAGGGAATTTGGTTAATTGAGAATTTTGAATTAAGAATTGAGCATTAAGAATTAGAAATTTTGAATTAAGATACAAAACCATGAAAAACAAAGCAATCAAAGAATCATTGGGCATAGTGGTAATGCTCGCGTTTGTTTTTAGCGTGGTGTGGTGCGGAAAAAGCGAAGAACGCGCCGCTAATCGCATTGAACGACAAGTAGAACGCACACTCAAGAAAATGACCACCCGAGAGAAAGTGGCCCAACTAATTGTTTCACAAACAGACAGTTACATATTCTCAGACGGACATGCACTAATGACCGACACCTTGGTGGGCATAGAAGGTATTGGCGGTCTGCTGGTAATACAAGATAGTTTGCCACGCTACCTCAACCGCATGAACGAATTGCAACAAATGTCTAAAATTCCGTTGATTGTTTCTATAGACGGCGAATGGGGACCATCTATGCGTTTTGGCGAGTTTCCGTTCTTCCCCCAACAAATGCAATTAGGTGCATTGCCCTCAGACTCACTGATTTACGAAATGGGTTTGGCTGTGGCAGAACAATGCAAAATGGTGAATATCCATATCAACTACGCCCCCGTAGTGGATATCAATGTCAATCCAAAGAACCCCGTTATTCATGCTCGCTCGTTTGGCGAAGACCGCGACAAAGTGACCGCATACGGAAGAGCCTACATGAAAGGTATGCAAGACGGCGGAATCATCGCCTGCTCGAAACACTTTCCTGGTCACGGCGACACCGAAGTGGATTCGCACAAAGGTTTGCCCGTTTTGCCCTTCAGCAGAGAGCGTTTGGACTCGCTGGAGTTGTACCCCTTCCGCGACCAAATCAAACATGGCGTAGAAATGGTAATGATGGGACACCTGCATATCCCCGCCTTGGACAGCGCAGTATCATCCATCTCCTATCCTATTGTAACAGAGTTACTTAGAAAAGAATTGGGATTCAACGGAATGATTGTGACAGACGCTTTGACCATGAAGGGCGTGAGCGAGAATATGGAGTCGGCAGAGATTGCATTGGCAGCCTACAAAGCTGGTGTGGACATCTTGCTGAAGCCTGGCGATATTATCGCTTCGATTGACCGACTGGAAGAAGCAATGAACAGTGGCGAATGTGACTTGGCGGACTTGGACGAGCGCGTGAAAAAGACCCTGCGCATGAAAGCACGATTCGGCATGCTGGAGCGCAACTATGACGCAACCGTGGATACCACAGGCATTGCTCAGCGCGTGAAGAAACCCGAACATGTGGCGTTGGTACAAGAAATGGCAGACAAGAGTATGACATTGGTTGATAATAAGTTAGGAATTATACCTATAGACATGACCAAAAAGATTGCTTATGTAGCATACAACGCAAAACGCATTCCAATGCACCGCGAATATGGCGATATTGAAGGCTTGTCGGGCTATAATCCAGAAACAGGTATGGTGGATTCAACCACACTCATGTATCAACACCTGCTGAAAGCAGCCTACCCCCAACCCCTCCCTAAAGAGAAGGGAGTTTGCGAGGTACACTACTTTGCGTTGGACAAGAAGAGTAGCGCAAAAGATATTGCATTGGTTGAGAAGCAGTTGAAAGGATATGATGTGGTTATCTTGGCATGCCATGATCCTCGTGGTCGCTCGCGCAAAGACTTGATTGCCGAGGAACATGTGAAAGCCCTGGAAAGCCTCGTGAAGAAATATCAACCGATATTGGTGCACTACGGTAGCCCATACGGACTGAGCGACCTGCCTTGGAAAGAGGACTTGGGCGGTCTGCTGGTGGCATACAAAGATAGCGAAAGCAACCAAAAAGCCGCTGCGAAAGTGCTGACAGGCGAGATTGAGGCTGTGGGCGTGTTGCCAGTGACGGTGGAGTAATAGGGAGTAGTAAAGACAACTTAGACAACTTAATAGACAATTAAAAACAATTAAACTGGATATTTAACAACAACATAAATAACATCATCCAACAACCATTGCACCCAAAACAACATTGGGTGCTTAGGTGAGACAAAAAAAGATATGAAAGAGATTATTTCAACAACAGAAGCACCTGCTGCTATTGGTGCTTATAGTCAGGCAGTTAAGGCAAACGGCATGCTGTTTGCGAGTGGACAATTAGGTATCGACCCACAGACAGGCGAGTTTGCAGGCGAAGATTTTCGTAGCCAAGCCGAACAAGCCGTAAAGAATGTGGCAGCAATACTAAAAGCCGCAGGTACAGACGCAAGTCATGTAATCAAAACCACTGTTTTTCTGACAGATATGGCGAACTTTGCTGTGCTGAACGAAGTATATTCGACATTGTTTGCGGCTCCATTCCCAGCGCGTTCAGCCGTGGCCGTGGCAGCGTTGCCAAAAGGCGGTTTGGTGGAAATAGAAGTGATTGCAGCGTTGTAAAATGCTAAAAAACAAAAAAAACAATCGCACATTTGCATATGTGCGATTTTTTTTGTACCTTTGCGCCCAAATGCAATAAAACTATTTGATTATGAAAGGAATCATTTTAGCAGGCGGTAGTGCCACTCGTTTGTATCCGTTGAGCAAAGCGATTAGCAAACAAATTATGCCCGTATATGACAAACCGATGATTTATTATCCTTTGTCAGCGTTGATGCGTGCAGGTATTCGCGAAGTGTTGATTATCTCTACCCCACGCGACTTGCCTATGTTTGAGGAACTGCTGGGCGACGGCAGCCGTCTTGGCATGCGTTTTGAATATAAGATTCAAGAAGTGCCCAACGGTTTGGCACAAGCATTCGTGCTGGGCAAAGAGTTTTTGAACGGCGAACCTGGTTGCTTGATTTTGGGCGACAATATGTTCTATGGTCAGCACTTTGGTCAGATGTTGCGTGACGCTGTGAAGCAGGTGGAAAGCGGTACATGCGGTGCATGTATCTTTGGCTACGAGGTGCAAGACCCAACCGCATACGGCGTAGTGGAGTTTGATGAGACAGGCAAAGTATTGTCCTTAGAGGAGAAGCCCAAAGAGCCAAAGAGCAACTATGCTATCCCTGGTCTATACTTCTATGACTCAACGGTTTGCGAGAAAGCAGCCGTGCTGCAACCCAGTGCGCGTGGCGAGTATGAGATTACGGACTTGAACAAGGTATATTTGGCAGAAGGTAAGTTGCAAGTGAAACTGTTTGAGCGCGGTTTTGCATGGCTTGACACGGGCAACTGCGATAGTTTGCTGGACGCAGGTAACTTTATTGCAACTATCCAAAACCGTCAAGGCTTCTATGTGAGTTGCATTGAGGAAATCGCTTGGCGTCAAGGTTGGATTAGCACCGACGACCTCCGCGCGTTGGGCAAAGCCATGGAGAAAACGCAATACGGACAATATCTGCTGCGCATAGCGAAGTAAGGCGATGAGGCGATTGGGTATTGGCTATAGGCGATTGGTGATGGGCTATGGGCTATTGGTCATGGTGGGTTGCACACAGCAGCCACAACCAGTACGCCGACTGAGCGAGAAACAGGAAGTGGACTCCGTGTTGCTGGCACAAATGGCACTCAACCAACGAATGGCAAGTGCCGCCGATAGAGCATGTAGCGATTGGGTGAAAGGCGATTCGGCAGCCTATGTATTGGATGAGTTTGGTTTCTGGTACACCAAGACACTGAGCCTATACGCAGACTCGCTGCAAGCAGGCGAACAAGTGCTGTTGCACCTGCAAATGGCAGAACTGACAGGACAATTATTGGCAGACATAACAGATGTGTTCACCGTAGGTAGTGGCGATTTGCCCGTGGCTATCAACCGCAGCCTAAAACAAATGAGCCGAGGCGAACAAATGCGCCTTGTGGCACCATGGTACACCGCCTACGGAACAGAAGGAACTACATTGATTAAACCCTATACAAATTTAGTTATTACATTGACAATCAACGAATAATGAAAAAACTAAGCATTTATATTCTACTATTTATGGGTCTCATTCTCGCAGGATGTGACAACAATACCTACTCTAACGCCCTTGAGGAAGAAAAGAAACTGATTGAGAACTTTATTCAGCGACAAGGAATCGTTGTTGTAGAAGAAGAACCTCAAACCATGGAAGAATGGGGCGAAAAAGTGTATTGGAAAATACCTGATTACGATGACTTTTATTTCCATTTAGTGGCAAAAGGCGACACTACTAAACCTGCTTTGGAAGCCAAGGATGTGGTACTGCTGCGCTATATCCAATATACATTGGATGCTTACGCTGACACTACGCGTTTTTGGAACTCGGACGACCAACCCCACCCTACCGAACTGCAATATCGCGTATCAAGCGATGAATCGTTCACTGGGTGGCAAATTGCGTTGGAATATATGAAATACACAGGATCGCAATGCAAAATTATCTGTCCAAGTCGTTTGGGAAATACGGATGACAATAGCAATGTGATTCCTCGTGGATATGACATGAAAATTCAAATTAAACGATTCTAATATTATGGCACTTGTAAAAAGTATTTCAGGCATTCGCGGCACTATTGGTGGTCGCGTTGCAGAGGGTTTGAGCCCAGTGGATGTTGTGCGTTTCACCGCTGCTTATGCAACACAACGCAAAGCGATGATTCCAGACAACAAGACAATCGTAGTAGGTCGTGACGCTCGTTTGAGTGGCGAGATGGTGGACCAACTGGTATGCGGTACCTTGATTGGTATGGGATATGATGTGATTAACATTGGTTTAGCAACCACTCCAACCACCGAGTTGGCTGTAACCGGCCTGAAGGCTGCTGGTGGTATTATTCTCACCGCAAGCCACAACCCTAAACAATGGAATGCTCTCAAACTCCTCAACGAAAAAGGCGAGTTCCTCAACGACCAAGAGGGTAAAGAGGTGTTGGCAATCGCTGAGGCAGAGGACTTTAACTTTGCTGAAGTGGATGACCTTGGTCATATCACCCATCGCGACTACTTGCCAGACCATGTGCGCGATGTAATGGCACTGGAATTGGTGGATAAAGCCGCTATTGAAGCTAAGAACTACACCGTGGCTATTGATTGCGTGAACTCAATCGGTGGTGTGGCAATCCCTGCTATCTTGCGTGCCTTGGGCGTGAAGAATATCATCGAACTCAACTGCGAGCCAACAGGTCATTTCGCACATAACCCAGAGCCAATCCCACAAAACTTAACCCAAATCAGCGACCTCATGCGCGAGGGCAAAGCCGATGTAGGTTTCGTGGTGGATCCTGATGTGGACCGCTTGGCCATTATCTGCGAGGACGGCGAGATGTTTGGCGAGGAGTACA
This sequence comes from Paludibacteraceae bacterium, assembly GCA_045121435.1. Lineage (GTDB taxonomy): Bacteria > Bacteroidota > Bacteroidia > Bacteroidales > Paludibacteraceae > Colicola. Next base: position 68,306 of record JBGVFY010000030.1, on the reverse strand, counting down.
CACTCGTTTCTGTGGCAGACTATGTATTGAGCCACACCCCAGGTAACACCGTTAGCAATATGTCTTCCACACGCGCATTGAGCGATGTGACAGTAAAACACGGTGGTTCATACAGCGCAAGTGCTGTAGGTGAGGTGAATGTAACTACCGAAATGAAGCGCACCAACGCAGTGATTGGTGGCGAGGGCAACGGTGGTGTAATCTATCCTGCCAGCCACTACGGTCGTGATGCATTGGTAGGTATTGCATTGTTCCTCAGCAGTTTAGCACAAAAAGGCTGCAAGGTGAGCGAGTTGCGTGCTACCTTCCCTGACTACTGCATTTCGAAGAACCGTATCGACCTCACCCCAGAGATTGATGTGGATAAGGTATTGGAGGCTGTGAAAGGTAAATTCGCAGGCGAGCGTATCAACGACCGTGACGGTGTGAAGATTGACTTTGCTGACGGTTGGGTACACCTCCGCAAGTCCAACACCGAGCCAATCATCCGCGTGTACTCTGAGGCTGCCACCATGGAAGAGGCTGACGAGTTGGCAAAGAAAGTGATTGATGTAGTTTGGGCAGTAGTAGGCTAATGGAGATTCTGATTACCAACGATGATGGTTGGGGTGCCAAAGGCATACTCACACTCGTACGCATTTTGACCCAACTGGGGCACGTGACAGTCGTTGCCCCAGATGGGCCACGAAGCGGCATGAGCAATGCCATCACTGTGCAACAACCTATGTATCTCCGCCCACTCAACGACCCCAATTGGGGTAGCGAGGAGTGGCACAAAAAGGCTACGGTATATACCACCAATGGTACACCCAGCGACTGCGTGAAACTGGCGTTGGATGTGCTGTTTGAGGGCGACCCAAGTCGTATTAACCTGCTTGCCAGCGGTATTAATCATGGCTCAAATGCAGCCATAAATGTAATCTACTCAGGCACAATGGGTGCATGCTTCGTAGGAGCGGAACATGCGATTCCATCAATTGGCTATTCGATTGATGACCATAGTCCTGAGGCAGATTTCAGTCATTTCGAGTCGTATATCCTTGAACTCACACGCCACCTCATGGAAGAGGGCATGCCATACGGAGTGTGCTACAACATTAACGCACCTGTGGGCGAATTGCAAGGTGTGCGTTGGACACGCCAATGTCGCGGCTTCTGGCAAAAAGAAATGGAAGAACGCGTGGACGAGAACGGCGAAAAGTATTATTGGCTCACAGGAGAATTTGTAAATATAGAACCCGAAGTGGAGGACACCGACATCTGGGCAATGAACAACCATTATGTCAGTGTGCACCCATGCACGATTGATCAAACAGCCTACGCAGAGATTTGATAAATATTGGATTGGTATCCTACTGGGACTTGCTTTGCCAGTCTTGGTAGGATATATTTATATCGAGCGCTTCAATTTGTGGTACACATTTGAGGCGTTTGATATGGCATTGATGGGTCCTATTTTGGGCAAAATCATGCAAGTGGGGATATTCCCCAATTTGGCACTACTGTTCGTGTTCTACACAATGGAAGTGTGGAAATTGGCAAAAGGCGTACTGATAGGTGCATTACCCTACCTGATTGGCAGTATCGCGTTGATGGCATAACACTCTAAACACTCAACACGAGAAATATGAAATATTTTCTCATAGCAGGAGAAGCATCGGGCGACCTTCACGGTTCGAATCTGATGAAAGCCTTGCGGGCAAAAGACTCGCAAGCGTTGTTCGTGGGTTTGGGTGGCGACAAAATGCGTGCTGAGGGGTGCGACATTCGTGTGGACTACCGAGATATGGCGTATATGGGTTTTGTGGCAGTGCTGACCAACCTGCACAAGGTGCGCCGTAACATGCGTATTGCCAAACAAGCATTACTTGCCGAAAAGCCTGATAGATTGATACTTATCGACTACCCTTCGTTCAATCTGCGTATTGCCAAGTTCTGCCACAAGCATTTGCCTAACACGCAAATCATTTATTATATTCCCCCTAAAATATGGGCATGGAAAGAGTGGCGGGTACACCAAATCGCTACATATTGCGACAAGATTTTAGGCATATTCCCCTTTGAACCAGCGTTTTACGCCAAGCATGGCTATAAATGCCAATATGTCGGCAACCCGACAGCAGACTGCATAAGAGAGTTTAGAAGTATGAATGATGAATTAAGAGATTGTGACAACGAATTCAAAATTCAAAATTCAAAATTCATCATTGCCCTTCTACCCGGTTCCCGCCGCAGCGAGATTAGCCATTGTTTGCCCACCATGTTAGCTGCTGCAAGGCAAGTGGCAGGCGACAAATATCAGATTGTAGTAACCGCAGCACCTGGCATAGAGGACAGTTTTTACCAGTCGTACCTACAAAACGAGATCTTAACGCGCAACACCTATCCCCTGCTCGCTGAGGCAAGTGCAGCAGTGGTCAATTCGGGCACTGCCACCCTTGAGACAGCCCTCATCGGTTGTCCACAAACGGCGGTCTATCATGTGGCAGGTAGCAAGTATCTGGAATGGATACTCAAACCTATCCTATTCAAAATCAAACACTTCACTTTGGTAAACATTATCGCCAACAAAGAAGTGATACAGGAGTTAGTAGCCAGTCGTTTTACCCAAGCGAACATTGAACAGGAACTGCAACGACTGCTCCACGACCACCCCTATCGCGAGCACATGCTCCGCGAATATCAGCAGATTCAAACCCTATTAGGCACAGAACCTGCCCCTACAAATGCAGCAAATAGTATTATCAATCAATAAATTATTATGAAGAAGAACCTAATTTTTACCGCAGTTGCGGTGTTTATGGCATTATGCATAACAAGTTGCAATGAGCCAGTAGTAACCACCTATCCCGAAAACCTTGTTGGATATTGGGAAGGAGCAACAGGAGCCAACGAAAAATGGTACGGAATAGATGTATTGGACGCACAAAACGCATCCCTTATCACCTACGATGTGAACGAAGATCCAGAAACTGAAAACATGTCCCTCACCTACGATGCCACCACAGGCAAAGGCAAACTCAGCGGAGATGTCAAAACATACAACCTCAAAGCCACATCCGACAGCACCTTTACCGTTGTGATGGTAGAAGGTACTGTGGTGTTCTACCGCAGCGTTCGCCCTGCCAAGACCATCAGCATGACGGGCTATTGGAAGTCGGAGGTAGTGGATTATTATCGTATGGATATGCTGGCATTCCCAAAAGATAAAAATGGTAAAATCAACCTTACCCTTATAAGCGTTGATGTGGACTTTGATGAGCAATATGCTTTCATGGCTACATTGGAGGACTTTGATGCCGTCACCGGCGTAGGCAAAATCGCCACGGAGTTGGATACTACCATGATTCTTTTCAATCCACAAGCAGACCCTCTCACTTTTGCTTATCGCGAATACACCCTCACTAAACAACCAAAAGCGAACAATATGCCTAAATCCATACAAGGTGTATGGACATGGAATGCCATCATTGGCTCCTCTATCAACATCACCGTAAAGGAGGATAACACATGCGCTATTGACTATAAAATCATTGATAAAGAGGGACAACTCAAGTCGGGAACGGTAAAAGGCGATGTTTATTACTGCCCACCAGCAGGTATGGGAACTGTAGTTCCTCATAACTTGCACGAGCACCCTGAATTAGCGGAGATTATCGGCTTGGACGCTTGCGGTGTGTTCCAACTCTCTTCTGCTACCGAGGTAAATGTTACCTTTATGGGTATGTCATTCAAGTTTATTAAGCAATAATCGATGAAGAACAACTCACACCATACCTGTGCTCGTGTATTTTTCATTGTAGCAGGTAGTGTGGCTGTGCTTTTAGGAACGATAGGTGTGGTGGTGCCAGGGTTGCCCACCACACCCTTTGTTTTGCTTGCATCGTGGTGTTTCTACAAGGGTTCGCCACGCCTACAAGCATGGTTAATGCGGTCATTCCTCGGAAAGTATATCACTGATTATCAACAGAAAGGCGGTATCACCACGCGTAAACGGATTGGGATTATTCTGCTGATGGCAACCATGGTTGCCCTCTCTACGATATTCTTCATCCATAGCCCCGCGATTCGCCTTGTAGTGATTATTGCAGGCATGATTGGCTGCATTGTCGTAGCGTTTTTCGTACCCAAAGCAAAAAACAAATAATATGAACAAAATCCTTTTCGTTTGTCATGGTAATATTTGCCGCAGCGTGATGGCAGAGATGATCATGCGCCATCTGGTTGAGCAACAAGCCAATTCTCTTGCACATAACTCTACATTCATCATTGACTCTTGTGCCACTTCGCGCGAGGAGATTGGCAACGATATTTATCCACCTGCAAAGCGTTGTTTATCAGCGCATAATATTCCTTTCACGCGCCATGCAGCACGCCAGATTACCCGCGAGGATTACGAGGCGTTTGATATTATTCTCTGCATGGAAGATTATAATATCCGTAACCTCCGCCGTGTGTTGGGCGAGGACATCATGCAGCGTGATATGGCACTCCCCCAACCCAAGATTCGCCGTTTGCTTGACCGCGACGTGGCTGACCCTTGGTACACAGGCGACTTCGAAGCCACCTACCGCGATCTTATGGAGGGATGTACTGCCTTGATACAAGAGGTGTTCGCCCACTAATTATTATTTTTCTCGGCGTTAATTCACCGAGTATAACAACTATTGGCGCTGGGAGCGACACGAAAAGCGCCAGATTTTTGAGCGGACATAGCAGTCGAACTTGATGTAGATCTTGCGCTTGCCCGTGTGTGGGTCAAGCGGAGCGTCGGCTTCGGCTTTTTTGAGTTGCGCCTGCCATTGGGTTTCTCACATGGCGCGTTGCAGAGGGTCGCGGAGGCTTGTAATTCTATAAGGAAGGGCTTTGAATAACATAGTAATATCATAGTAATCACATAGTAATGTCATAGTAGAGATAAGGGATTGGAAGCCCCCCCTCCAAACCTCCCACTAAAAAAGGAGGAGGATGAACAATGTAGCAAATTAAAGGTATGTGCGCAAAGTGCGAAAAGTGCGAAAATGTCAAGTTGATTGGACAATGGATTGCGCAGTTTTCGCACTTTGCGCATACTATATAAGCACCTTTCTTTTTATACAACCCGTGCCCTATACGCTCAATATCAGATGTTTGCACATATTTTGTAAGCCATCGTTTCATGGTTGTTTCCGCCACCCCAAGGACTTCGGCTTGCGTAATGGCGTCCTGTTTGGTGAAGTCCGTGGGAAGCATTTGGAAGAATTGGCGTTGCAACATGTTGCCGCCAATCTCACCCATAGGTGTAACCTTCAGTTCGGGCATCATCTGAAACACCATAGCTGCGTGCATGAGCAGTTTGTGACGCTGCGGAATATACGGCGGATAGTCTTGAGTTGGGCGTCGGAGAAGTAGAAGTAACACGCATGCCCTGCCGTCTCCATCCACAGATAGCGGTCGCCCAGTTCGGTGGCGAGGCGGTCGTAGAGAAGGGCTTCAGAGGGGGTATTGCCTTCGCCCTCAACATCCCAGACATTGTCATCGAAGTCCATACGAGAATTAACGACATAGCAAGCGAAGCGGGACATGAGTCCGTTCTCGCGGTTGCGCAAGAGAGGCAACACTTGGTTGGGTGTGCCCGAAAGGAGCATGGCAATAGGCGGAGAGCGAATCTCAATGAACTCGTTGTTCTGACGGCGGAGTTGGCTGCCCCTTGGTACACAGGCGACTTCGAAGCCACCTACCGCGATCTTATGGAGGGATGTACTGCCTTGTGGGATACAGTTACACAGATTACCTAATTTGTCTTTAATGGACTGAATGCCATCCATTAATCGTACGGAATTATGAATTCTATCTTGCCCCAAATATGCTCTATAGGATCCATCATGGTTGCTCGCATAGGAATAGATTATTTGATATCAAAACACAGCGGGTATGGTCAAGCCTAACCATACCCGCTGAGACAATTGGTGCTTCGGTAATGAACCTACCTTGTTATATATCTCAAACTACTTAACTTATGATGAAACTGCATACAATTTTGAGAAGGATAATCTTTAGGCGGATTATGAAATTGTAGGAATCCAAAAGGTAGTTGAATAGTGCTACCGCCATTTCGTGTACCATAGACTACTAAATCGCGGTTATCCGAGATTTTTTGTTTTAAGTCTGCCATGTCAAATAATGTATCAGGATCCTCCTCATTTGCGAGGAGATTTTTATACCATATAACATCTGCCCAATCACTATCGTTTTGTGCTAATCCGCGAATAAAACAAAAATCAAAAATTTCGACAATATTTGCTTTCATCCACTCCAATAAACAAGCAGATAGCGTTGGGTCGTACGCTTCTAAAGTATCTTTTGTTAATCGCCATTTGCGCAATTCATATTGCTTGATTTCATGGATAGAACTATATTGATTGATAATATCCATAGTATCTTCTGCTTTTCCAAAAAACAACATAATAGCACGCTTTACATTTTGCGGGATAGAGCAATCGTATTGTATTTCAAATCCTTGTATAAATCGTTCAGGCTGAATAAGGAACACTTGTCCTCCCCAACTTTTCTTAATAGAGATATTAAGATGTCCGCCATTGGATAGTTGCATTTTTATGTCAGGTTTGGATTTGGTTGTATCATCTAATACGGATGCTACATTTTGTTCGTGTAATCCACCTTCTGCAATTCCAGTAATTTTTCCTTCTTTGTTCGCGCACCGCAGTAATGCCTGTTGGATATCAGGATTACTCATTACAAGTTCTGTGACCAAATCCTCGTTCTTGTGACCACTTACTTTGGCATGTTGCCAACCTGTTGCTCTGTTTCTTGTTGCCATAATATAAAAAATTAATCGAATAGCGACTATCCGATTAATCAAAAAGAACATAGGCGACAGGGTAAGAGATTAAGTCGGCAAACTCGAAAATGATACCCCGTCACCCATGTTCTGACACGGATAGCAGGGACATATATCTACTCATTTTCTTGAAGTTTGCCGTTTCTCTCTGAAGATATATGCCGTTTGACACTATGTGTTACTATATATATTTAATCAAACAATGTTCGTTCAATGTGCTTTGTTTGTTGTAGTTTATCGCAGGTAGTTGGTTGGTCAGGTAGTGCTTGCCCGTGGTCATTTTGCGATAAATACGCCTTAACAGCCTCTTTTATGGCTTTTGAGAGGAACGTTGGTACTGCATTGCCAATCTGTAGGTTTCTTTCTGTTCTGCTGCCAAAAAACTGATAATCATCAGGAAAGCCCTGCAAGCGTGCACCTTCTCGCGTAGATAAAGGACGAGGTTGTTTAGGGTGTACACAGCGCGAGGAGGACACACATCCCAAATTTCGGGTAATAGTAGTGCTGGGTCTATCCCACCATAATCTGCAATAACAATTAGCGAATCCGCTGGATGGGCGCAATTCTTCAGGTACATCGGCAGGAGAGCCCCCATCAGGAAGAGCCTGCATTAAGCGTACTAAATGTTCTCCATTTTTTGCTACATTATGGTCTAATAATACGGTAGGGTGATTAGTACGCATCAATCGTTGGTAATCATTTTGTGGCTCTGTAGTGTATTCTGTGGCTTTTCCACCATTGGCAATGGTGGGCAAATCACTTAATGCTTCACCCAATGTAACATAAGGTCTAAGGCCTTCTATTACAGCCACTTCGGGATTATAGTGAGTAGGTGCTGGGTACTTAAATCGACCTCCTAATAATGTTCCTACCAATATCACACGCTCGCGGATTTGAGGTGTACCATAATCGGCGGCATTCAGTACTTTGATATTGACATCATATCCCAATGATTGGAATAGTGAAATGATAGTTTTTATCAAATCACCCCCGCACATGGATAATAATCCTTTTACATTCTCAAAAATAAAGACTTTAGGGCGTAATTCGGACAAAATACGGTAGTATTCTTGAAACAACTTACCCCGTGGATCATCTATTAATCTTTTTCCTACAGTAGAGTATGCTTGGCAAGGTGGTCCACCAATTACCACATCAATATCTCCCTTATGCAGTCCCAAATCGTTTGATAAATCGGCTATAGAAAAATCCTTAATATCTTTATTGTACATTTTTACATATGGGTGATTTAATGAATATGCAGTAGCCATAGGTAATAAAATTTCGTTAGCCGCTACAATTTCAAAACTATCATCGTGTGCAAAACCGTATGATAACCCACCCACACCGGCAAACAAATCTACCACTCGAATTTTCTTCGTGGTTGGAATGTTCGATATTTTATCAATAGAATCAGGCATAAATGTCATGTTATCGCTAATTGCCTGCAAAGGTACATTTTTTTTTGTAGATATACAAACTTTTTGTGCAATTTGTGCGTTTATGAAGCAAGATTCTGTAATCGTTGCTGTTTCTTCAAACGGAATTTGTAACATTTGTACTGTTGTCATACGATTTTTTTTTACAATTAAACATTCTATTTTGGGCTATGAAATCCCGAAATCGGCGACAAAGGTAGTATCGCAAACTGCTAAAAGTTGTCAGTATGTAAAGAAAAATAAACTTTTTCTTTGATTTTTTCTGCTTTGTCGTGTTTTGTTGGATAATACTGCATGTAATCACAATTATCCTGCAACACCTTACAAAAGAATTTAAAAACAAGAGAGCGTGTCAAAACTGACACGCCCTCTTTTAACTTTCACAGTGTTTTTACAATGCTTATGGCAGCATCACGACCTCGAATATGTTGCCAGAAGCAACAAGTTTCTTTAAGGTTGCTTGTACAGTCTCGGCAGTGATAGCCTCTACAGCAGCCTTGTAGTCAGTGATATAGTTGATATCATTCTTGTAGTAAATAGAGAGTACTGATTTCCAATAACTATTCTTCTCCAAGTCCTCCTCAAAGTCTTTGAGCATGGACTCTTTCTCTTTGTTCAAGTCTTTTGCCAAAGGACCGTTCTCTACAATCGTATTCACCTCTTCGTGAATAATGTTCATCAGTTTCTCTTGCTTCTCAGGATCGGTATCAAACTGCATAATCAATTGTGCATATGGTACTGGGTGACGGTTCATCCAAGCAGCACAACCTACGCCATACGAGCCACCTTCACGCTCGCGGATAGACTCCAAGTAGCGAGTAGAGAGAATACGACCAATCATCTCCATATTCAGATCGTTAGCCAAAGTATATGCCATATCGTATGAAGTATATTGGATGCGGTTGCTTGCGGTCTTGGTCTCCATTTGGCGAGTGAAATAGTTCTTTTGGATACCCATCGCTACGCGCACCTTATCATCTGCTGCTTTCTCCATTTTCTTGTTGGTCTTTAGTCCGCCCAACCAAGTGCGCACTTGTGCTTGGAAAGCCTCGTCGTTAGGATCTACATTACCCACGAAGAAGAAAATGAAATCAGCAGGGTTAGCGAAACGAGCCTTGTAAACCTCCAATGCCTTATCCAAAGACACCTTCTCCAACATCGCTTTATTGAAAATGATAGTACGATCTGAATGGTCAGTTTGCATCATTTGTACCGAGTCAGAGAATGCCACTTTAGGATTCTTATCGCGGTTTGCCAATTGGCTATTCAAAATACTCATCAATGTTTGATAAGACTCCTCATCACGGCGTGGAGCAGTGAAATAGAGGTAGTTGAGTTGGAGCATTGTCTCCAAATCCTTAATCGTGCTTGAGCCGCTTACGCTTTCGTTATATGCGCTGATACTTGGGCTTACTGATACGCGTTTGCCTGTCAATGCTTTTTGCAAGTCGGTTGCGCTCATATCGGCCAAACCGCCCAACTCTACCACATCAGTAGCCAATGCTGCTGAAGGAAGATCAGCTGTTGCTACCAACGAATAGCCACCTTGTGAGAATGCGTAGAAGAGAATCTCGTCTTGCTTGAAAGTAGTAGGTTTAACCACTACACGCACACCATTAGAGAGTGTCCACTCGGTTGCGCCCAGACTCTCAATATAGTTGGTCTTTTTGATCTTGCCTGCTTTTGGAGCAGTCTCTACCAAGTTTTCACGGATAGCCTCCTCCACAGGAGCCTCAATCTCCTCGTTCTTCACTGCAGCCAACATCTCTACTGCCTCTGCCTCGGTTGGAAGCACCACGCTCTTGTCCTCTGGTGCTTGGAAAGAGATAATCAAGTTCTCATCGGTTATCAAACCTTGAGCAAACTGATTAAGCATATCCACAGTCACCATTGGCAACATCTGTTGCAGCATTTGATACTCCCACTCCTCGCCTGGCATTGGCGCACCGTCCAAATAATGGCGAATGCACTCTTGTGCACGATTGATATTGCGAACCGTATTGCGTTCGTTGTATGCCTTCTCATAAGAAGCCAAGCACTCTTTTTTCACGCGATCCAATTCCGCATTGGTGAAGCCATAGCGGCGCATCTTCTCCAATTGAGTGAGCAAATCCTTGTATGCTGCCACCTCTTGACCTTGCTTTGACAGATAGATTGCTACAAACGCATCTTTCTCTTTTACCAACTCGCCATAATACGAACCAGCACCTACGAAAGTAGCCTCTGGCTTCATGCTCAACTCTTGCAGACGGTTGTTGAACATCTCGCAAATCAAATTCACGAACAAGTCCATGGTGTAAGCAGCATTGGTTCCACGCAACTCTTGTGGCAGTTTATCCTTCTTGAACTCCATCTCTATGCGTGTGTATTGAGCCTCTTTATCGCGCACGATAGCCACGATAGGTTCTTGATTATTCTCCACTGAATACAAAGGACGCTCACCACGGTTCTCGCGTGCAGGTACATCTGCCCACAACGCCTTAATCTTTTGCTCGATTTGATCTACATCAATATCACCTACTACGATAATCGCTTGGTTATCTGGTCCATACCATTTCTTGTAGTAGTCGCGGAGTGCATCGTATGCAAAGTTATTGATTACCGCGGTATCACCAATCACATCGCGTTTTGCATATTGGCTACCTGGGTATTTCAGAGGGTTGATAGCCTTCCACATACGGCGATTGGCTTGTGCGCCTGTACGCCACTCCTCGCGAATCACACCACGCTCAGCATCAATCTCTTCCTCCAAGAGCGAGAGACCGCAAGCCCAGTCGTGCATCACGAGCAAAGCAGAGTCGATAATACCTTCGCGAACGGTTGGCACCTCACTGAGGCGATATACTGTCTCATCCAACGAAGTATAAGCATTGATATTACCACCGAAGTTCACACCGATAGACTCAAAATATTCAATAATACCTTTGCCCTCAAAGTGCTCAGTACCATTGAACGCCATGTGCTCGAGGAAGTGAGCCAAACCGTTTTGATGATCCTCCTCCAAGATTGCACCTACCGCTTGCGCGATATGGAACTCCGCACGCTGTTTAGGATATTCATTGTGACGAATGTAATAAGTCAGACCATTATCCAAATTGCCCACGCGTACTGCCGAATCCACTGGCAGTGGCTGTGGTTGTTGCGCTGCCATACTCATTGACAACGCCAGCACCAAAGTGCTAAGAATAAACTTTTTCATAACCTTATATTTATTTTAAATCGTTTTCACTGTTAGAAGTTAGACCACCTTCGGTTGTTAGACCGCTGTCGCTGTTAGAAGTTGGATTGCCTTCTGCAGGAGTTGTTTCCTCTTTTTTCTTGCGAGAAGCACGTTTCTTCTTAGGTTTCTCCTCGGCAGCTTGAGCGGCATCGTTGGCTGCAATAATCTCATCCTCACGGCTTGTCCAAGGGCGAGGACCCAATACGGCTGCCACATCATCGGAGGTAATCACCTCTTTCTCAATCAGCATCTCTGCCAACTTATTATGTCCTTCGGCGTTCTCCTCCAGAATCTTCTTCGCGCGTGCCATCTGCTCGGCAATAATTGCACTTGTCTCAGCATCAATCACTTCCGCCGTCTTCTCCGAGTAGGGTTTGGTGATACCCATATCGTATCTGCCCGTAGAATCATAATAACTGAGGTTCTTCAGTTTGTCGGACATACCATAGTATGCCACCATAGCGTATGCCTGTTTGGTCGCACGTTCGAGGTCATTGAGCGCACCCGTGGAAGTCTGCTTCAAGAACACTTCTTCCGCAGCACGACCACCCAACAAGGAGCAAAGATTATCCATGATATGGTCTTTGTTGGTCAGCTGTCGCTCCTCTGGCAGATACCACGCTGCACCCAACGCCATGCCGCGAGGGACAATAGTCACTTTCACCAACGGATTACCCCAACGCAACAGCCATGAGATAGTCGCGTGACCCGCCTCGTGGTAAGCCACCGAGCGTTTCTCCTCCTCGGTCATAATCTTGTTCTTGCGCTCCAAGCCGCCAATGATACGGTCCACCGCGTCCATAAAGTCTTGCTTGCTCACGCTCTTGTGGTCGTTGCGCGCTGCAATCAATGCCGCCTCGTTGCAGACATTCGCAATATCCGCACCCGAGAATCCTGGTGTTTGCTTTGCCAAGAAATTGACATCCAAGTCCTTATCTATCTTAATTGGTGCCAAGTGTACACCAAAAATCTCTTTACGCTCTTGCAAGTCGGGCAACTCCACATGTATCTGACGGTCGAAACGACCTGCACGCAGCAATGCGGCATCCAGCACATCTGCTCTGTTGGTGGCTGCCAAAATGATTACACCCGAGTTACTGCCGAAACCGTCCATTTCGGTAAGCAACTGATTCAGAGTAGATTCGCGCTCATCGTTGCCACCGCCCATCATATTATTTCTGCCACGGGCACGGCCCACAGCATCAATCTCATCAATAAAGATAATCGCAGGGGCTTTCTCCTTGGCTTGGCGGAATAGGTCGCGCACACGACTGGCACCCACACCCACGAACATCTCCACAAAGTCGCTACCCGACATCGAGAAGAATGGCACATTCGCTTCGCCTGCTACTGCCTTGGCGAGCAGGGTCTTACCCGTTCCTGGAGGGCCTACCAACAGCACACCCTTAGGAATCTTACCACCCAAGTTGGTGTATTTGGTTGGGTTCTTGAGGAAGGACACAATCTCCTCCACCTCTTGCTTGGCGCCTGCCAAACCTGCCACATCTTTGAAGGTGACTTTATCTTTTTTGTCCTTGTGCTGCACTTCTGCTTTCACCTTACCCACATTGAAGATACCGCCAGGACCGCCGCCTGCAGCGTTGGCCATACCGCGACTCATCCATACGAAGAAGAGCACAATCAGCAAGAAAGGCAATATATTCACCAGTATGAGATACCAGTCGCCTTTGGACTTGGCGTAGCTGACATCTATAGCCGCTTTGCCTGCCTCTTTGCGAGTAGCGTTCACGCCGTCAATATACTTGGCGAACTCCTCGACAGAAGGCACATGCATCTTCAGTTTGCCGTTGGCGTTCTCGCCTTTCTCTTGGTTGTTGAACACCAAGACATATTTCTCAGGACGAATCTTTGCCTCGGCGGTGTTGTCGTCATATACCGTGACAGAAGCCACGGCATCGTTCTCCACATATGCAGTAAACTTGGTGTAACTCAGGTCTTTGTCTATACCTTTCTCACCTCCCATTGGGTAGAAGAAAAAGATCAGCAGACCTATCATAATAGCATAATAGAGCCCAGTCAGCGGCGAGCGCTTTGGCTTCTTGTTTTGGTTGTTCGTTTGGTTAGGTTGTTTAGGTTTCTGTTCTGCCATAAATTTTAAAAAGAGTAAGGAGTAAGGAATAAGGAGTCAAGACCAAATACCATTCTCTCTCATTGCTAATCTGTCTTGGTTCCTTGTTCTTTGCTCTTGGTTCATAATTACACTTCAGGGATTTCGGTAATCTTGCCATCCGCCCATAGGTGCTCAATATCGTAGTAGGCGCGTGGCTCACGCTGCATGATATGCACGAAGATATTGCCGTAGTCCAGCACTATCCACTCCGCATTGTCGCGACCATCCACGAAGAGCGGGTGAACATGGGTTTGTGTGCGAACAAAACTGTCCACTTCGTCTGCGATAGCTGCCACTTGGGTGTTGGAGCCACCTTCGGCAATGATAAAATACTCTGCTGGAGCCACAGGCAACTTACGCAAATCCACAGTCACAATGCGTTGTCCCTTACGATTTTGAATACCTTCGATAATCGTCTCTACTAATTTCTTGGTTGATACTTCTTTTTTCATTATATACTTTTAGTTTTCAGTTTCAGTTTTCACTTTCCTATACAAATTCCTTGCCAAACCGTTTTCTACTGCCATTTTGGCATATTTCTGCATTGTATAAAAATCCGTGCAAAGGTACAAAAAAAAACGCACTTCTGCAAGAGATATGCGTTTTTTCTATCATTTTCTACTTCGAGTGTTCACTTTTCAGTTTTTCGTTTCCTATTCCGCCTTATCATTTTTCTCGTCTAAATCGGACATTTCTTCTATTTGACGGATATATTCGTCCCAAGCACTACGATTAGACTTTCTCTGTTTTTTCCTTGTAACATAACTCCAAATCGCCAAAAGTATATAGGCAACTACGCACAATAGAATCACATTACTCTTACTATGTACATAAATCATAATAAAGTAAATACTAACTATAATAGACGGAATTCCTGCCATCCAAAAAGTAAAATTACCATGTTCAAATTCCTTTGTCCGCTGCAATTGACTTGCCACCTCTCCCAATGAGGCTGTTGCTATTTTTTTAGGCTTTAGCTTAAATAATTGAACAACACCCAAAATAATCGTTGGTAATACAACCAAAGCGAATACTACACTTGTAGGAGAGAATGCATTATTTTCATTTTCGAACCAAATATAGTTCAACGATAGAATCATAGCACTAAGAATAATCAACATGATAACTGAAACTAGCACCCATACTTTTGCCCTTTTCATTTTTCGAGCTATCGTTTCTTTCAGAAGCTTCTCACTTATAATCTCCTGCTTATTCAATTTCTCTTTCAGCGCAGCCAGTTGCTCGCGCATTTCTTGCAATTCATCCATAATATTTATTCGTTAAAGGTTAATGGTTACTGTTTCTTCAATTCTTCGCGGATACGCACCAAGCGAACCGACACATTTTTCGCGCTGATACCTACAATTTCCCCGATTTCATCGTAACTTAGGTTCTCCAACCAAAGCATGATTATCGCTCTATCGAACAGCCCCAGCTTCTGAATCCGCTTGTACAGCATCTGCACTTGCTCCATGTCTTTGTCGTTTTCATCGAACAAGTCAATATCCACCGCCAACGGAATACGCTCGCCGCGGCGTTTCTCTTTTCTGTCCATCGAAATACAGGTATTCATCGTCACGCGATACACCCATGTCTCAATCTTACTCTCGTTGCGAAATTTCTCAAAGCCCTGCCACAAATGGATCAATGTCTCTTGAAAGAGATCATCTATCTCATCCTTGTCTTTGGAGAACATATAGCAGATACTATATATCGTGCTTTTCTGCTCCTTGACCAGGGCCGCAAATTCTTTTTCGGTTTGTTTCATATCTATCGTTTGTTTTTATGCTACCTTGCCGCGAACTTTTTACTAATGTTTACCCATTAGACGTACTACCTGTCCTATTTACTACAACTTTTTTTTACTTTTTTCAGTTTTTCGTTTCCGATTCCGCCTTATCATTTTTCTCGTCTAAATCGGACATTTCTTCAATTTGTTCCAGTTCCTTCTCCCATCTATTTCTGTAAATAGTACGCCCCCGTGACCTACGAACTATACTGATAATAAATATAGTTAACAAACATACAATAGACATACAAACTCCTACCCAATCCACTTTCCCGCCATGAAACGTTGAAGGTGTAAAATCAAAAACAAGTCCCAATATGATTATTAAAATCATTAGTTTATGCCCTTGACCATTTATATATGTATGTGATCGCTTCATTTGTTTTGCTACGTCCAATAATTGACCTGAACGAATATCTTTCATCTTAATCATAAAAACGGGTGTTATTACACTTACAAGCACTAAGACAGATGCGATAGTCAGATAACCTAGTTGCCACCAATCCACATCCATCTCTGGCACACAAAGTTTCATCGTCCATATAATAACAAGCACACTACCCAAAAAGATCAGCAAAACCCATGAGCCTATTACATCTTTTCTTTGTTTTTTCACCAATACATCACGCATAAGTCTTTCATTGACTATCTCCTGCTTATTCAATTTCTCTTTCAGCGCAGCCAGTTGCTCGCGCATTTCTTGCAATTCATCCATAATATATCTATTTTATAAGGTTAATGGTTTTTCTTCAACTCTTCGCGGATACGCACCAAGCGCACCGACACATTTTTCGCGCTAATGCCTACAATTTCCCCGATTTCATCGTAACTTAGGTTCTCCAACCACAGCATAATAATTGCCCTGTCAAACACGCCCAACCGATGAATCCGCTTGTAGAGCATCTGCACTTGCTCCATATCTTTGTCGTTTTCATCGAACAAGTCAATGTCCACCGCCAACGGAATACGCTCGCCACGGCGTTTCTCTTTTCTGTCCATCGAGATACACGTGTTCATCGTCACGCGATATACCCATGTCTCAATCTTACTCTCATTACGAAATTTCTCAAAGCCCTGCCACAGATGAATCAATGTCTCTTGAAACAGATCATCAATCTCATCCTTGTCTTTGGAGAACATATAGCAGATACTATATATCGTGCTCTTCTGCTCCTTGACCAGGGCTGCAAATTCTTTTTCGGTTTGTTTCATATATTTCGTTTATTTTTACTACCTTCGTTAGGCAATTTTGCGTAACTTGCAGCGAATTTTTAACTACATCTGCCCATTAGACGCACCTCCTACCCGATTTGCTACAACATTTTTTACTTTTTTCAAATATTTTGCAAAGATACACTAAAATTTGCGTATATGCAAAAAAAATAGTACCTTTGCACCCGATAATCCGTAGAACGGTCTTAATTCTTAATTCAAAATTCATAATTGTCTATGTTTATCATCGGCATTGCGGGCGGTACCGGCTCAGGAAAAACAACCGTGGTACGCAAACTCATAGAGCGCCTTCCAAAGGGCGAAGTCGTAGTCATTCCCCAAGACTCTTACTACAAAGACAGTAGCCATGTACCTGCTGAAGAGCGTCAGAACATCAATTTCGACCACCCCGATGCCTTCGAGTGGCCACTGTTGGCGAAGCACATCGAGCAACTCAAGAAAGGTCAAGCCGTAGAGCAACCCATCTACGACTACATTACCTCTTCACGTTTGCAAGAAACGGTACACGTTGAGCCAAAAGAGATTATTATCGTGGAGGGCATTATGGCGCTCCGCGACTATCATCTCCGCCAACAGATGGACCTCAAGATTTTCGTTGATGCCGATGCGGATGACCGTCTCATACGCGTAGCGAAGCGTGATATAGTGGAACGCGGGCGCACGATTGAGGCAGTGATGGAGCGCTACCAACGCGTACTCAAGCCCATGCACGAGCAGTTCATCGAGACCTGCAAACGCTATGCGGACGTCATCATCCCTCAAGGCGGACACAACAATGCTGCTATCAACATGCTCGTGAAATTCATCAAACAAGAACTCAAAGAAAAAAAATAGACCGCCCTTGCGGGCTGAGAGAACACTTTGTTGTTAGACCGCTCTGTGAGCTGAGAGAAGTTAGATTTCCAGTATCTAACAGCGACAAAGTCGCGGTCTAACAGTGCAACGGTCTAACATCTAACAGCGCAGCGATCCAACCATGCTCTACCTCCAACTCTTCTGGACATACCTCAAAATCGGCACCTTCACGATTGGTGGAGGCTATGTAATGTTGTCCATGATTGAGCGCGAGATAGTGGATCGCAAAGGTTGGATTGACCGCGAGGAGTTTATGAATATGATTGCTTTGGCGCAAGCTGCCCCTGGATTAATTGCGGTGAATTCGGCGATATTTATTGGTTGGCGCATTGGTGGATGGCGGGGCGTGATTGCCACCGTGCTGGGTGCAGTACTTCCCTCTTTCCTCATTATCTTGGCAATTGCCATGGTCTTCCAAGACTACAAGGACTTGCCTGCCGTAGAGGCTGTGTTCAAAGGTATTCGCCCTGCGGTGGTGGCGTTAATTGCGGCTCCGCTCTGCCGCATGGCGGTGAGTGCTAAAATCAGTTGGGCAACTGCCAGTATCCCTATTGCAGGTGCGCTATTGATTTGGTTAGGTGGCTTATCCCCTGTATGGATTATCTTGGTGACTGCGTTGGTGACACTGCTATTCACTTGGTTGAAAGAAAGGAGGAGCAAATGATTTACTTGCAGTTGTTTCTGAGTTTCCTAAAGATCGGCCTCTTCGGTTTTGGCGGTGGATTGGCGATTTTCTCGCTGATCCAACATGAGGTAGAGATACACGGTTGGATGACACAAGAGGAGTTTGTGGATATTCTTGCTATTAGCCAAGTAACCCCAGGACCTATTGGCATCAACTGTGCCACTTATGTGGGCTACACAGCCACGGGAAATGTGTGGGGAAGTCTGCTTGCCACCACGGCAATAGTTATTCCCAGCCTGATTATCATGCTATCTATTTGTAAGGTATATTTCATCATCAGCACCCGCTTTCAGCACAATATCTACTTCACCCGCACCATGCACACGCTGCGTTTGTCGGTATTGGGTATGATTGCAGCCGCAGCATTGCTGCTGATTCGACCTATGGGACAACCATCGGTGAGTTTCATTGATTGGAAGAGTTGGACGATATTCGGCATTGTGTGTGTGCTGACCATATTGCCCCTATTCATAAAAAAGAGCGCGAATTGGCTGAAATCCGCACTCAATATCATTTCCCACCCTATTCTACTGATTGTGTTGGCAGGTATAGCGGGGTATATCATCTATTCATAAATCACCCACAGGGATATTATCCGAAGTGTTGGCATCGCACATTTGCAAATAGCGTTGCCAAAACGCTTGCATCTCTTGTGGCGTATGCTGCAAAAACTCTTCCGTACCCTGCGCCGAGATACGACCAATCACCATCTCTACAGTAATCATACGGGGGTCCATAGCAGGAACAAACGCCTCGTCCTCTTGCTCGGCAGATACGCGGTGCAGGATATTGGTGTCTTCCAAACGGGTCAATAATTGTTGTACCAAACGAATCGGCAACTGATTCTGTTCTGCCATCTCTTGCGCTGTTTGAGGTGCCTCACCCTGCTCAAAGCGCTTGACAATCACCGATAAGAGATACAACATTACATAATCCTTGTAGCGGCGCGACATAGTCTGCAAGTCCTTTTCGTAGGCAAACATATCGTTGTTTTGGATAGCAAATGCCAACTCTGCGCCAATCAACAGCAGCCAACAGGTGATATGCAACCAAATCAATATCAGCGGAATAGCCGAGAAAGCACCATATACCACGCTCATGCGAGTGAACAACACTACCAAATAAACGCTGAACATCTGCACCACTTGGAACAACACACCCATGATAATGCCAGGAATGACCGCCGAAAGGAAACGCACCTTCGTGTTCGGGATAGCGAAGAATATCCATGTGAACACACCCGAAGCCACCACAAACGGTATCAAGCGCAGCAGCAGTCGGCGAATAGGCTCAATGGCTTGCCACACAGGCGAAAGAGTGGCAGTTGAGTTAAGGAAAATCGATATACCCGAAGTCAGGATAATCATGATTGGCACCAATAGTAGCACCACCATATAGTTGGTCAATCGTCTGCCAAACGAGCGGGACTGCTTCACATTCCAAATCGTATTGAACGAGCGTTCCAACATATTGAAGAACGCATACACCGCCCAAATCAAGACAATCAAACCGATACCGAGGAACAACCCGTCGCGTGCTGTTTCCAAATAACGCTCCACCCACTCCATAAGCACAGGCACGATATTGGCCTCCGCCAAGAAACTATTGGAAAGGCGTTCACGCAACAATTCCTCAAATCCAAAGCCTCGTGCTATAGCAAACACACCCGCAATCATCGGCACAAAAGCGAACAACAACGAGAACGACAACGAGTTGGCACGCACATTCAGCGCTTTGTCCTTAAATCCGCGAGCCACCAAGATAATCGTTTGTAAGACACGATACCCTAAGCGTTTCTTAGGGTCGTGGGTCGTGATATGAGGTTGCCGCCAAAGGTCGTACTGGATAAACTCGCGTATGCGTTGAAATCGTTGGTTCATAAAGGTGGATAGTATTGTATAGAGTTGTTTAGTGTTGTGAAGAAGTTAATTCCTCTACTGCTTTCTTGGTAATGTCATCATCGCGTTCGAAGAGTGGGAAGAAGCCCTCATCATTCAATATATTGCGCACAATATAGGCATTTACCAATCGCACCAACAACGGTTTGGACTTTGCCAACTGCTCGGGGTTAGGCTCTACACCCTTCTCCTTGGCAAACGCCACAAACTCAGGCAGCCAGTTGGCTTTCAGCAGGTGCTTCTCCAACGACTGCCAGTCTTTGTATTTGCTGAGTTCCTTGCGGTGGCGGTCGGTGTACTGGTACGCAAACTGATAGGTGTAGGCACGATTGACTACGATATTGAAGTATGGGGTATTGAGCGTAGTATCACGACCGACAAACACATCTGGCATGATACCGCCGCCACCTCTCACAATGCGACCTTTCTTGGTCAAATACACGGTGGAATCGGCGATTTGTACGCTATCTGCCGAATAGAACTCGCCATGCTCGAAGCGATTGATTAAGTCCATTGCATAGTCATCGCCTTCGCCCATCTTGTAGGGTTTCTGAATACAACGCCCTGACGGCGTATAATAGCGCGCTACTGTCAGACGCACCGCACTACCATCCGTGAATGGTATCTGCTGTTGCACCAATCCCTTGCCAAATGAACGGCGACCAATGATAGTAGCACGGTCGTTGTCTTGCATGGCTCCCGCAAAGATTTCGCTGGCAGAAGCTGAGAAATTGTCTATCAACACCACCAACGAATCGCGTTGGAATCGGCCCGAACCGTTGGCTCTCGCCTCATAGCGAGGATATGCACGACCCTCGGAATAGACAATCAAATCGCCCTTGCTAAGGAACTCATTCGCCATTTTAATGGCTTGGTCCATATAGCCACCCGAGTTCTCGCGCAAGTCCACGATATAAGCGGAGGCTCCTTGCCCTTTGAGCGAAGTCAATGCCGATATAAACTCGTTGTAGGTATTCTCGCCAAAACGATTCACACGCACGAAGCCTATCTTTTGTCCTTTCTCCTCAATAATAAACTTCGCATCTACCGAGTGTACAGGTATCTCGCCACGGGTAATGGTAAAGGACAACACTTCAGGCGTACCGCTACGCACCACGCCAATGGTCACTTGTGTGTCTTTCGGACCGCGCAAAGCATGCATCACACGCTCGTTGGTCACGGTCTTGCCCGTAAAAGCAGAGTCGTTGACCGACACGATCTTATCGCCAGCCAACACACCAATGCCCTCTGAAGGACCACCTGAGATTACGGAGACTACCTGAACAGTATCGTTTTGAATAGAAAACTGCACGCCAATACCCGAGAAAGAAGCAGAGAGTTCCGAGTTCACCATCTCCAAATCCTCTTTGGGGATATACGCGGAGTGTGGGTCGAGGCGTTTCACAA
This sequence comes from Paludibacteraceae bacterium, assembly GCA_045121435.1. GTDB lineage: Bacteria > Bacteroidota > Bacteroidia > Bacteroidales > Paludibacteraceae > Colicola. The sequence goes on along the minus strand of JBGVFY010000030.1, from coordinate 46,808 downwards.
TCTCCATCATTACTTCATCAGAGATACTATCCACATCAATAGGGTCCACATACGCCTGATTCATCAATAGCAACAACTGGTCAATCTTCGACTCTGGTTGCTGAAACAATTGACCATTCTGAATATAGAAGCGTTGCGCATTCACCTTATTGGAAACAGCATTTCCAATAAGGAAGCCTATCAGCAGACAGGCAATGGTCAGTGTGGGAAATAAATACTTTTTCATAAAAATTTAGGTTAAAGGTTAGAGGTTAAAGGTTAGAGGCAGGAGTATCAGGTAAAAATTCTACTATTACTCCTGCGCGTTCAAGGAGTTCGACACCGTCCATGATACGGTATTTCTCGCCATATACCACGCGCTTGATACCCGATTGGATAATCAGTTTCGCGCACTCCATACATGGCGAAGCAGTTACATACAGGGTTGCTCCTTCGCTGCTATTATTGCTGCGTGCTACCTTGGTCAAAGCATTGGCTTCAGCGTGCAAAACATATGGCTTAGACACATTGTTATCATCCTCGCAGATATTCTCAAAACCACTTGGAGTACCGTTGTAACCATCCGAGATAATCATTTGGTCCTTCACCAATATCGCGCCCACTTTGCGGCGAACGCAGTAGCTATTTTCTGACCATGTGCGCGCCATGCGCATATAGAGGTAGTCGCGTTGAGTTTGTTTGTCCATATTTACTTTTCTATTACGCCTGCAAAGTTACGATTTTTTCTTCACATAGGCAAATGTATGCAAGAAAAAGTGTGATTTTTTGGGTAATGCCTATTGTTTTGACATACTATTCAATGGTAAAGATACAAATTCTATACCAAAGCAAACTATATAAAGTGTTTCTATTCAAAAGTGGTCATTCGGGATTTCCGAACGACCACTTGGGACCAGCAGTCCTAATTCTTTTTGGCGTTATAGGACTCGATGGTCTTCGATTGGATAATGACTGCCGTGTCACCGCGAGTGAGTGATTTGCTTTCGGTGGTGATAGTACGGGTCACATTGCAAGAGGTTAAACCAAAAGCCATAGCAATAGCCGTAGCAATGGACAATGCAAGGTATTTAATTGCCTGGATGAGGCGTTGTTTTTGAATGTCGGTTAACTGTTTCATGATTAGAAAATGGAATTGTTGTTTGTCTCCTTGATCCAAGCGAGCAGGAGGTTAATTTTTACGCGTTCTGTTTGTCGTACTCCTCGGAGCATTGGTGCCATACATACTGGCGTAGGGTTTTGTACTTGCTTTGTGCTTTGAAGGCCAATTGATCCAACTGCATTTGGTTTGGGTCTGCCAAACGAGTGTTGACCATTTGAGCCACGATGCCGAACTTGGTGCGGTGATCCACTTCGGCTTGTGACACCTTGGTAGTGCGTTCGCCATGTACGGAGGTGTACTTGCGGTCGGAACGCTTGCGGTAGTTGTAGCAAGTGCGGTACTTTTTGGAGATTTTGCCCGAAAGGTGATGAATCGGGTCTTCGTAAACGACTTGTGCCATAAAGTTTTGTGATTTTGGTTCACAAAACCGACCGCTACGCTGTTAGATTGCTTGCTGTCAGATAACGGCGGTAATGTGAGTGGTTAATGATTTAGATAGGGATTAGAGTTTGGCGAGTTCTTGTTAGACATGAGTGTTCGGCATTGAACGGGAGAGTATGAATTTAAGACAATCGATGACAATTAAATCGACAATTATTGACAATTCATGGATTATTTTTTGTAACAAAAATACGCAGCGCTACGCTTGCTACAAAAATATTTATAAATCAAGGATTATATTAACGACAATTATCGTCAATTGGGTCATCAATTATCGTCAATTATTTTTTGAAACAAAAATACGGCTTCGCCTACAAAAATTATAACCATGTTTGTCATTCTTTTAAGTAATTTAAGTGATTCAACTTTGTATACATTGGGTAGTGTCCTCTGTTGACGCGTTTCTATAATAATGCTGCAGAAAATGTATGCGCAGCAAGGATTTTGTGCATACATTTTAGGTCTGATGGCTAAAATGTGCGCCTTTCCGTCTTTGTGAATATCTGATAATCTGTCTGTTATGAATGGAATGATTTTTCGCACATTTTTTTTGCTACGCATACATTTGTGCAGTCATTTAGTGATTTGCTACATTTAGAAGTTCGGTTAATTGCTCAATAGCAGGTTGCGCTTTTACTGGTATTCGCTGACTATTGAGGAAGGTAAAGAATCGATTATGCGCATCAACGAAATGGCTACCGACAATCATCCATCTGCCGATACCTTTCGGCGTGGAGATATATTGGCGATCTGTTAAGAGGCGGAAAAGGAATACAAGATGTGTTTTCCTTCCTGTCCAACGAATCTTGCAGTTGGTAGTCTCTCCAGAGAAGATAGCCAGGAAGTCCTCGGGATTGGTGTCCGCAGCAATCCATTGCGCACGGAGAAGATACTGATAGAGCTCTGTTATGCGTTTAGGGTGTGTTGCAAGCCAACGGTAAGTGAAAGTGGAATTGGTCACGCGAGGTGTAGTGCGCTTGCGTGGACATACGGAGGAACGGTGCGTGAAGTGCGCATCGGAGATAGTGATAGATAATCCAAGGATATCGTTAATCCGTTGGAGGCAGTTTTGCAACTCGGCGAGTTGCGTAGGAGTAATAGTTTTGGTTTTCATAACCGAAAGGATTTATGCTCGGCTTTGAAAGTGAATGCGCATTCAATGGATATCCAAGCCAGACAAAACCTTGCGGTTAATAAATAAAAAAACTCGACTTCTTTCGAAATCGAGTGCAAAGGTAGTGGTTTTAATTGGGACGAGTTAGGAAATTTGTCCCAATTTTGTCCCAATTATCTTTTTTGTGGTTTATTTTGTGCTTTTTGTAGGCTATTTTGATCCACTTCCCATCCTAAAATCTCTGAGATGTTTTTGCACATCTTCGTGCGATTTCTTCCTGCTTCTTCATAGTGGTCACGCCCATCGACTTTCTCCTGCTCTAACCATTGCATGACATCTTGATAATTACCTACCTTTGGAATTACTAAACCTTTACGGGTTATTTCCGTATTGTTAGTTATCTCCAACTGGATAGGAGACATATCTCGCATCATTGCTTCCATAATTTGATGTTGTGTTTGTTTGGAAACGGGGTATCGCTTAACCAGAAACTCTACGAAACGTAGGCTGTAGCCATAAATAGTTTGTTGTTGTGCTAAGGTGAGGTTCTGGTATAGTTCCGTTCTTAGAAAATCTGCTCTTGCTTCACACTCACACGCATACATGTATGTATAGAAATTATCTCCCTCCCAACACTCAATAGGAATAGTAGGGGTGCGTTCCCATACTTGGCGAGTGATTGTTTCAAAGGTATCTATATATGCTTGGCAAAAATCAATGATAGATACATCTGTTAGAAATTGTAACTCAGAAAGTTTAGCAACATCTTTCATAGGTTCGCACTTTTCCCATGAATAGATGAATTGCTGAAGGAATGGAATATTTGCAAAATTATAGGTTTGCCAGCGTTTTACTCCATGACAATACATAGCATAGTTGATGAGTGCCGCTATGAAACCTTGCGCTTGTAATTTTGCAGTCTTAAAAGGAGCATCTATATCTTTGAGCCATATTGCAGGCGTAGTTCTTAACAGTTCTACATCAGGCATAGTGGCTAAGATTATTTGTTTCTCTTGGTGATTGGCGAATTCACAGACGAGATGACTTTTCCATTGGAGTTTGTCTTTGATGTCAACAACTTTGCAAGGATTGAACAAATCACGGATTATCAGTCCCACTTGTATCCGTTGGGATTGATCAAGATATCCTGTGAAATCTTTTCGAATGGGCTCTAATTGTTGCACAGTAAATAGCCAGTCATGCAATATGCGTTGTATTTCTTGAAAAGGGTATCTATCGTGGAAATTGGATTTCTGTAATTGATAGTTGTACGCCTTATAAAAGTCGATAGATTTAAAATCTGGAGTATATAGTAGTAGATTTTGGGAGAGTAGTGCTGCTGCATAGCCTTTGGCAAGATAAATTCTGTTATCTTCATCTATAAGACAAATGGCATCGTCTTCCCACAAATACCATAGTTCGCCATGCAAACCATATTCCCAATTATCACTATAAGGATATAATTGGCGTGTTGTAAAATTGTATTTCATAGTATTGTTGTTTTTAGGGTAGAGTAAGCGCGATGTGTGTAAGTCAAATGCATTTCAAAGTCTTGAGGTTATCTTCTACGGCTTTAATCCCAAAAAACATCTGCTCATTTTCGTTTCGTTTAGGGTTAGTTTTGTCAGAAAATTGCAAATAAATTGTTTTTGGGGGATTCGTAACCTCTAATTTCAGTCCGTGAACATTTGTCACAATCTCGCTTTCAACTACTTTAAGTCAAAGTCATTTTATTCACTTATCTCATCTATTGGGATGGTGAGGCAGTCCATAACTTGAGGGATGGTGGCTATGTGTGGAATGAGGGTGCGGGAAGCAAGAGATGATTTGTGCTCAATACCTAATTTATCCCAAAGGATATCAATATCAAAGCCATGTTCTACTAATACATTATTTTTGATTTTACTGCCTTTGATTTTGAATACCAAATAGTATTGTGTACCCTCCATGTCCTTAGATGGGTACTGATGGTTGGTTATCAAATCTGCTTTGCTCTTAATCTTTGGTCCGTCAGTTTCTAACTCCAATAGACTTACTCCTTTCTCGCCATGTAGGAGAAGATATTTTGTAGATAGCAACTCAGGACTGATGGACATTGAGCCTTTGGTATCACCTAATCGGATGGTGTATAGTTTTTTGGTTTTAATCCATGCAAGGTGCTCAAAGTTTTTGTAATAGCCTACAAGCACATAATCGGTGCTACTGCATTGGATAGCTGCACGTGGTGGGAGTTGGGGGTGTTGACCAAGCGTGTAGTTGTCTTGTATTGTGAAATCTTTCTCTAGCATTGCGAGCAGTTGTGCGTGCTCGGCTTCCATGGCTGTGCGTTTGGTGGCGTCAGCGATGGTGTTTGGATTTTGCAAGGCAAGTGTCAATATCTCTTTATCATCAAAAGGCGTAAAGACTTTTCCGATTAGTTGTTTGAAGTGCGTTTGTACATAGTCTTCAGGCACTACACCTTTGGAGCGCATAGGATAGAATTGGTACTGCTTAGCCAAAACATCTTGTATATTCTTGCGGAACTCACGGCGTACTTCATCTTTCCAAATGGCCTTTTCAGATTGTTTGTTGCGAGCATATAGAGCAATCACAAACAAGAAATTGACATTATAGCGCGATAGTAACAAAGTGTCACGGTCGAAGAGGCGGTCCTCAAACTGGTATTGCACAGTTGGGTTGTCCTTCATCGGGGTGAGTTTGATCTCACGATGTGAATAGCTGAAATCGTCCTTCTCCATTGCTGCGCTGATAAAGAAGTTAGGCAAAATGTTGTAGCCTTCTGTTTGGTCGTCACGCACCTTGATATCTGGACTAGGCTTGCTTTCGTCTAGCCAAAGATTGATATTATATTGGATGATATTGCGTGCGTAAGTGTATTGTTTGTAAATAGACTCTTCGCCCAAGTGTCCACCAATGCGGTAGTACTTGCTATCACCAATATAGTAGGTTTGCGTTTCTTCGCCCTCAGGCTGCATGAGCCCTTTATAGGTATAGAGGTGGTCTACGAGCTTGCCGTCTTTTTGTTCGGTTAGTTCTTTTGGCAAAGCTGCTTTATCCACACTACTACCAATCAACTCGTCGATGATGGCTTCAAAGACAATATAGAAGTTCTTGACGAGTAGATACTCTTTGAGGTCAGCTGTGATATGTATCTTCTCTGCGTTATCAAAGAAAGCGTAGCACAAATCCCATAGCTCTAGAGCAAGGTCTGAATAGTATTTGTATTTGATTTGGCGCAAACGGATGCGTCCTCTACCCGCCATATAGCTTGCAAACTGTGCTCCTTTGATGAGTGGAAAGCCTACATTAATTTTCACTTGGAAGCCATACGCCTCGCTGATATAGTTGAGGATGGAGTAATAGATAATGAGCAGTTCCTCATCAAAATTAATTTGTCGTTTCTTATTAACAGGATTGAGGTAGATAGGGCTATTATCTTGGATGATGGCTTGCGAGCGATTGATGGTGCGGGTCCAATTGATCTTGTTGAATCCAGAGTGGATATTCTTGAGGATAAAAGTAATGAAATCTTGGTGGTCTTTGTTAAATTGGATGAGTGATAGCAGAATATCCAATAGCGTATTAGAGCGACGGCGCATACCATGTCCCACTTGTGATATTTGGCGATGGTAGATGATATCGCTTTGCTTGTGTGATTGTTGGAAGACGGATATAGCACGATGAATCCAAACAGCAAACTCGTAGATGAATTTGCGTTCCTCTTGTGTGAGAGCATTCTCCTTTTTGTCCAAATCAATAAGAGCTTTGGGGTCATATTTCCCAAATACTTTTCCGCTCTCATCCATCAGTACTTTGGGGAGAATAAAGACGCAATCACGCAGTTGAGGGTTGTAGAAATAGCCCACATAGCTGAGGGATACATCGCCTTCGATATCTTGCAATGCATCCGATCCAACGCCATGTAGCACCTCGCGGACGAGCTCTACTGGGTATTTATATTCCTCAAGAAGGAGTTTCAATTATTCAAATATTTATCAAAGACCTCTCGCATGCGGAGTAGTCTATCAATGATAAGATCAAATATACTTTGCTCATTATTAAAATCTACATTGTGCTCCGCATATATATCAATTCTCTCTCGTGTACCAACTTTGCCTTCCCAAGTCAAATTTATGTCACCAAGTTCTGACTCTATAGCGGCCTTATGACTATACAAAGTATTGTATAATTGTTCGTCCATAGTTTCATACTTGACAAACAACTTATTTGCTTTATGCTTGATTACCACACATAAGTAACCTTTCTTTTGAAGCACATGGAATTGACAATAATAGTTTTTTGTTGGCGTTTGGCGACCTCCAAAATATTGCATGTAATCTGCATTATTTTGAGCGTATTTTAGATATCGTGTCCAAAAATCCAAACGCTTTTGTTGTAATGCAGATAAATCATCTTTGCTGAGATTTACTGCTTCTTCATCGATTTCTGCTATTAGATCCGATGTAGAAACTCCCAAATTCTCCATCAATGTCTTGATGGTTGCTTCATTGGCATCGCCTGATGGAGTGTAGAACTTGTTAAAAGTTAGTTTTCCTTCTCCGTCTTGGAATGCTTTGTCTGAGAGTTCGTAATCTTTGAATACATCGTTCCAAAGATAGAAAACTACTTTGTTCACAAATTTTTCTGCATCAATCTTTCCGTTGCAAGCTTTGCAGAAGAAGTAGCCAAGTTTTTTATCTTCGGAGCTTGTCATGTTACCAATCACATTGTTGATCTTCTCCACAAAATCCCACCAATCGTATTCTACATCTGAAAGGGCGATTGTCCAATTCTCGCCTGCATCATGGATTGGCATATATTTCCAGTCCCAACGACGCTTGAAGGCGCTGTCAATTGGGAAGAGTGATTGGTCGGAGGTATTCATGGTTGCCCAGATATGGAGATTAGCTGGAAGTACAAGTTCCTCACCCGATAGGATATTTGCTTCCAAGTCATATCCTGCAAACTCTTTTGCGAGATAGTCACGGATATCTTGATCTGCCTTGATTGGGTATTCCGATACGCCATCTGTGCGGTCAAGGAGTTGGAATATATCGCCGAAGATTTGTGCACAGTTACCACGGTTGATTTCCTCAATTACAAGGAATACAGGCTGCTCTTGATTCTGCCATGCTGCCACATAAGCTTTGAGGAAAGCTTGAGGAACGAAGGAGTAAACGATTTTGTCGTTTTGTACATGCTTTGCCATTTCTTCACCAATAGCAATGCCTTTTCCTACTTCTACAGTCATTGATTCAGGAAAATCGCAAGCGACAACAATACGCTTAATATCAGCTGCTGAAAGTCCTTTCAATGAATACCAATATTTTGCAGCAAACTTATGGCAAGGATAGGTGTGTCCTAAAGTTTTAATTTCAGAGAGCTTGTCAATTAACTCATCTGCCGAATATAGTCTATCTGCACTCTTCATAGTTGGTTTGTATGCACCTACGAATGTGGAGTAGTCACTATCAGGGTGGAAAGTCGTGCGGAAAACGAGTGCATTAGCAGTATTTTGAATCTCCTTGTTTACCTTATGACTCTTTCCTGTACCAGGTGCTCCATAGAAAATTTGTTGGAGAGGATACAAAGTAGATAACTTACTGGATGAAGGATTTTTTCTATGCTGATTTGCAATTGACATCTTCGCCATTGTTGTTAATGTAGAAGTATATCCATATTCAAATTTATCTATATTGCTCGTTCCAGAAAGAGCTCCCCTTATTTCATCTGGTGTTGCATTTGGATGTGACAACAGATAGTTAATGTATTCCCGTAGTAAATTCTTAGATATGGTTCGAACTCCAATTGCACCACGACTATTTGATTCCACAAGATAAGACAACTTATCTTCATCTAAAATAGTTACTTGACTATTGTCGGAAACATCTCCGATTCTAAGGTTTATTTGCGTATTCATAGGTGTTTGTTTTTTACAATTATCTAATATTCTTATTCGTAATACAATGAGTATTCTATACAGTCTGGCATTTTCTCTTCTTCGGAGTTAACCAATATATATTCAGATATTTTGTGATATTCTGGTTTTACAACAATATGTAAAGACTTCTCTGAAAAACCTTCTCGTGTATAAAGTTTGAAATAGATATCTAACTCATTCGTATTAGGATGTGGTTGTATATAGAAATCAATCCTTTTTTTATCTTGAGGTACTATTAACCTTTCTCTTGGCTGATACATTAATCCACAAGGAGTATTATTATTTATTGACAATTCAGGAGGTAGAGCCTCCCAACTTCCAATAACTCCATCCAATTCAGATGGAATCTTAGCATTGATTGCCAAAATAGATTCTTCTTTGCTATTGATTTCCATCTTCACTAATTCTATTCCTGCCGTTCCAGTATTTTTAATATATATAGGGATACGACACCATGATTTATTTGTTTTATTTTGTGAAGTAGAAGTATGGAGTAGAGATTGCAGTTTGGGTATACATAATTTGTCTGCAAATTCTCTCATGTTGCGTTCTACCATTTTGTACGCGATATATTCCTTATCATCTGGTAAAACATATTTTTTTGTTTTCTTGTTGTAGTGCGGATAAACTGTGTATATTGAATTCCCATCTTCAAAAGATATTTCTATATTATGGCTATCAATATAGGTCGAAATACCTAAATACCATTGATACACATCCTTATACTCTTCAAGTCTATCCACAATATCCTCCCACGAAAATAAGCATATATCAAAAAGTCCTTTTGAACGGTACTCAATACTCTTTAGTCTTATATATTCCTCTATATCAGCGTCTTTATTTGCAGTTGTAGCTATTACAAATCGAGTCAATTGTCCATTATAATATAGTGCATTCTTTATTTCTGTATCAATTTCTTTTCTGGTTAGCTTGCTATTAGTGTATTCATCTTTTCCTTTACACTGAATAGCAGAATAAAGCTTTTCTCCCTTTTTTATTCCCCATATATCTACACCATACTGTTTTTGCCCTACACGACCATTCTTTGTTATTATGTCTGTACAATCCCACATTCTACCCCATAATTTCATACAGAGTGTTTCAAAATCTTGCCAATTAGCTGGTTTTTGTATTTGGGTTGGTGCTTGCACTTATATCTTCTTTTCTTCCGACTACAGTATTTCTATTTCAACCTGCAAAGATACAACATTTTTTGCATTTATGCAAGATTTTTGCGAATTCGAGTTATTTTTAAGATTCCTTGTCTTCGATCTCCATTTCTAATTGCAAGAAATGGTCGAAGTCAGATTGATATTTGGCGCATGCCCTCGGTTTGAACTATTCGGAAATTCCTAATAGTTGCTTCCTCGTCCAATTCGCGGTCTGCGTAAATCTTCTGTATATGCTCGTTGATGGTTGGCACTTCCACACCATAGAGTTCTGCCATCAGACGCTGTGTGAGCCAGATATTTTCGTCCTGATAGCGCAATTCTACACTCTCAGGTTGATCTCCAATAGCACTAACAAAAGTTAGGTATTCCGCCGCGGAAGAACGAAGCGTGATTTCGTGGGATTTTGCTGATTTCTTTGTCATAATGGCATTTGCATTTTTCAAAGCGCAAAGATACAACTTTTTTTGCATTTATGCAAATAAATGGCGATTTTTAGCCATTTTTAGTTTAGAGGACGCCTCTTTGAGGCTACAGAACGGCGCAAAGCGCCTACAGTTTAGAGGTATAGAGAAAGAGATTACTCGGCATATACGCCGAGAACGGAACAGGAGAAAAGAAATGCTCGCGGGGATAGCCGCGAGCACTATACCTGTAGCGAAAGATAGAACATCCCAATGAGATTCGGGGCAAATCCTAATAAAAGGAAACTATATACGAGGTGACACCAGTAAAGCTCCTTACGCTATGCGCAGAAATCTTATAAATCTTATTGCACTTATATCCGCCCAACTCAAGGTTCTCCGAAACTGATTGCAACCGCTCGCTTTTGCGTCATTACGCTAACGCTATGACTGATCATCGCTACGCGATAAAAGCTCACTGAATCTTAAAGAATGAAGCGGAAAACAACAGTGGGTGTCAAACAAGTATGTAAATCCCTTATTTTATCAGTTCGCGGGCGAATTCGGGGATATTAATGCCATCAAAATTGCCCGAAGTCATCATCAACAATGCAGTATTTTCGTACTTATGTGCACGGAGGCGATCTTGCAGCAGTTGGCTGTCAGTAAACACCTCTACATTTTCTGTGCCAAACGCTTTGCGTACCTCTTCCGCAGAGATAGGAGCCAGTTTCTTGTGCTCCAAAACCTTTGGATTGAAATATACATACGCCACATCCGCATTCTGCATACAGCCCTCGTATTGAGGCAAGAAGTCTGCCATCAAACTAGAGAATGTGTGCAACTCCATACATGCGACCAAGGTCTTTTCTGGGTAGCGTTCGCGTACAGCATTTACTGTCGCGCGAAGCTTGCTAGGAGAGTGGGCGAAATCTTTATATGCTACATTTGTGCCGATTTCATCGATCAGTTCAAGGCGATTACTTGCACCTGTAAAAGTTGAAATCTCGCGGTAGAAGTCTTCAGGCTTTACTCCTATCTGCTCGCATGCCAATGCTGCGGCTTGCAGGTTCTCCATATTGTGGCGACCAAAGATCTTGAATGGTGTAGCGTTGTGTGGCGTTGTGTAGGATGGTGTAGAATTGTTATACGCTTCGTAGGGAACGAGTTGTATATCTGGTCGTGCTTGAGATGCTATCTCGCACAAGTTAGTGTCATGTTTGTAGTAGATAAATGTGCCATTTTCCTCGATTCCATCGACGAACTTACGGAAAGTGTCCACATATCCATCAAATGTTGGGAACACATTGATATGATCCCATGCTATACCTGTCAGTATCGCCACATGAGGGTGATACCATAGGAACTTAGAGCGCAAGTCAAGCGGAGAAGTTAGGTACTCATCGCCCTCAAATACTGCATACTTAGCGGTATCCGACAGGCGTACCATGCGCTCGAAGCCCTCAATCTGAGCACCTACCATATAATCGGTTTCGATGCCCAAGTGTTGCAAGACATATAGAATCATGGAGGTGGTGCTAGTCTTGCCATGGCTACCACCTACTACGATGCGAATCTTATCTTTGGTTTGCTCATAGAGATACTCAGGGAAAGAGTAGATCTTTATTCCCAACTCGCGTGCACGCACCAACTCTGGGTTATCCTCGCGCGCGTGCATACCTAAAATAATAGCATCAATATCGCTGGTTATTTTCTCTGGATGCCAGCCCATCTCCTCAGGCAGCAGACCTGCCTCCTGAAGATGTGTGCGAGCAGGGTCGAAGATCTCATCATCCGACCCTGTCACCACATATCCTGCTTTGGTAGCCACTGCCATGGCCAGATTGTGCATGGCAGCACCACCTATTGCTATAAAGTGTATACGCATAGTTCTTTATTGCTGTTAATTAGACTGCAAAGGTAGTGAAAATCCTTGATATATGCAAATGTTTTTGCATAAACCCGTACTTTTGTCGCATTTTCAAGCCGTCATTTAATTGTTGGTATTTTGACAGAATAGGCGTGCTGCAAGTTAGGCGACTACTGTAGGACAACATCTCTAGGAGATCTGTGGGCTTTTGGTGGCTTTCTATAAATGTGCCTCTATAATAATGCTGCAAAAATCTTCGGCGCGGAAGGGATTTTGTGCCGAAGGTTGCAGATTTTTGAGTGGAATGTGGCATATAAAGCATGCAGAAGTGGCTGTATTATAACCACTTCCGCATGGGTGGATTTTTTTGAAAAAAAGTTTTCGCGCGCCGAAGATTGTGCCGAAGATTACCAATTATCACCTAAAAAATCACATTTTTTGCTCATACTCTTGCGAATGTCGCTTTCTCCTCATCTACACAATCCCCAAATTGGGGTATTATGTTTATATACACTATGTTATAGATTTTTTTATTTGATTGTCCTACTAAAATTATATCTGTTCAAATATTAAAAATGTATAAAAATGCTGCTATATAGTTATAGGTTTTGCATAGAATTTGTACGAGAATATAAAGATTTATTAAATATAATTACATGATTTATTAAACATAATGGTATGAAGAAACAAGTCATTCTATTTAGTGTATTGGTCTGTAACGCAATATCGTTGTTCGCCTCAAATAACACGGCAGACACATTTGATTGGCGTGGCGCTTCGGTGTATTTTGTCATTACTGATCGGTTTTTCAATGGAGATACCACCAATGATATCAACTATGGGCGCATCGTTGATTATGGTACTGAACAATTGAATGCTGCCACCTTTCATGGCGGAGATTTCAAAGGTATGTTGCAAAAAGCCAAAGAGGGGTACTTCACCGATTTAGGAGTGGATGTTGTATGGATGACTGATGTCTATGAACAAATCCATGGTTGGATGTCAGGTAGTGGCTCAATCAACGATTTTCCGCACTATGGCTATCATGGTTATTATCCACTGGATTACACCCAAATAGATAAGAACTATGGAACAGTAGAGGAGTTTCGTGCATTGGTAGATACACTGCATGCACAAGGAATACGCGTGATGCTCGGAGCTAACTTGAATAATCCAGGTTATCCGACTCTATTAGATGCCATACAGTATGGTTTTGCAGAAATGGGATTGACCCCGCAACAAGCAGCAGAACACATACGTGAGTGGAGTTTTGATGATTTCTTTGCGCAGCGATTGACATGGTCTGGTTGGTATGACCGTCCATGGATTCGTATGCCAGATGAGCATTGGGACGAGAATAATCCGTTAGAGGCAACGGTGTTTGGTATGCCTGACTTCAAAGAGGAAAGTACGGAGATGGTTCGTATCCCTGCGTTTCTCAAACGTAAATGGAAAGCAGAGGGCAAAGCGAATGATGCGTGGGTGAATCCTTCTGCACGAGTGCTACGCAAAGACCGAAAAGCCACTGTACAAAAACATTTAGTAGATTGGATTGCCTCGTGGGTTCGCGAATTTGGTATTGATGGTTTCCGCTGTGATATTGTTGAGAATGTTCATATAGATAGTTGGAAAGCTCTGCATATCGCCTGCAACGAGGCATTGCGAGAGTGGCGTTTGGCTCATCCCAAAGATGCCGCAGCCCAATGGACAGAGGATTTTTATATGACGGGCGACTTCGATTGCGCATCAATAGATTATAAACCCGAATATGCAAGTGCGGGATTTGGTAGTATGGTGAATTTCTATTTCCCTAAGCACGGCGATTTGGATGGGATAGTATATACTTGGCAAGCGTATGCCGATAGCCTGAATATGTACACGAATTGGCACCCATTTAGCTATCTCAACAACTCGTATCATCGCGATGCAGACATGTCTAATATGATTGATTGCGCTACCACACTATTGTTGGCTCCAGGTGCCGTGCAAGTATTTTATGGAGATGAGACTGGTAGAAAATTGAGTGATGCGCGCTTCAATGTAGATAGTGATCAAGCCTTTCGTTCAGATATGGATTGGAGCGATATTAATGAAAATCAGTTGCAACATTTTCAGCGTTTAGGGCAGATACGCAAAACCTATCCCGTGATTAGCACAGGCAAGCAACATACGATAGATGTGCATACTTGTGCACGATACAACGATAATGATACAGTGGTTATTCGTGTACTACCGATAGCAGGACAAGCGATTTGCCTTGACAACACTTTTGCGGAAGGCTCAGAGGTCGTAGAACTCTACACAGGACAAAAGACGAAGGTGCACAATGGCAAAGTCATTTTCCCTCATTTTGCAAACAATATTGCGATTATCAAATTAGTTTGCTCAAGACTTTAGCGAGAGTCCCACAAGTTCCCCGCAAATTTCGGGACCTGAAGGAGTGCGACGGAACGCACTCCGAGCGCAGCACCCGAAAAGTCCCCACTTTGAGGAATCAGCGCAAGCATAGAACAGAACAAGCATATCTATAGGAGATTTGTGGGCTTTCGGTGGCGTTCTATAAATGTGTCTCTATAATAATGCTGCAAAAATCTTCGGCACGGAAGGGGTTTTGTGCCGAAGGTTGGAGATTTATGAGTGGAAAGTGACATATAAAGCATGCGGAAGTTGCTATGTTATAAGCACTTCCGCATGGGTGTATTTTTTTGAAAAAAGTTTTCGCGTGCCGAAGATTGTGCCGAGTGTCTTATCGTATACCCTTAGTAAACATTTGGTATAGGATAAGTCTCCATAAATGAAACGCTACCCTTGCGCAAAGGTGGCGCAAGGGTAGCGGAGTGACAATTATTGATTTTATATGTTGTACTTAGTCACAATCAACAACCATTCTTCCTTCTTTCTTTATTTTCGCCTTTTGAACACCATACCAAATTGCATGGGGTAAACCCACCAATACTAGAGAATAAGGAATTGATATGGCTAATAAAATAGGATTAGGTTCCTTATAACATTCTTGATGTGTTACTGCGGGTTCGTAAATATCTCCAATATTAGCATCAATTTTATAACATATGTTATCCGCATTGATAAAAACATTGACATATTCTTTATTCTCTTGAGTAACTGTAGAAGAGTTCATGCTATTGTATCCAGAACTTTGCAAAGAGGTTTGTCCTGTCCAATAGTTTGTTACTGGCCTAGTTGTTGCAGAGGCAGCAGAATAACCTGTAGTTTTAGAAACTTGCTCTTTTTTCTCATAGATAAGGATTTCACCCCCTAATCCATCATCCATTGTACGGTCAGGAACAGACATCTCTGCTAGCACTTGTGATTTTGACATCCCGACTAAAGCATCATACTTGTTACCAATATACTGCTCAGGGATGTCAGTAACTGTAACCGAATGATAAGTCCAACATGAGGTCATTGTAATACCGACCAACATGAGTAATAAAAATTTAATTGTTTTCATTTTGTTTGTTATTTAAGTGGTTAATAAATGATTTTGTATTGTGTGTTAATGATTTATTTTGCTTCGATAAATGGGACGTAGTCAGAAAGTACCTTAATCTTGTCAACTAATGATTTGTCTCTGATAGAGGTACTATTGGGAAGAGTAATTGTTTCTGGTAGTACTTCAATTAGATTCTTCAAATAGATAGACTTTATAGCATAATTGATATTATCTTCATTATCCCAACCCGAAGAAGTAATTCCAACGAGATTACCTTGTTTATCAAAGAGTGGACCTCCACTATTACCATGTGTGATTGGTACAGAAATCTGGTATAAGCGTATATCGCCTTGTGCGCCAGTCTTTGCGCTGATTGTTCCATCTGTAAATTTAATTTCTTCGCCTAACTTTTGAGTTTTCGGATAACCCAATGCAAATACACTAGTACCAACATCCTCTGTTTTTGCTGTGAATACATAAGGTATTTTAGGCAAGTCTACAAATGAATTATCTACAATTTTGATAATAGCCAAGTCATTCGTTGGGTCAGTAACTACAACTTCCGCTTTATAGGTCTTAGTTTGTCCATTTTGTTTGAAAGTTACTTGCATTTGTTTTGCTCCATCTACAACATGATGGTTTGTTGCGATATAACCTTTTTCACTGATGAAGAAACCTGTTCCTGACCAAAGCCAACCTGTTGAAGGAATGTTGGGTTGCACTTCGGGTTTTCCAGATGGAATTATAGCAGTAGGATAAGCATCTTGTGGGCGTGAGAGTGAAGCAAATTCATTAACTGACAACGAGTTTATAGAAAACTTTCCTGGTGACAAAGTAATCAATCCATATTCATTTCCTCTTAAAGTTTTAGCAAGGGTTTGTGCTACAGTAGAACCATTAATAGTGAATGTAAAACGGTCTTTTATTCTGTATACCTTTAGCAAATTATCTTTGCTTGTATGAATTGCATTCGAATAAGACCAATTACGAAGCCATTGTCCAACACCTTCATATTCTCCATAAACAGCAAATTTACCATCATTTGAAATAAGAAAACAATAGTAATTATCCCAATCTTGGAAACCAAATAATAAACCATATTGAGCACTAGAAACAGCAGAATTAGCCCTTATATTTGTTGCTATCATGTAGTTCTGTGATTGGTCAAAAGGAATATAACAACTCCTTTTAACCATTGATTTGACAGCACGATTATCAAGGTAAACACTCATTCCATAGTTAGTAAAAGATGAAACATGATCCCCTCCATCCATTACCCAAGATTCTGGATGATCTCCAAAAAATTCATTATAGACAATATAGCCTGTACCATTTTCATCTAATTCAACATATTTTCCGTCCACCATCTCTCCGTTTTCAAATAGATAATATCTATGTAGTTTGCCTGTTTTATAGTATTCGTAATACTCGCCATGTAAAACTCCATTAAGAAAATCTGCAATAATTTCTACTTGTCCATTTTCGTAATATTGTATAGCTTTACCGTCGGTACGACTATTGTAATAATCATGTTCCTTCTGTTTGTTGCCATTTTTGTAATATGAAACAAACTTACCTTCAAAGAAATCCTTTTCGCTATCTCCATGATCAATATAAATAGGGGTAAATACAGATTGCAGTTGACCGTCTATATAATAATCTTTTACCTCTCCATCAGGAATATTTGGTGCTTTATATTTTATACGACGATAATATAGTGCATCTTTCGCTTCACAGCGTTGCCAACTTGCATCGAAAAACTCAGTAATAGTTTGACCTATAACTGGGCTATAATTAGAAGTTTTGTCAAATTGTTGCGTTTGGCTAATACCCCCTTTATAGTAATAAGTTATGGCACCTGTTATGCTTGTACTTTTTCCTGTATATATATTACCCAAAACAAATGAGCCTTCAATGACCACACCATTGGCTTTCTCTAACTTACCATTGCCATGAGGAATATAGTTGATAAATTGTCCTGTATAAATATCGCCATTAGGATATGTTTGTCTTCCTTGTCCTGCGGCTTGATTATTCATAAACTCACATTCCAATTCACGACCATCTACCCATGATAGTTTTCCTTTTCCAACACGAATACCGTTTTCATAGTTACCTGCGAAAGTAGAATGTAATTCGTTGTTAATGTAACGAACTGCTTTACCATGACCGTGTGCTTTATTGTTTAGCACTTCGCCATCCCATGTAAAGGACACACCATCCTCGTAATAAGAATCAAGGATTTGGCAGTTTACATTAGAACAGAGAATCCATTTCTCCTCTAAAGTTCGTGCACATACCACAATAGGCAGTAAACACATGAATAATACTATTCTTCTCATATAGACTTCCCTAATATGTGTCGGGAACAACTTTTGATAGTTTATATTGGTTTAATTGCATAAAAAAAGCGTGGAGTCCGACTATTGCCGTTCCACACATTGAGGCTCTCGCATTGCCCTTAACAAGAGAACGACAACGCGAAGCCCACGCCGAATATAAAATATACTCTCGTGCTATGTTATAGTTAAGGTACGCGCATGCGCATACGCATATACGCAAAAGACGTACCAAAATAGGCACAAGAGGGATAATCTTATATCCCGTAGGACATCTACCGTTGCTAAGTCCTGCTTGTCAAATGAAATTTGCGAGATTTCAATGTGCCAGAACAAAGCGCTAATAAACGCCTTCTTAATATGTCTGCTACCCCAGCCGATGACGTGCAGACATCCCCGGCGTGGAATTGCGGGTGCAAATATACAACATTTTTTTGACATGACCAAATAAAAGTTGCTTTTAAGGTGATTTTTGTTTAGAGGACAAGTTGATAGTACAACGCTTTTAGGAAAGTGGTCAACGATTTTAGGATAGGAGTCAACTTTTTTAGGACTTTAGTCAACTTTTTCAGGACTTTAGTCAAACTTTTTAGGGAGCCAATCTTAAGAAAAGTGCGGAGTTCTTAGCCGCAAGGGCACGATAAAGCTTCGCTCTTCTCTCGGTATTCTCTCGGTCGTCGGTCGGTGGAATGAGGTAAGGTATAAGAGAGATAAAAGAGATGGCGATCTTAAGAAAAGTACTTTTTTGAGTTTCGGAGTTCTTCGGTTTATCCTAGGTTCGTCTTTGGTTCGTCCTTGGTCTTTTACAAGGAGCAGATATACGAGGTACAAGGGAAGGGAATCTTAATATTTGTACTGTTTAGAGGACGATGCAGAGCACCTACAGTTTAGAGATTAGAGGCAGGAAGACACGGCGAACTATCGCCGTGCACATAACAGACTGCGGGAATAAAATCAAACAAAAGACATCGATAGGATTTCCTACCGATGTCTTTGTGTTTTGTATTGTCGGCTACTGCCGAGGTTGTGTGCCCCTTAGGGGCTGGTTGTGTCGCTTCGCGAAGGCGGCTATTATGCGAAGAGTTTGCCGAAGTCCTCGTGGCTGATCTCTTTCTCCTCGATCTTAGCTACGCCCTTGAGTGCAGCATAAATCTTGTTTTCAGCTACGCGCTCAACGATACCACGCAATTGCTTCTCGTCCTTGAGCATTTGCTCTGCATAGTTAGCCAAGTAGCTATCCTCTATGTGCATCAAACCATATTGCATGAATTGCATGCGAGCTACCTCTTTAGCATATGCCTCTACATCCTCTTTCTCTACTTGGATGTTGAAGTGCTTAGCCAATTGGTCTTTAGCAAGGTGCCAACGCAACTCGTCCACCATAGCTGGGAAGTCCTTCTCCAACTCCTCGTCGGTCATCTTCTCATTGGTAGCTTTCACCCAACGCTTCAAGAATGCCTCTGGGAACTCTACCTTAGCCATCTTCTTCATCACTGCCTCTTTAGCGTCCAAGCCGAACTTATACTTAGCGTCCTCAGCCATGTTTTGCTCGATCTCTGCTTTGATGCGTGCGCGGAAGTCAGCCTCGTCAGCTACATTGTTCTCGCCATACACCTTAGCGAACAACTCGCCATCAATAGCAGCTGCTTGGTGACGGGTGATCACTTGAATCTCGAAGGTGAAGTCAGATGTCAATGCCTCTGCCTCCTCTTTGCTGATACCGAGCATAGAGCTTACCTCTACCTCGCTACCAAATGCCTTCATAGGGTTGAAGGTGATGATGTCGCCCTTCTTTGCACCAGCAAACAATTTAGCTTGCTCTGCATCCTTCATGTATTGTGGGTTGAGGATACCGTTCTCTTTAACGATACCGTTCTCCTTTTGCTCGGTGATGAGACCCTTTACGATGTCGCCCTCTTGCACATCCTCAGCGTCCACGTAGTCGCCAAAGCGTTGTGCGTAGCTTTGTACTTGATTCTCTACCATCTCATCGGTAACGGTGATGGTGTATTGGGTGAGTTTGTTCTTGCCGTTGAGCAATGCATCGAACTCTGGAGCCACAGCAATGTCAAAGCAGAAAGTGAAGGTGTCTTGTGTGTCGAAGTTTACCTCTGGAGTGAGTTCCTCATTTGGCAATGGATCGCCGAGGAGGTTGAGCTTTTGCTCATCAATGTACTTGTTGAGGTTCTCGCCGATGGTTTTGTTGATCACCTCTGCGAGGATGCTCTTGCCGTACATCTTTTGCAACATACCCTTTGGTGCCATACCAGGACGGAAACCAGGGATGTTTGCTTTCTTACGAATTTGGATAAGTTCTTTTTGAACTGCCTCTTGGTAGTCTGCAGGCTCCACGGTCATCGTGATCACTGCGGTGAGGTCTTTGATTTCTGATTGATTAATTTGCATAATGTATTTTGTTATTAGTTTTTATTTGCGCGTTTTCTCTCCAATTCATCGAGGATAATCTTGCGGATACGCATGAAGTTGGGCGTTACCTCTACATACTCATCCTCCTTGATATACTCTAATGCCTCCTCGAGTGAGAAGATTACTGGTGGTGGTAATACTGCCTTGTCATCCGCCGACTTGCTTCGCATGTTAGTCAGTTTCTTCGATTTGGTCACATTGATTACAATGTCACCCTCTTTCGAGCTCTCACCTACCACTTGACCTGCATATACCTCGTCTTGTGGCGAAATGAAGAATCGACCACGGTCTTGCAGTTTGTCCAATGCATACGCATACGCAGTACCCGACTCCATGGCGATGAGCGAACCGTTGTTGCGCTTCACGATCTCGCCCTTGTAGGGTTGGAACTCCAAGAAGCGGTGCGCCATGATCGCCTCGCCTGCCGATACGTTCAGCACATAAGTACGCATACCGATGATACCGCGGCTTGGGATTGTGAACTCCAATTGCACACGGTCGTTCACCATCTCCATGCGGGTCATCTCGCCTTTGTGGGTGGATACATATTCGATGATCTTGCCCGAGCACTCCTCTGGTGTGTTTACCGTCAGTTGCTCTACAGGCTCGCACTTCACACCGTCAATCTCTTTGATGATTACTTGTGGTTGTCCCACTTGCAACTCATATCCCTCGCGGCGCATGGTCTCTACCAACACGCTCAAGTGCAGCACACCACGACCGAATACGTTCCATGAGTTCTCATCCGTTCCGCGCTCTACGCGCAAGGCGAGGTTCTTCTCCAACTCCTTGTCCAAACGTTCTTGGATATGGCGCGAAGTCACATACTTACCATCCTGACCAAAGAATGGCGAGTCGTTGATGGTGAAGACCATCGACATTGTTGGCTCGTCAATAGCGATTGGCTTCAAAGCCTCTGGCGTCTCAATATCGCAAATGGTATCGCCAATCTCAAAGCCATCAATACCCACCAATGCACAGATGTCGCCCGACTTCACTTCGTCCACTTTCGCGCGACCCATGCCCGAGAAGGTATGTAGTTCTTTGATCTTGGTCTTGACCATGCTGCCATCTTTCTTGGCGAGTGTCACAGCCTGACCGTTGCGCAACGCACCGCGATGCACGCGACCCACTGCGATACGACCCATGTATGGGTTGTAGTCCAGACTGGTGATAAGCAACTGTGGCGTACCCTCCAGCACCTCAGGCGCAGGGATATACTCAATGATAGCGTCCATCAGCGCGGTGAGGTCGGTGGTTGGCGTGTGCCAATCAGTGGACATCCAGCCGTTCTTGGCAGAGCCATAGAGGGTATGGAAATCCAACTGATCCTCAGTCGCATCCAAGTTGCACATCAGGTCAAAGACCTCCTCTTGCACCTCGTCTGGACGGCAGTTGAGCTTATCAACTTTGTTGATTACTACGATAGGTTTGAGGTTCATCTCCAATGCTTTTTGCAGCACGAAGCGTGTCTGTGGCATAGGGCCCTCGAAGGCATCCACCAACAGCAGCACACCGTCTGCCATGTTGAGCACGCGCTCTACCTCACCACCGAAGTCCGCGTGGCCTGGGGTGTCTATCACATTGATTTTGTACCCTTTGTACTCTATCGCCACATTCTTAGCCAAGATCGTGATACCGCGCTCGCGCTCCAACTCGTTATTGTCAAGGATGAGCTCACCCTTCTGCTCGTTCTCGCGGAAGAGGTTTGCGGTGTACAGCATCTTATCGACCAAGGTCGTTTTGCCGTGGTCTACGTGTGCGATAATAGCTATATTTCGTATCTTTTGCATAGTCGTTTTGTTGTTTTTCTGCCTTCTCCCCGCGCGTTTTCATACGCGCACACAAAGGCAAATTATGAAAAATCGGGCAAAGGTACTGCTTTTTTTGCAGATATGCAAGTTTTTGAACTAAAAGTTCACCTTTAGAGGTAAAAAAAGAGTATTTTGTCTCTGTGTATTACGACAACGACCTATCGTTTAGAGCATTATTATGTTTTCCTTATCTTGTATTGAGGGCTGATATTATGAAGAAATAACACATGAGATATACCCACATTGTATATTAAAATGTGGAATATATTTGCACATTTCCCAAAAAAGTACTACCTTTGCAGCCTAAAACGCATGAATTATGAAATTTCTTGGTAATCTCATTTGGCTGATTTTGGGCGGACTGCTCACAGCCCTTATGTATTGGACAGCAGGCATACTAATGTGTATCACAATCATCGGTATTCCCTTTGGCGTACAACTGCTGAAAATAGGTACACTCTCGCTCTGGCCCTTTGGGCACGACCTCGTACCCAAAGCAGGCAGCGAAACAGGCTGCTTACAATTGGTATTCAATGTGTTGTGGATATTATTAGGTTGGTGGGAGATAGCACTCACACACCTAACCTTCGGACTAATCCTTTGCTGTACCATCATCGGCATACCTTGGGGCATACAGCACTTCAAACTGGCACTGGCATCCGTCTTCCCCTTTGGCAAAGAGGTGGTGTAAGTTTGTTTAGTGGACGCTATGCAATAGTTTAGTGTTTAGTGGCAAGGTATTTCTGAGCGAAAGAGCAAATAGGAATGATCGTATAGTGATGCGCCATAGCCAATTGCTGCGCCGCAGCCACAAGTTGCGAGCCAATACCTCGACCACTCGCGTAGGCATAAGTGTGCAAAATAGACATCTCCTTTCCCGAAAGGGAGTATTGCAAACGACCTAATAACTGGTTGTTCTCTATGGCGTGAATCTCTGAGTTTTTGAAAACGGTTTGTATCATAGTTGTAAAAATCTAAAGGGTTGTTGGCTATATCCTTACAAAAATCGCGCCAAAAATTGGTAAAAGAACACTTTTTTTATTGTTTTTCCAAGAAATATTTGGTCGTTTGAAAAAAAATCTGTACCTTTGCGCGCTTTTTCGGCTTTTGGGCTCCCAAGTAGCGCTGCTAAGGGGACGGATGATACCGATTGGGGTATGGCAACGTCGATGACTTAGTATCTCGCCTGACCGATGTAACTTATTAAACAAACATTTAACAAATGTACGCAATTGTAGAAATGCAAGGCCTCCAATACCGCGTTGAGGCTGGCAAGAAACTCTTTGTTAACCGCATGGCCGCTGAGAAGGGTGCTGAGGTGACATTCGAGAAAGTGCTTCTCATTGACAATGACGGAGAAGTGAAAGTAGGTACCCCAGTAGTAGAGGGTGCAAAAGTGGTTTGCGAAGTACTCGACAACGAGTGCCGCGGCGAGAAAGTTCTCGTATTCCACAAAAAACGCCGCAAAGGCTATCGTAAATTGAACGGCCATCGTCAAGATTTGACCAATCTCGTAGTTAAGGAGATCGTTTTGGCTTAATTGTTTAACCTTTTTAAAAGCAAAGTTTAAGAGATATGGCACATAATAAAGGTGTGGTTATTTCCAATAACGGCCGTGAATCAGAAAGCAAACGACTTGGTGTAAAGATCTTTGGTGGTCAATTCGCTAAAGCAGGTAACATCATCGTACGTCAACGTGGTACAGTACACAACCCAGGCGAGAACATCGGTATGGGTAGCGACCACACTTTGTTCGCTTTGACAGATGGTATCGTAACCTTCCAAAAGAAGCGTAACAACAAATCTTACGTATCTATCCAACCTATCGCAGAGGCATAAGAAGGTAACACCTTTGTCTCGGCAAGAGGAATGGTAAAATAAATTTCTCCTACCGATTGCCTCGGCAGTTGGCAGGAGAAATTTGTTTTTAATAACAACACTACACCACTCTAAACAATACTACACCATCCTACACAACCCCTATGCTTACACTCAAACAAATATACGACAATAAGGCAGCCATTGTAGCTGGCTTGGAAAAGAAGCATTTTGCTAATGCAGCCGAAGTGATTGAGCAAGTAATTGCTCTGGATACCGAGCGCAAAGCAGCACAACAAAAGAAAGATGCGGCTTCTGCGGAAATGAACAAGATATCCAAATCTATCGGCGCACTCATGGCACAAGGCAAAAAAGAAGAAGCAGAGGCTGCCAAAGCACAAACAGGTGCCCTGAAACAAGCCATACCTGGCTATGAGCAAGAAATGGCAAAAGCCGAAGAAACCCTAACCAATGTACTGCTGACAATCCCTAATGTGCCTTACGACCTCGTACCAGAGGGCGGAAGCGCAGAGGATAACCTCGTGGTGAAAATCGGCAACTGGGCGAACCAACCTATGCTCGACAAACTTGCAGCAGAAGGCACCATCGCTATCCGCGATTGGGATACGGCTACAGACGAACAATTGGCAAAAAACGACAAACTCCCACACTGGGAATTGGCGAAGAAATATAACCTCATTGACTTTGACCTCGGAGTAAAGATTTCGGGCGCAGGTTTCCCAGTATATGTAGGATTGGGCGCACGCCTGCAACGCGCACTCATCAACTTCTTCCTCGCGGAAGCAAACAAAGCAGGCTACACCGAAATCATGCCACCAACCGTAGTGAACCAAGCCAGTGGCTATGGCACAGGTCAATTGCCTGATAAAGAGGGACAAATGTACCACTGCCAATTGGACGACCTGTATTTGATTCCTACCGCAGAGGTACCTGTTACCAACATTTATCGAGATGTGATTATCGAGGAGGCGCAACTCCCAATCAAAAACTGCGCTTACACCCAATGCTTCCGCCGCGAGGCAGGTTCGTATGGTAAGGATGTGCGCGGACTCAACCGTCTGCACGAGTTCAGCAAGGTGGAGATTGTGCGTATCGATACCCCAGAACACTCTGACGCAAGCCACAAAGAAATGTTGGAGCATGTAGAGGGATTGCTGCAAAAACTGGAGTTGCCTTACCGCGTATTGCGTTTGAGCGGTGGTGACATGTCATTTACCGCAGCACTCTGCTACGACTTTGAAGTATATTCCGAGGCACAACATCGTTGGTTGGAAGTGTCTTCTACTTCTAATTTCGATACCTACCAAGCCAACCGTTTGCACTGCCGTTATCGCCGTGCAGAGGACAAGAAAGTGACTTTGGCGCACACCCTCAACGGATCGGCATTGGCTTTGCCTCGTATCGTGGCTGCCCTCTTGGAGAACAACCAAACACCTGAAGGAATCCGTATTCCAGCAGCCTTGCAACCATATATGGGATGCGATATGATTAAGTAAAATCAATGGACACCATACAAAAAACGACTGCTTAAAAAAAGCAGTCGTTTTTTATTTCTTTCCAATACAATACGACACCACACTATACCACTCTACACAATACTACACCATCCCATTAATGTGCTTCTAACCAATTCTTCCCTACTCCGCAGTCAGCAATGAGAGGAACGGTGAGGTGCACTACATTCTGCATCTCATTGATTACAATCTCACGAACTTTATCTATCTCATTCATAGGAACATTAAAATTCAACTCATCGTGTACCTGCATAATCATCTGTGCCTTCAGCCCCTCCGATTTTAAACGACGGTGGATAGTAACCATCGCCATCTTAATAATATCCGCAGCAGTACCCTGAATAGGAGAATTTACCGCGTTGCGCTCAGCAAATGAACGCACCGTAGCATTATGCGACAGAATATCAGGAAGATAGCGCTTGCGCCCAAAGAGCGTAACCGCATAACCCTGCTCACGAGCCAACTGCTTTTGGCGTTCAATATAGTCAATCACCCCAGGGAAAGCCGCAAAATAACCGTCAATAAGCGCCTTGGCCTCAGCACGCGAGCAGTCGAGTTGCTGTGCCAAGCCAAAGGCAGAAATACCATAGATAATACCGAAATTGGCCGTCTTGGCCTGTCGGCGTTGGTCTTTGGTAACCTGCTCAATAGGCACATTGAATATCTTAGCCGCTGTAGCCGCGTGGATATCTTGTCCCGAAAGGAAGGCTTGCACCAAATGAGGGTCCTGCGAGAAATGCGCCATGAGGCGAAGTTCAATCTGCGAATAGTCGGCAGAGAGGAACAAACAACCCTCATCAGGAATGACCGCCTGACGAATAAGTTGTCCGCGCTCGGAACGGATAGGGAGATTCTGAAGGTTAGGATTGGAAGACGACAAGCGACCCGTAGCCGTAACCGTTTGATTGTAAGTGGTATGAATCTTACCCGTAGCAGGGTTAATATAGTTAGGCAACGCCGAAATATATGTAGAAATGAGTTTCTTGAGTTCACGATACTCAAGAATCAAGCCCACCACAGAATGCTTGGGTTTGAGCGCGAGTAGTACCTCTTCGGAAGTGGAATACTGACCTGTCTTGGACTTTTTCGCCTTCGCATCCAATTGGAGTTGGTCGAAAAGTACTTCACCCACTTGCTTGGGTGAATTGATATTGAAAGTAGTACCTGCAGAGGTATATATCTGTTGCTCAAGGGTTTGCAGTTCTTCGTTGAGTTGAATCTCTGCCTGCTTGAGCATAGGCACATCAATGCGTACACCAGCCTGCTCCATCTCACGGAGAATAGCAGACAACGGGAGTTCCACCTCTTGGTAGAGGTTCCAAAGCGAAGTATCCGCCTTGAGCGCATCCCAATTGATAGATTGGTGGGGGTTGTATGCCACTTCGGGATTTAGCAAATAACTGACCAATCGCCCCTCTAAAGAGTCAGTGGCAGTCTCCTGATTATTCGGTATCCCTTCGGAGTGGTATCGGAGTGGTATCGGAGTGGTATCGGTATCGATAGCCGCAAACAAGTCGAGAGTGGCTTCTTGGGGCTTCTTCTTCGAATTTTGAATTTTGAATTTTGAATTTTGAATTTTCTCCTCATTATTTGGGGCTTGTTTAAGGAGGGAATTGAACTCCAGTTCGCGGTAAAGCGGCGCAAGTTGCTCCCAATTACGCTCCTGATATACAAGCGATTGCGCATCAAATTGGATAGGCACATCTGTTTTTATGGTTGCCAAAAAGCGTGAGAAACGAATCGCCTCCACCTGCTCCTGCACCTTGCGTTGAAGTGCGCCCTTGAGTTGGTCGGTATTGGCAAGCAAGTTGTCAATAGAGCCAAACTGCTGGAGCAGTTGCACAGCCGTCTTCTCGCCCACCCCTTTACAACCAGGGATATTATCACTACTATCACCCATAAGCCCCAACAAATCAATGACTTGCGACTGGTGTTGCAATCCATACTTCTCGCACACTTCTTGCGGTCCGAGTTTCTCGAATCCTCCCGTATGGCGAGGGCGATACATGAAAATATGTTCGGTAACGAGTTGTCCGTAATCCTTATCGGGCGTAGCCATATAGACCTCAAAGCCCTCCTTCTCGGCTTGGTGCGCAAGCGTACCAATCACATCATCTGCCTCATAACCAGCCACTTCTAATACGGGTACATTCATTGCCTCCAAGATCTGCTTGATATGTGGTACCGCCCAACGGATATCCTCGGGGGTCTCTTGGCGTTGCGCCTTATACTGTTCAAAGGCCTCGTGACGGAAAGTAGGTCCCGCAGGGTCAAAAGCCACAGCTATATGGCTGGGTTTGAGGCGTTTCAGTAAATCCTCGAATGTAACCACGAAACCGAAAATAGCGGAAGTATTCTCTCCGCGCGAGTTCATGCGAGGCGCACGAATAAAAGCGTAGTACGCGCGATAAATCATCGCGTAGGCATCTATGAGCAATAATGTTTTCAAAGGGGCAAAAGTTTTAAGAGTTTTAAAAGTTCTAAAGGTATCTTACCATGCAATAGGCGTTTGACCGTGTTGCAGCAGATAAGCATTGGCTTGGGAGAAGTGTCCGCAACCAATGAATCCACGATAGGCACTCAACGGACTTGGGTGCACCGCTGTCAATACCAAATGGCGACTGCGGTCAATGAACTGCCCCTTGCGTTGCGCATAACTACCCCAAAGCATGAAGACTATATGCTCTCGCTGATTATTAAGGGCTTGTATCGCAGCATCCGTCAGTTCTTCCCAACCTTTGCCTTGGTGGCTACCCGCACAGTGCGCCTCTACGGTGAGCGTAGCATTGAGCAGGAGCACGCCCTGCTCTGCCCAGTGGGTGAGGTTGCCCGTGGTAGGGATAGGTTTGCCAAGATCACGATTGAGTTCCTTGTAAATATTCTCCAACGAAGGTGGAATACGCACGCCATCTTGCACCGAGAAACAAAGTCCATGTGCCTGATTGACATCATGATATGGGTCCTGACCAATAATCACTACACGTACTTTGTCAAACGGACAAAGGTCGAAAGCACGAAAAATCTGACCCGCAGGAGGGAAACATTGCGTGGTGCTATACGCATGACGAACAAAGTTGGTTAGCAACTCGAAGTAAGGTTTGTCGAATTCGGGTTGCAAGACTTGTCGCCAACTCTCGTCAATACGCACTTTCATAAGGTTGTATAGGGTTGTATAGAGTGGGATTAATCGTTGAGGACGAGCATTGCATCGCCATAATCACCAAAGCGATAGCCCTCTTTGAGTGCCTCTTTGTACGCCTTCATCACAGGTTCGTAGCCTCCGAAAGTAGCCACCATAATCAACTGAGTGGACATAGGCATATAGAAATTCACCAAGAAAGCATTAGCCACTGTGAAATCGTATGGCGCATAAATAAACTTGTTGGTCCAACCTTCGTATGCCTTGATTTGTCCGTTGGTACCCACCACATGCTCCAAAGCACGCATCACCTCGGTACCTACCGCACAAATACGATTGGAAGCATTGTGCGCTTTCTCCACCGCATCGGCTACAGATTGAGAAATAGAAATCTGCTCGCTCTCCACCTTATGCTTGCTGAGGTCTTCCACATCTACAGGCTTGAAATTGCCTAATCCGACATGCGAGGTAATAGTGTAAGTGTCCACGCCGCGAATCTCAAGACGCTTGAGGAGGTTTTTGGAAAGGTGCATACTGGAGGCAGGTGCAGCCACCGCACCAATATGCTTGGCAAACACCGATTGATAACGCTCCTCATCCATCTCATAAACAGGCAAATCCGAGAACACCTCCTCGTATTGCTCACGGGTCTCCTCGCTCATAGGACGGGCAATATACTTAGGCAACGGAGTAGTACCCATACCATAGAGGTGTTGCACAAAATCATCACCATCATAGTCGGTAAGGAAACGCAGGGTACGACCACGAGAGGTAGTGTTGTCAATCACTTCCGCGAAAATAGTGGCATCTTCATCGAAAAAGAGTTTGTTGCCAATACGAATCTTACGCGCAGGATCCACCAATACATCCCAATAGCGATTCTCATGTTGCAACTCACGCAAGAGAAACACCTCTATATTGGCATTCGTTTTCTCCTTTTTAGCATACAAACGCGCAGGGAACACCTTCGTGTCATTGGCAACCAAAATATCTCCTTCATCGAAATAGGTAGCCAAATCACTCACCAATTTGTGCTCTATCTCGCCTGTCTTAGTATGTACCACCAACATGCGTGCATCATCACGAAAACGACTTGGGAACTGCGCAATCAATTCCTCTGGAAGTTTGAATTTGAAATCACTTAATCTCATTATCTGTCAAGTTTGTATTATCTATCAAGTTTGTAAATTGTTCTATTGTCATACAATCCTCTACACGGATATCACCTACCCTGGTTCTGCGCAACGCAATCAGGTGTGCCCCGCTATTGAGTCGCTGACCAATATCGCGCGCCAAGGCACGGATATAAGTACCCTTGGAGCAAACAATACGCAAGGTGAGTTGCATGGATTGTGGATTAAACTCCTGTATTTCAATCTCATCAATAACGAGCAGTTTGGCTTTGAGTTCCACCTCCTCGCCCTGACGCGCCAATTTGTAGGCACGCTTACCGTCCACCTTCACCGCAGAGAACATAGGGGGCACCTGCCACTGCTCGCCTGTGAAGGTAGGAATGACCTCATCAATCAGCGCACGCGTAATGTGGTCGGTAGGATAAGTGGCATCAATATCCTTTTCTAAATCAAAACTGGGCGTGGTAGCACCCAATTGCAATGTTGCTACATATTCCTTTTGGTGGGCTTGCAGTTGGTCGATCAGTTTGGTTTTCTTACCCGTACAAACCACAACAACCCCCGTTGCTAATGGGTCAAGCGTACCCGAATGACCTACCTTGAGTTTCTTCACCCCTAATTTCTTGCATAGCATCCAACGCACTTTACCTACCACATCGAAACTGGTCCAGCGGTAGGGTTTGTCAAATGCCAATATCTGCCCCTCAACAAAGTCCATACACAATAGCAAAGATACCTGCGCAGAGGCAATAAATAGCAAAATATATCAGTTTTTGACGGCGAACAATGTTGATCATAAACTTACATGCCAAACAACCCGAAATGAAGGCTGCTAAGAAGCCCACTATCATTGGCAGCATACCCAATGAACTAACTACCTCACCACTCAAAAGATCTAACAACTCTAAAAACGCTTCACCCAAAATAGGAATCAACACCATGAGGAAAGAGAATTGAGTAACGCTCTCTTTCTTCACACCGCAGAGCAATCCCGTAGCGATAGTAGTACCACTACGGCTAAGTCCTGGCAACACCGCTACTGCTTGCGCCAAACCAATAATAATAGCGTCCTTATAGCCAACCTCATGCCCCATACCCTCACGGCGTTTGCTTAGCCACTCGCTGAAATACAGCAAGATAGCCGTCACACAAAGGCAGATACCCACCAACAGCAATCC
Source organism: Paludibacteraceae bacterium (assembly GCA_045121435.1). Taxonomy (GTDB): domain Bacteria; phylum Bacteroidota; class Bacteroidia; order Bacteroidales; family Paludibacteraceae; genus Colicola. The sequence continues at coordinate 15,933 of JBGVFY010000030.1, read as the reverse complement.
ACTACCGAAAAAGGCTTCTACCTGTTCTTTGAAGAACATGCCTACAATGAAAACGGGAATCATCGACACAAGAATCATGCCCACATAATTCTTCTCTTCGTTCCATTTTATGGTAGTAAAGGTACCACGGAATAATTGTGCTACTTCCTTCCAAAGGATAACCAAAGTAGAAAGAACGGTGGCAGTATGCACCACGATAGCAAAAGTTAGATTCTCTTCGCCAGCAGTACCCAATAGGGTTTGACCTATCTCCAAATGTCCTGACGACGATACTGGCAGGAACTCAGTAAGTCCCTGAATAATACCCAATAATAACGCCTCCCACCAACTCATTTCTTACGAGGTTTATATAAGATTGCTACTATCATTACCATAAATCCGAACAACGAAATCATCGGACCTACGGTGATACGACGTACCGAAAAAATGTCTGGATTAAATTCGGTTGCCCCACTGGGTTCACCCACCATGAGAGAAAAACCTATCACTACAATTACCAAACTAATGGCAATCAATATAGCATTGAGTTTTGGAAGATTAAATTTCATACATTTTACTGATTTTCATTCGTATATAACGATTTGTAGCTGCCAACGAAGCCAAAAAAGTAATCAATACGCCCATAACTAACACCGTAACCGAAATAAATGCAATGTTTTGCCAAATCAGTGGGAATAATGTTACGCCCAAACGCGTTTGGCAATAATAATAAGTAGCTGCTAACATCAAAAGTGCCAATAGCGCAGCCTCAATGCCCATACGCACATTGCGGCGTATCAGTGGCCACTTGATAACCCAAGGCGTAGCACCTACCAATCGCATGGTGTTAATCAAGAATCGCTTGGAATACACCTGCAACTGAATCGTATTGCTAATCAACACCAAAGCAATGATTAACAACGCGATAGCCACTGCCAATAGCATCAAAGCAATCTCGCTGAGATTATTATCCAACACCTTGACTATATCCTTCTGGTAAATCACCTTATCCACATAAGGCATATTCAACAGTCCCTTCTCAATCTGTGCGATACTATCCGAATGGGCGTATGCGGCTTGCAAACGCACTTCAAACGCATCGGTCAAAGGGTTATATCCCAAAAACACCGAAGGGTCTTCGCCGAGATTAGCGATATGCTCTTGCAACGCCTCTTCGCGCGAGATAAAACGATAGTCAAGCGCATAAGGTGCGGCCGTCAGCAGGCGTTTGGTACGCTCCACCTCGTCTGCCGTATTATCATCCTTCAACACAATGGATAATACCACATTCTCTTTCACCTGACGCATCAACTCATGAGCCGATAGCAAAATCAAGCACTCTAATCCTACCAAAAACAACACCAAAGCCACGGATATTGTCGTGGTAAAATACATGTTAAATAAACTGCGTTTTTTCATTGTATGAAGGAAAGGGCAGGTTCGCACCCGCCCTTTGAATTGTTAATAATTAATACTCCCAAAGGTCTTGCTCCGCACTCAATAATTCCCATTCAATGCGCTCTTGCTCGCGCTCAATAGCATCAGGAGTAGTAGCATAGTCAGGAATCATACGATCATACACATTGCTTGAACCAACAATGTATGAAGTGTAGAGTTTCTTAAGGAAAAAGTCATCAAAAGTAACGCGCTTAGCTTCGTTATCCGATTGCATCACATATTGTTGCGCCATATAAGGACGGAAAGCATCGAATGGCACCCAGAAGAGAATTTGACCATAAAGTGCCTCCATCACACGCTGACCCTCGTAGTAAGTAGTATTGTCAGCATGCATAGGTGCAATACCCAAAATCTTGGAATACAAACGAGAATAATGCTTATCGAAGAATACGATTTCTTGAATCACATACTTCAACTGATTGCGCACAAAACCCTTGTAAGAGTAGTTATTGAAACGCATCTCGTTGGTAGTGGAATCGTAGTTGAGAAGCATATACTCCGAAGTAGCAATATTACCATCGCTCAATTCACCTGTGCGGTCGGTATTCAAGATTGTAGGAATCATCTCACGAGGCATAGGAGGAAGATTGAAATAGGGTTTGATATCGCCCACATCCGAAGACTTTTCGTACACATTCATACCGTCCTTAATCGCATTCAACATTACCAAGAACAGAGACTTATACTGAGGATCTTCGGATGATACAGGATTGTACAACTGATAATTTTGCTTAAAGCGCATATCAATGATACGATATACGACACGCGACCAAACTACATCATCCGCACGATGGAATACACTCACCAAAGTATCAGCCGTTTCTGACAATTCTTGGGTCTCCAAACGAACGATACCCATGTTGTCAAAAAACGAATTTACTTGATACTGCGCCTGAATGGTAGTAAGACCAAGCAACGCAAAAATAATTAAACAAACTTTCTTCATATACTGATTAATTTAACTCAATAGGAAGACCACGAAGTTGGATTTCTTTTCCGTCTGGACCTTTTGCCTTGATATACATAAGGTTGACAGTATTACCTTGTTTCAACTTCTTAATGGCATCCAATGCTCGATTGTCGAAGCGGTCGCCCTTCACTGAGATAGAAGCACCTGTAGGCAATTTCACTTGGAAACCAGTGATTTCAAACTTGGCTTGAACCAATCCGTCAGCACCGTAAGATGCTACGATTTTGTTCTTTGGGTTAATGAGTTGCGCGCGAGGAACACGAGTATCCTCGGTTGGCACACCATTAATCTCGAAGTATGCATCTGGACGAGGCAAGTTCTTCACACGATATACTTGTGTACCCATCAGTGCAGGTGTTCCGCCGATATTAGCATATACCTCAATCTCCAGTTTATCAGCCGAATTAGCCTCTGGACGGATAATCCACATACCGTTTGCAGGAGTGATAGAGGCTTGTGCACATTTCACTTGCAACAAGTGTGCGCTCACACCAGGCACAGAGATAGAGAACGGGTTGTCGTAACCGCGATACATGATATTCAAATCGGTGTTTGAAATAGTAGCGGTAGGCTCACCTACGGTGTACTCGCGCTCGAATGGCAAGTATTGCATCACACCTTGTTGATCCAAATACCCAATCTTACCTGTAATTTTTTGTACACCTACATTGTTTGCAATCACCTCATAGATACCATTGCTATTCAACTTTTGACCATTCACATAGTATTCAGGTGTTTGGGTCGAGTCGATAGCCGCCAAAATCACTTGTGCAGAATATTTAGTACCCTTCACTACATAGTTAGCAGAAGGAATCACATACGCGTTGAACTTGTTCACACGCAAGTCACCCGCGTCGGTTGCACCCAACAACAAGCGTACAGCCACACCCTCGCAGTGACGGATATCGTTCTGCAATTTGGTCAAAATAGTGATAGACGCACACATTGGCATCTCGTTGAAGATCATATTCTCCCATGTTACAGGATCGCCCTCTGCGTTCTGACCATCATCGGTTACGAAGGTTCGATTCATCTCCTCATGGAACATAGTTGCACCAGGAGCCTCTTCGGTGAACTTAATCAAGAAGTTACGGAAGCGGTTGATTTTCTCTTTCAATACGGTCGCATTACCCTCGTTGATTGCATATTGGGCAGGGATATTGGTATCATCCTTCTTACCAATCTCGCTTACTTTAGCGTTTTGTTTGGCTTTCTTACCATCAGCCAATAGCACCATATCATCCTTGAAGGTTTGCACATATTCAAAAAACTCATCCGATACGCGCTTAACCTCCATTGCCTTATCATACCACTCTTGTGTCTTCTCTGGGTTCTTATCCAAAGCAGCCTTAAAAGTAGCGTATGTCTCGGCATTACTATCCTGCATGGTGTCGATAGTTGCGTGCAAACTATCATCCACCTGCGTGTATCCATTCAGAATGGCAGCACTGACATTGAGCGCCAACATGGCGGTCAACACCAAGTACATCATACCAATCATCTTTTGTCTCGGAGTTTCCGGACAGTTAGTTGCTCCACTCATACTTTATCAATAAGTAATTTGCAATTAGTGAATACAATCTACTATTAATTAAGACAATGCGTTGAGCATGTTGCCATATACCTTGTTCAAGTCAGCCACTTGACCTGCCAATTTCTTAGCAGCAGCCTCGTATGCCTCTTGTGCCTTCAAAGCCTCAGCCGATACATCGCTCATTTTCTTCACAGTAGCGGTCAAACCATCAATTTGTTGGGTAGCACCGTTTACTTTTTCTGCTTGAGCCTTGTATGCCTCCACTTGTGCTTGCACGGCGTTTACTTGCAACTCATATACAGCATTCAAACTATTCAACTGTTTAGCCACTGCAGCCACTTTACCTTCGTACTCTTTGGTACCAGCAGCCACTTTCTTCATATCATCAGCAACTTCTGTATAAGTTGCGCTCAAAGCTGCACTCTTTTCGCTGATAGTCTTACCTGCCACTACGAATTGCTCAGCCGCTTGACCAGCAGCATCCAATTTCTCAGACAACTGAGTGGTAGCAGTAGCCACCTTACCCAACTCGCTGAGTTGTACTGCAGTCTTTGCCAAACCGGCGATACCGTCTTTCAACGCATCCATATCCTTCTCCGACAAAGCAGGCATATTAGCCGATTTTGTAGTAGCACCACCTTCACCAGCGCCGCCACCCATCAAGGTTGGTTTTGGGCGTGATTGCATCTCCTCCAAAAGTTCTGGTTCTGTACCGTGACCCAATAATTGTGGGAACACCTCATGCCAGTGGAACTCTGGGTGTGGTTTATCCAAACAGCCAATCATAAACAACATAGCCTCTGTGATCATACCAATCATCAACACCGCACCTGCACCTGGGAAGTGCATAATCTTAAACAACGCACCGATAATCACGACAGACGCACCGATGGAATACACCATACCAACCACACGCTTACCTTGGTAAGAACCATACCAATCCATAAAGCGCGCTCCAAAACCTTTTTTCTCGTTAGCATTCATTTCTTTAGACATATTTTTGATTATTTTAGTTATTCTATATTATTTTTATGATTATTGCCCCATGTATGAGCGTACGCAACGGAAACCGATATACGAACGACCTTCGTATTGATACTCGTAGGTGCGCACACCACATTGCAAGTAGTAACTAATATCCTTCCAACTACCACCCTTAATCACTTTGCGTTTCAAGGTGTTAGGATCCTCTTTGCGAGCAATGTATGGGAACTCTGGGTTCAAGTCATGTATGTTGGTGTTAGAAGAGGTGGAATAAGCCGAAGCAGTCCACTCTGCCACATTTCCTGCCATGTCAAACAAACCAAAGTCATTAGGTTCAAATTGACCTACAGCCATAGTTGAAACACCCGTATCATTGTGGTACGAACCACGGTAAGGTTTAAAGTTAGCCAAATAGCAACCTTCAGCATCGCGTGCATAGCGATCGCCCCATGGATACATAGCCATCTTGCGACCACCACGAGCAGCATACTCCCACTCGGCCTCGGTTGGCAAGCGGTACGAATTAACCACTACTGCTTGTTGCGAACGCAACAACTGCGTACGCCAGTGGCAGAAAGCATGTGCTTGTTCCCAAGTAACGCCCACAACTGGATATTCAGAATAACTTGGAGAACTGAAATAACTATACAACAATGGGTCGTTGTACGAATACTCGAAATCACGCGCCCAAACCATGGTATCTGGATAGACGCAAATAATACCATTGGTATTAATGTCGCTTGGCTGACGCAACGGACGCTCAATTGTCTCGTAATAAATTTCATCGTTCTCTACCCAGAACGAATCTACGCGGATAGATGCGCCCTTTGGATAACGACCACGCGCCACATCAAACTTATTAGCGCCCTTCACGGCTTGGTCGATATTCACCCATGTGTAGTGATAGCGAAGTGCGGTAGTCTTCAAACCGCCACGACCTTCATCATAGAACAATGGCGACAAGATCTCAGCCATTGGCTCATCTGGTATAAAACGATTCTCCCATGGAATACGCTTTTTCCAGTTAATCTGCACATTTTCATCATCTGTCTCATACTTCGATTGTAAAGCGAACTCACTATCGGCACCTTCTTCTTCAATCAACAGCGAATATGCAATTGAATCGCGTACCCAATTCACAAATTGGTGGTACTCGCTATTGGTTATCTCCGTCTCATCCATCCAAAATGCATTCACCGTTACCATTACATTATTGTCTGACTGGTCAAAGATTGCAGACTCTGAATTTGCTCCCATCAAGAAAGCACCCTTACGAACAAGCACCATTCCGAAAGGATTTGCCTCCACAAAACCTGCTCCAGAAGTGGCACCGACCAATTCGCCTACGGGCTTACCGCAAGCGACCATGCACAACAATAATACTACGATTGATAATACTTTTGTTACTTTCATTTTATTTTTTGAATTTTTATTATATCCTTTACTATAAGTACCTTACACTCTTATAGCGATTTGTTCGCTTGGGTTTCAGCACATTGAATCCGTATGCCAGATACACCTCGTGCGAACCATAACTCTCGCGCATCAAACCATTGGCTGGCAACTCATAGGTATAACCCAACTGCAAGCCATCAATAATATCCATCCCCAATAATATATTCACGCTACCTGCTATGCGATATCCCAAGCCAAAACGATAACGCTCATTCAGTTGAGCCAACATCGTCAGGTTCACATCCCAACCCGCAAAATCCGTTTGCACCATCGCACTCGGCATCAGCATCCATTTCTTATCGCGCAAGCGCCAATTATATCCTCCCGCAACATACAAGGAGCCTCGAACAGGTATTTCCGTTTGATCGCTCCACTGCACTACAGGATTTGTCAAATGACTATAACTCACACTCGCCCACCATGTTGGAGTGGCGTAATACACACCCACTCCCATGTCAAAGCCCATTCCCGATACCCCATTTTGTCCACTCGCCTCAGGTATGGCATTGTCTGTAGCGGTGTGATAGGCATGTTCTTGCACCAAGTCTGCCAACTCATCGAGGTTGACACTATCCCCTGCCCAACTCAGGTTGATGAAACCCAAATCTGCACCCAAGCTCAAATAGCCTTTACCCAACTTAAAACGATAGGCATACTCCGCATGCAAACTCTGGTTGGCGAACAATCCAAAGCGGTCGTTCATGAAGCGAACACCTGCCGCATGCTGCGTTTTTCCTATCACAAAAGGCGATGAAAGGGAAAAATATGTGGTCATCGGAGCATCCATTATGCCTGTAAACTGCATACGATGACTTCCATACACCCTCATCAACTCGCCATCTCCCACCGCCGCGGGATTATAGGTGGATTGCACAAACATATACTGCCCTATCTGTGGGTCAAACTGAGCGCGCAGACCTGCCACGCAGCAAAACAAACCACAAAATAGTACAATATAGCGTTTCACAATAGTATCAATTTTACCTTTTTTCACACACGATTAATATTCCTCTTCGTCAAAAAAGAAGTCATCTTTCGTAGGATAATCAGGCCAAATATCTTCTATTGACTCATATACCTCCTCTTCGTCCTCTATTTCTTGAAGGTTTTCAATCACCTCCAGAGGAGCACCGATACGCAACGCATAGTCCAACAACTCATCTTTGGTTGCTGGCCATGGAGCGTCCTCAATTTTCGTAGCTAATTCTAGTGTCCAATACATAGTTATACAACGCGCCTATAAGCGCTTCTTACAAATTAAGCGCGCAAAGGTAGTAAAAAAATCTTATATACACAAGAAAAAATAATATTTTTACTCTTTTTTCCAAAAAAACGGTACTATTTTTTCTTCTTTTGCTATCCAACGAGCCAAAACAAAGCAATAATCACTCAATCGATTGACATAGCAAATCACTCCTTCGGGTAGTTTTTTTGCCTCCGAATCACACCAGTCCACAATATTGCGTTCCAACCGTCTTGCCACCGTTCTACACACATGGCAAACTGATACTAATTCATCGCCACCTGGCAATATAAACTCGCGCAACACGGGCAACTCGGTTTGCATGTCATCCATCCACTTTTCCAACTGACACACAGCACCTTCCGTTACTTGCATGTCCGCACCTGCCAATATAGCACCTATATCAAACAATCTATTTTGTATCCAACCCAACTGCTCATCCACCACCATATACCATATCGGTGATTTGGCTGCTATTTTGGCACGCAACCATCCTACATAACTATTCAATTCATCTGCTGTTCCGTAGGCTTCCAATCGCTTACTCGACTTGCGAATACGCCCACCTACCGCCAAAGATGTATCACCTTTGTCGCCTGTTTTTGTGTAAATCTTCATATTCTCATTCGATAATGTTTCTTCCAATAATCTTTATCAAAAAACACCAATCCCATTTGGTATAAGTCCATGGTGCTGGTCACGCGGTCATCGGCGCATATCTCGCGCCATGCTTTTTCCATGTCTGCGTTGTAATGAATATCATCCACTATCAGCACACTTTTCCGTTGCATTTTCTCCACCAACACCTTAAAGTATGCACGCGTGCCCGCGTGCGTGTGGTTGGCATCTATGAATGCCACATCCACGCGCTGCAAGTCTTTTGCCAATGTCTCCACATTTATTTCCCCCACCCGACATTCTATATTTTCGATTCCCAAGTATTTCCAATTCGCTTTGGCTATCTCTGCCACTGCGGGACACCCCTCGTAGGTAATCACCTTATTGCGTTTGTCCATCGCTGCCAGATACGCGGTCGTCACACCCAAACTTGTACCCAACTCCACAATCGTCAACCCCTCTCCATTACCCATTACCCCATTCCCATTATCCATTCCTCCTAACCAATTCACCAACCGTGCCAACATCTGTGCGTACTTCTTTTTCGCCAAACTCCCTTTGGCAATATCGCACACCCGCCTGTAATCTCTACTCCTCCCCTTTGATGGGGAGGTTGGGAGGGGGCTACCGCTCCCATAATCCACAAACTCCACTACCCATTCATCGTTCAGCAATTGCGCTCGTATCTCTTCGATCTTATCCCACGCGTAATAACTGTTTTCATCGTTCATAACTAGCCTCACCCATTCAAACAAATAGGGCGAATGCACACCATGACCACCCGTATTTCGAGCAGTCAAGTGGTGCCTCAGATAAGCACCTATACGATATAATCCTGTGCGAATAAGCATAAATCGCTGCAAAGATACAACTTTTTTTGCATATATCAAAAAAAAATCGTACCTTTGCAGGCAATATGGTACTTAATTATATTTGGATAGGACTTATTCTTCTCGCGGTCGTGATGGGCTGCGTGCAGTTTTTTGTGTTCGGACAGAGCGAAATCTTTAACGAAATACTCAATTCCACCTTTGCTTCCGCCAAGAATGGTTTTGAGATTTCTATCGGTTTAACGGGTATCCTCGCCCTGTGGATGGGTATTTTGAATATCGGTCAGCAAGGCGGTGTAGTCAACACCCTTTCGCGCGGTGTTGCGCCATTCTTCCGCCGTATCTTCCCCGAGATACCTAAGAACCATTCGGTCTTTGGTACCATGTTCATGAATTTCTCTGCCAACATGCTCGGACTTGACAACGCAGCCACACCTATCGGACTGAAAGCCATGTCTGAGCTGCAAGACCTGAATACCGACAAGCAGAAGGCCAGCAACGCCATGATTATGTTCGTGGTGCTCGGTGCCAGTGGTTTGACCATTATACCTACCACCATTATGGCATACCGTGCGCAGATGGGAGCAGCCAACCCTGCCGATGTTTTTCTACCTCTGATGATGGCTACCTACTTCTCCACCCTCGCGGGATTGTTGGCGGTGTGCTTTGTACAGAAAATCAAGATTTGGGATAAGGTTATTTTGTGCACACTCGTGGGTATGACCGCAATCATGGTGGGCATGCTTTTCGCAGCGCGACACTTGCCCGAAGATACGCTCAACACCCTTTCGGCACTTATTGCAGCCATCATGCTATTGGGTATTATCTGTTGGTTTATTATCCAAGCCACAGCGCGCAAAGTAAATGTATATGAGGCATTTATCGATGGAGCTAAAGGCGGTTTTCAGACGGCTATTGGTATTATCCCTTACCTCATCGCTATCCTCGTAGCGGTGGGTATGTTCCGCGCCAGTGGGGCTATGGGTTTGTTGGAGCAAGGTATGGCGCAACTGTTTGCGTGGATCGGTATCAATCCTGATATGGCAAGCGCGGTGCCTACTGCTTTGATGAAGCCTTTGTCGGGTAGTGGCGCACGCGGACTGATGATTGAGGCTATGGCAACCCACGGTGCTGATTCGTTGGTCGGACGCTTGTGTTGTATCTTGCAAGGTACGACTGATACTACTTTCTATGTAATCTCTGTCTATTTCGGCAGCGTAGGTATCAAAAACACTCGCCATGCGGTAGGCTGCTGCCTATTCTGCGACCTAATAGGTATCATTGCCGCCTTCACCATTGCGAATATCTTCTTCGGCTAACCCCGTGCCTTATCCATGCCTTTAAACTTTAAACTATAAACTAAAATGATCACCTTCCAATCCGACAATATCCCCATGCCTTCCCTCAACCTTCCTTTGGTCGAGCGTTGGGTGCGTGCGGTGGCAGCGCAGTATGGTTTCTCGGTGGGCGACCTGAATTATATCTTTTGCGATGATGAGAAGATATTGGCGGTGAACCGCGAGTTTCTGCAACACGACTACTATACCGACATTATCACCTTTGATTATACCACGCGCACACGCGTGAACGGAGATATATTTATCTCGCTTGATACGGTACAAAGCAATGCCGAGCAGGTGGGGGCAACTTTCCTTCACGAACTGCACCGTATCATCATTCATGGACTGCTACACCTTACGGGTCAAGCCGATAAAACACCCGAAACCAAAGCCCAAATGACCGCCAAAGAGGAAGATGCACTCCAAAAAATCACACTTTAAGCACAAAACTCTACACTTTCAATAAAAAAAATTTGCACATTTGCATTTTTTTCCTTACCTTTGCGGTCGGTTTTTGTTTACAAAAGCCAACTAACCATAAAAACATATTAACTTACATCTAATTATAACACGCTATGGCTAAAGTTTATCAAGCTAACGAGATTAAGAACATTGCCCTCATGGGTGGCAGTGGCTCGGGTAAAACTACCCTTATGGAATCCATGCTCTTCGAGTGCGGGGTCATTAAGCGTCGCGGTACTGTAGAAACACAATCTACCGTCTGCGACTATTTCCCAGTAGAAAAGGAATACGGTTATTCCGTTTTTTCCACAGTTTGCAACATCGAGTTCAATAACAAAAAACTCAATATCATCGACTGCCCAGGTGCTGATGACTTTTGTGGTGGTGCTATCACAGCACTTCACGTAGCAGATACTGCTATCATCACCCTGACCGCTAATGGTGGCGTAGAGGTAGGTACACAAAACAACTTCCGCCGTGCAGAGAAGGCTAAAAAGCCTATCGCATTCGTTATCAACAAGTGCGACCATGAGAACGCTGACTTCGAGCGTACTTTCAACGAACTCAAAGAGGTATTTGGCAACAAATGTACTCTCTTCCAATATCCTATCAACGCAGGTAAAGATTTCAACGCTGCCATTGATGTGCTCCAAGGCAAAATGCTCGTTTGGAAAGCAGAAGGTGGTGCACCTGAAGCTAAAGATATCCCAGAGAGCGAGAAGGCTACTGTAGAGGAGATTCGCGCACAACTGCTTGAGTGGGCTGCTGAGTCGGATGAAACTATCATGGACAAGTACTTTGAGCAAGGCACTCTCTCTGACGAAGAACTCATGCAAGGTTTGCAAACCGTATTTGCAGAGGGTAGCATGTACCCAGTTATCTGCACCAGTGGTTTGAAGGATATGGGTATCCGCCGCCTCATGGGCTTCCTCGGCGAGATGACACCTTCTGTAGCTGATGCTCCAAAGCCTCTCACTACTGAGGCGAAAGAGGTAGCTCCAGATCCTAAGGCTCCAGCTTCTGCATTTATCTTCAAGACTTCGGTTGAGCCACATATCGGTGAGGTGAACTATTTCAAAGTGATGCAAGGTACACTCCGTCCAGGTGATGATGTAGTGAATGTAGATCGTGGTACTAAAGAGCGTATCAGCCAACTCTATTCTGTGGCAGGTAGCATTCGCGTACCTGTGGAAGAGGTGGCCGCTGGTGATATCGCTGCTACTGTTAAATTGAAAGATACTCGCACAGGTAATACCCTCAATGCTAAGGACTGCGACAATCAATATCCTGCTATCTCTTACCCAGATCCTAAATACCGCCGTGCTATCAAGCCAGTTAACGAGAGCGACTCTGAGAAACTCTCTGCGCTTCTCACTCGTATGCACGAGGAGGACGCTACTTGGGTAGTAGAGCAATCTAAGGAGTTGAAGCAAGTGATTGTTTCTGGTCAAGGTGAGTTCCACCTACGTACCTTGAAATGGCGTTTGGAGAACAACGATAAGATGATGGTTACTTACGAGGAGCCCAAGATTCCTTACCGCGAGACCATTACCAAGTCTGCTCGCGCTGACTACCGTCATAAAAAGCAATCAGGTGGTTCTGGTCAATTTGGTGAGGTACACCTCATTGTTGAGCCTTATGTAGAGGGCGAACCAGTGAAGGAGGTTTACAAGTTTGGCAACCAAGAGTACCGTATCTCGGTGCGTGACACCCAAGAGATTCCATTGGAGTGGGGCGGTAAGTTGGTGCTCATCAACTCTATCGTGGGTGGTGCTATTGACGCACGCTTTATCCCTGCTATCCTCAAAGGTTTGATGGATCGTATTGAGCAAGGTCCTTTGACAGGTTCGTATGCTCGCGATGTGCGTGTGATTATTTACGATGGTAAGATGCACCCAGTAGATTCTAACGAAATCTCCTTCCGTTTGGCTGGTCGCAACGCCTTTGCTGAGGCATTCCGCAACGCTAATCCAAAACTCTTGGAGCCTATCTACGAGGTTGAGGTATTCGTACCAAGCGAGATCATGGGTGATGTGATGTCTGACATCAACGGTCGCCGTGGTATGGTGCTCGGTATGGAGACCGAGAAGAACTTCACCACCTTGAAGGCATTGGTTCCTTTGAAGGAGATGGCTTCTTATTCTACTACATTGTCAAGTCTCACTGGTGGTCGTGCTACCTTCACCATGAAGTTCAAGAGCTACGAACTCGTTCCTGGTGATGTACAAGACAAACTCATCAAGGAGTACGAAGCAACTCAAAAGGACGAGGATTAATCTCCCGATATCCGATAACTAATCAAAAAAGACTGCCAAGTGATTGGCAGTCTTTTTTGATTTTCTCTCCCACGCAATTATAGTTTCGCTCCCTCTGTCTTCCAAAAGGCAAAGATATAATACTGCATACTGCATTGCATAGTCAATATCATTCTCTCCTCTTTCTCGGTCAGCATAGTGTTGATCAACTTCATATACTCCTCGGTATAGTCTCGCATCTCGCTAACACTGAGTTTCATTCCGTATTTCATAAAATCATCAGATATAGTCTCGTACTGATTTGTAAGCCTTGTCTTTTTCAACTCATCCAAGTCTGCTTGCATGATTTGCGTCTTCAGTTGTTCGTCTAATGGTCCTGCCAGTTTCTCTGTTTCTGCTATCACACTCTTTTTCAACTCATCTTGCGACATACCCTCTGCTTGAGCCAAAAACTCTGCACTGAACACGCGTTTTAATACACTATACATCAATTTTCCACTATTTGCGCCTTTATATTTACAACGCAATTTAATATCTGCCTCAACATTTGTCTCTGCTGATGGTGTACTGTCTTGCAACAATAGGTCGTACTTTTGATTGAGTTTTGCCACTTCCGTGTCAAACATCTCCCATCCTTCTTCATAACTGTAGGTTGGTTTTGTTTCTTTACTACACGAACTCAAACTCATTCCCATGGCTACTAAGCCAATCAAGGAAAATACTACAAATGATTTTTTCATAATACTGTAAATTTTTATAGGGTTAATTATTTGATTGTTTATGGTCTTGTTAGACACTATATTTTCGTTTTAATCTCACCTTACTTTTCCAATTGCGGTGCAAAGGTACTGCTTTTTTACTACTATGCAAAACAAAGTACTTATAAAATGCAATATATTCGAATTTTGCAAACTCCAAGTAGCAAAACAGGGTATTTTTACATCATTTTGGTATTAAAAATTGAAATTACACACAAAAAAAGACTGCCAACCACTTGGCAGTCTTTTTTGATTTTCTACAGAGTAGTACTCACTATTAGATTGATGGACCTATACATGGCATGACCAAGTTGCAGCCAAACATATAAATCACATGCAATATGGCAATAGCTTTAGCATCTTCATCTTTGCAACGATGTATGCAGACCAGCAAGCTGATCAGCAGCACACAACTAAAGAGGAACAATAGCATATCCCAAAAGGGGATGAGCAGTACACACAATGTATAAAGAAGTAGAAACACCAACCCAAGTATGTCAAAGATCCCTACTTGTGACCCCTTTATTACTTTATAAGCATATATACCCAGCCCCATTATCGATGCACCTATCATAAAATACAAGAACGTTTTATCCACATATGTTGTTAAGAGCGACAAAACTACCATTACATAGGATAGATAGAGAGATGGATTATGCTGATTTTTAAACACTCTCATCATATTCTTCTATATTTTAATTATTACCTGACGAATCACTTGATCATCGGCGTGGATATACAATGTATATTCGCCTTGCATCCATCCGCCCATGTTGATCTGTACCATGTGTTCGCCTGCGGTCTCCACATGGGCAGGCATGGAGTACATCGGCATGCCCAGCGCATTGTGCATGTGCATGTATATCGTAGCATCTTGCACCAAAGTATAACGCACTTGCAAATCCGTTTGTACTGGGTTAGGCAGATAAGACAAGTCCGTTAATAGCACAGGGGCAGTTTCTTCTGCAGCGTTCTCTACCACTGGCGCTAACTCCTTCGGGTTGGAGTCAGTGGTGTCCTCCACTTGATAGTAGAACGACGTCTGGAATGCCAATTGCATGCTGTCTTCTACCATCTCGTAGGCGGTTACGCTCTCAAAAACGGGGATATAGGACTCCGCAGCAAACCACTGGTATTTATCCACCAACATGGCGGTACTATCCAAACCACTTTCTATGTATTGGCGTTTGCTATGCACGCGCAGCACTTGCTCATAGGTCTTATCGGGCAGGATGAGTTTACCTTGTGCATCCACCTCTATGGTGTTCGTACCTGATAAGGTCATTGGTATGCGATGCCCGTACTCGCCTTTGGCTGCAAAGGTGGTAGTGAGGGTATCACCATAGCGCAATGGTAGGCGCAAGACCGCTTCGGGCAGGGTATATTGCACGAAGGTGGTAGGATTTTCGTACCCCGTGCGCCAAATGGTATCAGCGGTGAGGGTGTAGTAGTAGCGTGTACGATGCTCGGTAGCGCACCATTGGTGCATATAGTTGCTATCGGGTATGGAATACGCTACGGTGTACTCCTCGTTGATTGGACTCAGCATACCAAAATCCCAAGTCAGTTCTTTGCCACTGGCACCTTGGTTTTTGTATGCTACTTGCTGTTTGATATAGGTGTTTTCTTCTGCGTAAAGCATGGATACGCAGAGAATAGCTGATAAAGCTAAAAATGATTTTATTGGTTTCATAATTGAAAAACTTAATCACTAAATTTTATTTTCTCTCTTCCAGAAAAGAATATCATAAATTAATGCCACTTTCTTCCAAAATAGAGTCTAATTCCGAACATACAAGTGGTCCTATAAATGAATGTTCTTTTTTGTATATAATCCAATAATAAGTTGTATCTCTTCCATATGGGTAATTATATTCGTATTCGTATATCGCATCCTCTCGTTCTAGTGGATATTGTTCCACAATTATATATCCTCTTGTACATTCTACAATTTTTGCTGTTGGTGGAATGTCAATATCAGGACCAAATATACGCTTACCTTCAATCTCATACCAATAACCATCCCCCAATATCCGCGTATTGTGCG
>JBGVFY010000029.1:0-1682 GCA_045121435.1 Paludibacteraceae bacterium | reverse complement strand
CCGCGTGCGCAAGCTCACCGCATCAAGCAGCAGTGTGGAGATCTATGTGGACGGCACGCTTAAGCTAACAGCAACCGCCGGAGCCGCGCTGGTTACATGCGCTAAAATTGGCTTTGTCGGCGGGGCTAATTCCTTTGGACCGGGAACCAGCAGGGGCGTAAAAAATGCTTATGTGTACAACCTCAGCGACGGAGACGTGGTAAACCCCGGCGTCCTCTCCGGAGCTTTTAACCGTTTTATCAGCTGGATGAAGTCAAAATTTGCACTTAAGAGCGACATCCCGACGGTGAATAACGGCACCTTAACAATCCAGAAGAACGGCACAAACGTCGCGACCTTCACAGCGAACCAGAGTGCCAACGCAACCGCGAATATCACTGTACCGACAGCGGTGAGCGAGCTGACGAATGACTCGGGCTACCTTACATCATCCAGCAATCTCGACGCCAGCAAGCTGACCTCCGGAACAGTAGACATTGAGAGACTGCCGCAGGGCGCCCTGGAGCGACTTATCAAAGTAGCCAATGAGGCGGCGCGCTATGCGCTTACAACGGCTGATGTTCAGCTGGGAGACACCGTGCAGCAGCTCGACACGGGAATCATGTACATAGTGACTGACACCGACCATCTCGACAGTGCTGCGGGCTACACCGAATACACCGCAGGCACCGCGGCAAGCGTACCGTGGAGCGGAGTAACCGGCAAACCGACCTTTGCTGCCGTTGCCACATCAGGCGCCTATAGCGACTTAACTGGTACACCGACAATCCCTACAGTCAATGACGCAACGCTGACCATCCAGCAGAATGGTACAACTGTTGATAGTTTCAGTGCAAATTCAAGTACAGATAAGACTGTTAATATTTCCGTACCGACAAAGACATCAGATTTGAGTAATGACTCAGGATTTATAACGGGTGTTGCTTGGAATGATGTAGCTGATAAACCGTCATTTGCAACAGTTGCTACAAGTGGTTCGTATAACGATTTGAGTAACAAACCTACTATTCCTACAGTCAATGACGCAACGCTGACAATTCAGCAGAATGGTACAACTGTTGATACATTTACAGCAAACGCAAGTTCTAATGTTACTGCCAATATTACAGTTCCTACAAAGACTTCTGAATTGACTAATGATAGTGGGTTTTTAACATTGGAAAGTTTGGCGACTAACTCGATTCCTTTCCATAACGCATATCCAAGATGCAAATACCTCGGAACGTCCATTACCGATGCTCAGAACACAGCAATCAAAAATCGCACTTATGATGATTTATTTATCGGAGATTATTGGACTATAAATGGTGTTAATTGGCGAATAGTTGCGATTGACTATTATTACAATGTCGGTGATACTAATTTTAACAAAGGTAATATAATTGTAATGCCAGATACCGTTTTATACAACGCTCAAATGAATGAAACGAATACCACAGCAGGTGCTTATTATGGTTCTTTGATGAGAACACAAAACCTTAACAATGCCAAGACGATTGCTCAAAATGCTTTTGGTTCACACTTGGCGAATCATAGAATTCTTTTAGCAAATAGCGTTGATAGTTCAGGTCCTAACAACTGGGCGTGGTATGACAGTGACGGGGTTGAGTTGCCTAACGAAGTTCAAATATATGGAACGCGCGTTTGGGGTTCAGCATTAAAAGGTTTTGATGTTGCGACGC
>JBGVFY010000028.1:0-28687 GCA_045121435.1 Paludibacteraceae bacterium | reverse complement strand
GTGGTAGATGTAATATCCAATATGTCCGCCTTAGGATATTGCTTTTGGATATTTTCCAATTTTCTTTTTTTATTCTCAATGTATATCATAGTCCTCAATTAAAATGCATAATAGGTGGGTTTTCAAGGTTAATTATATATTCTTTTGGGATAAATGTTTTTATCATACATTCAGCTTGATGTTCATGAAATATTGGGTTTTCTCTACCTACAAAATTTTGCTGAGTTGCTCGAATATTCACTTTTTTGAGAGCTGACAATCCTAAACCATGGTAATGATCGTTAGCCGCTGCATTTGTATTTGAAAATAATGTATCCCTAAACGCTGCAACATCAATTTTTATCATTAATAAGACTAGACGATGTCCTTCCTGATGCTTGCGATATGCCATTGGATGGTCATTGCAAAAACTGAGCCTTACATAATCTTGAAGATCATGTCTTGCATCCAATCCACGAGATTGGGCATCACCACCATAATCTTTGACTGGAATGTTATGCTTTTCGGAATAATCCCATGAATATAGTCCTCCATATTTCTTTATCATTTCCACATTGCGACTATCTGTGAAATGATAAAAACAAGAAACACCATTATTGTGTAAGTATTGAAGAATTTCATCGGCATCATCATTTTTGGCAGTAGCTAAATTTGCCAACCGCTGCATCTCCTGTTGATGCTCTCTTTCTTCACGAACTATGCGTTCTTCAAGTTCCCTTGCTTTTTTCTCCAGTTTGAGACGCTTAGCCTCTTCTTCTCTACAACGCTTCTCTGCTAATTCTTGTTTGTTTCTTTCTTCTTCTATTCGTTTCTTTTCAAACTCTTCCCTGCGCTGGATTTCTTCCTGTCGTAGTTGTTCTTTTAGTATAGAAAGTGATTCTATGCATTCTTCATATTTATTTTTAATAGAGGAATCTGTAATGGTTTTTATTGACCCCGCAACATGTTTGAGCAATGATTCGGCTGTAGATACATTTCCATTCCTGATATATGATGTAACCTCGCCAAGTTGCGTGGCGATAGACTTCTCTAGTTTAACAATCCTTTGATATTCTTCTTCTTCTCGTTTGGCCCAAATGGATGCCATTGAGATGGATAGCTGCTTTAAACTCTTAGGCTTAAAAGTATTAATAGCAGTAGAAGAGTATGGCTCGTCGAAAATTGTGAAGTTTTCACTTGATGGCACACAAATACTTGACATGGGTTTCAGTGACAAACTATCTTTTTTTATTGATAGTGCCTTTAACCTATGTTCTAAATGAGAATATTTCCGTATTCGTGGTTGTTTGCTGAATACGGATTTAATCCGTGTAATCAGTAACGAAAATATGCTAGCCATGGTTAAGTTAAATTTCGCTGCAAAGATACAAAATTGTTTTGACCTGAGCAAGATTTTTGCGATTAATTGCAAAAATAATCGTTTGAACGAAGTGAAATAAGAAATAAAAATCGCTTTTTTGGTGATTTTTTTGGTGTAGGGTGCAAAGTGTAAGGTGTAAAGGCAAGAATTCTTGCGGGCGGAACCGCAAGAGCCAAACTAATGGAGAGAACAGGGAGTGCTCAGATAGAGGAAACTATTTTAGGAATCAACTCAACCTTTTTAGGAAAGGGGACAACTTTTTTAGGAAAGCCAATCTTAACAAAAAGCATTTTTTGTAGGCAGGGAGTTGAGTCGGAGTTCTCTCGGTGTTCGGTCGGTCGTCGGTCGGTGGAATTAGGCATGGTATAAGAGAGGTAAAAGAGATGGCAATCTTAACAAAAGTACTTTTTTGAAGTTGGGGAGTTCTTTGGTAGTTCCTTGGTTCGTCCTTGGTTTCTCGTTGGTTTTTTACCCGAGGGGGAAAGGGAAGGTACAAGGGAACAGAATCTTAACAAAAAGCATTTTTCCAGTTTAGTGAACGCGCCTGCGACGCTATAGTTTAGGGTTTAGAGAGAGGGACCATCGAACAGGAAAACTATATGAAACTATCTTTCAAATCGTTCAGTGCTTTGCCTGTGTAACTGTCTTGGCATTGCATAATCTCTTCGGGGGTGCCTTCGGCTACAATATATCCGCCTAAGTCGCCGCCCTCTTTGCCGAGGTCAATGATATGGTCTGCCGACAGGATAACTGATGGGTTATGCTCAATAATCAGCACCGTATGTCCTCTGCTAATCAATGCGTTAAGTGCTTTCAGCAGCACAGTGACATCGTGATGGTGCAAACCCGTGGTAGGCTCATCAAAGATAAACAATGTAGGACTGGCATTCTCCTGCGCCAAGAACGAAGCCAACTTCACGCGTTGGCTCTCTCCACCCGACAATGTGCTACCCGCTTGTCCCAATTTCACATAGCCAATACCCACATCTTGTAGTGGGCGCAAGCGATTGACAATCTTCTTGCAAGCCGAGTCCTCGGAGAAGAACTCAATGGCTTGATTGACAGTCATTTCCAGAATATCGTAAATGCTCTTTTCGCGGTAGAGAACATCCAAGACATCTTGCTTGAATCGCTTGCCATGACAGTGTTCGCACTCCAGCGTAATGTCCGCCATAAATTGCATCTCAATAGTCACCTTACCCTCGCCTTGGCACGCTTCGCAGCGTCCGCCCATGGTGTTGAACGAGAAGTGCGCAGGGGTGAAGCCCATCTGCTTGCTGAGTTGTTGGTCGGCATACAATTTGCGAATCTCATCGTACGCCTTGAGGTAGGTTACGGGGTTCGAGCGCGAAGACTTAGTCAGTGGGTTTTGGTCCACAAACTCCACATTATGAATAAGATGCAGGCTTCCGCGTAGACTGCCGAAATCGCCCGTTCGCTCTGCGATACCGCCGTAATGCTTCTTCAAAGCAGGGTAGAGTACCTTGGTGATAAGCGATGACTTGCCACTACCGCTGACACCTGTCACCACCGTCATTACATTCAGTGGGAAGCGGACATTAATGTTCTTGAGGTTATTCTCAGTAGCACCAATCACCTCAATATAGTTGTTCCAAGTACGGCGGAAAGGCGGAATAGAGTAGGTAAACTTCTCTATCTTTGGCGCACCAGCATACACCACTTCGCCGCCATGGCGACCTGCTTTGGGACCAATCTCAATGGTGTAATCAGCGGCTTTTTGTATCTCATCATCGTGCTCTACGACTACGATGGTATTGCCCAAATCGCGCAGTTGCTTCAGCACATGAATCAGGCGTTGCGTATCGCGTGGGTGCAGACCGATACTGGGCTCGTCCAACACATAGAGTGAACCTACCAGACTGCTGCCCAATGACTTAGCCAAGTTAATGCGCTGACCTTCACCACCCGACAAGGTGCTTGACATACGGCTGAGCGTCAAATAGCCCAAGCCCACATCCTGCATAAACTGGAGTCGAGAGCGAATCTCCGATAATAGGGAGGCAAAAGGTGAAAGATTAGAGGCGAGAGGCGAGGCACTAAACCATTCCGCCAACTCCGTAATAGGCATTTGACAAAGTTCTGTGATGGATTTGCCACCGACCAACACATACTCCGCCTCTTTGCGCAAGCGTTTGCCAAGACAATCGGGGCATATTGCTTTACCACGATAGCGACTGAGCATTACGCGGTACTGAATCTTGGCATATTGTTTGCTTTCCAATTCGTGGAAAAAGTCATTTAGTCCGTGAAAATGTTCGTTTCCGAGCCATAGCAACTGCTTTTGCTCATTGGTAAGTGCGTAGAAAGGTGTGTGGATTGGGAAATCGAACTTATCCGCTGCATAGATAAGCGCATCGTTCCATTGGCTCATCTTCTCTCCTCGCCAACAAGCGATAGCCCCTTCGTAGATAGTCTTGGTCTTGTCGGGCACCACCAAATCGGGGTCAATGCCAATCACATTGCCATAACCACCACAGGTGGGACACGCCCCCAGTGGATTGTTGAAGTCGAACAAATGTTCTGTGGGCTCTACGAAAGTAATACCGTCTGCCTCAAAGCGTTGGGAGAATATTTCTACATAAGGATTATTTGGAGTCCTGATGTCCGATTCCGGTTGCCAATTTTCTGGTAATTCTATTACCAACCTACATTCACCTTTTCCTTCGAAAAAGGCAGTTTGTACCGAGTCGGCAAAGCGGTTGAGCGTACTTGGCTCGCCATCAGCGATAAGACGGTCCACGAGCAGATAGGTATATTCGTTTATTTCGGTAGCAGAATCTATGCGCAGGACCTTCGGTATCCCTTCGGTATCCCTTCGGTAAAGGCGAGAAAAACCTTGCTGCTTCCAAATGGCTAATTGCTCGGTGATATTTTCCGTCACAATAGGTGAGAGTAGCATTACCTTTGTTCCAATCGGCTGTTGGCGCAAACATTCCACCACATCGTTTATGCTATGGCGCTTTACCTCTTGTCCGCTGATAGGCGAAATGGTCTTCCCCGCACGCGCGAACAACAATTTAAGATATTCGTAGATTTCCGTTACCGTGCCTACGGTGGAGCGTGGGTTGCGGTTGGTGACTTTCTGCTCAATGGCAATGGCAGGCGGAATACCATCTATAAAGTCCACATCGGGCTTCTGCATGCGTCCAAGAAACTGGCGTGCATACGAACTCAAACTCTCCACATAACGCCTTTGACCTTCGGCAAACAATGTGTCGAAGGCCAAAGAAGATTTGCCGCTACCGCTGACACCCGAGATAACTACCAACTTGTTGCGCGGTATATCTACGGTAATGTTTTTTAGATTATGCGTGCGCGCTCCGTGGATATGGATTACATCCTCGTTCAAATACCCCTGCCTTTAAACTATTTCTTCAAGTATTCAACTGCCAAACTATCAACCAGTTGCTTTAGTTCTGGATTGTATAGATTGCGGTATTTCTCGTCCAAATCAGGAATACGGATATATTGTCCTGGACGCACTTGACTTGGGTGAGCAATAATATCGCGGTTGGCTTCGTAGATAAATACCCATAGGTCTTTTTGTGCGTAATACTTGTAGGCAATCCACGCCAAACGACTATCTTGTCCTACACGCTCAATGCCGATAAAGTTGACATATTCGCGTGGCTGATTTGCCAATGGAACTACTACTGGTTCTTCTATAACTTCCTCTATAATCACTTCTTCGGTCGTTGGCTGGCAGTCTTGCATACATTGCCACCATTGCTGCAAAGTAGCACGGAAATATACGCCTGCGCCTATCACACCCAAAAGCAATACAATGAAAATCACCCAACATACCCATTTATGGCACTTGCAAGTAGGTTTAGGTGTAGGCACAACGATAGGCTCTGTTGTTTCTTCGGCGGGTTCCTCTGCTGGCTCTTCAACAGGCTCCTCAACAGGCTCCTCAACAGGCTCTTCTATTGGTTCTGGCGTGGGTTCTTCTGGGATTTCAGGCTCTTCTGTTGGTTTGGTTACAGCCTGTCCGAGCTCTGCCAGTATGTCCACGATTTCATTGGCTTGTTCGCCCAGTTTTTTCAATGGGTCGTTATTTAGTTCTGCCATGATTGCTTCTGTTTTAGGTTGTTCGAGGCGTTTCTCCACGCTCTCTTTGAGCATAGACTCTGCACTGAAGGTCAGTTTGTTGTATCCATCAATGGTAAATGCTTCGCCCGTGGCGATATTCACACTCTTACGCGGTGCTACAGCCTTGAGCGAGAAACTACCTAATCCTTTGATTTTAACTTGTTTGTCGTTTTTTAGCCCCTCCGTTACGCCATCCAATAGGGCATTGAGAAACTGTCCCGCTTCTTGCTCGGAAGTGTTGGCATATTCCGCCACTGCTTTGCGCAGTTCTTGCCATGTGAGTTTGTCGTTTGCCATATCTTATGCGTTTTTCAGTTGTTCTTTTATGGTATTACTTGCCTTGAAAGTCAGTTGCATCTTCTCGGGTATAATGGTGCGTTCTTTGGTTTGTGGGTGGATGATTTCGCGTGCGCTTTTGCGTTTCATCTCCATAGTGCCAAAGTTGTGCAACTGTACCGTTTTGCCCGCAAGCAATTCTTTTTGCAACACTGCCACAGTAGCGTTCAGCAACTCCTCCGTGCGCGTTTTGGTCATGGAGGTAGAGGTGGCAATGTGCTGGATAAGGTCCTTCGTTTTCATACTTGTGCGTAGAGGTCAAAATCCTCTGATTTTATGATGGTTACAGTGTAAAAATGTCCTGTTTTTAATGTTTGGCTTCCGGTCTCCGGATTCCCGAATCCTGTTTTTTCAATGAGTACTTCGCAATCCACCTCGGGGGAGTCGTATTGCGTGCGTCCGATATAGTAGTTCTGCTCCTCACGGTCAATCACTATGCGTTGCTGGGTGCCAACCATGTGGCTCAAAATCTCCGAGGAAATCTCTTGTTGTATAGCCATCAATGTTTCTACGCGGCGTTCTTTTTCCTCTTGCGGAATATCATCTTGGTAGTGCCTTGCTGCAAAAGTGCCTTCCTCTTCACTATAAGCAAACGCTCCCATGCGGTCGAAGCGCATCTTTTTGACCCATTCGCATAGTTCGTTGAAGTCTGCTTCGGTCTCTCCAGGGTGTCCTACGAGTAGGGTGGTGCGAATGCAAATGCCTGGTACTTCTTGGCGGATACGCTCAATAAGGGCGTTTTGCTCCTCGCAAGTGATATGGCGGCGCATTTTCTCCAACACATTGCTTGAGCAGTGTTGCAAGGCAATGTCCATGTATTTGCACACATTATGGTGCTTTGCCATAACAGGCAGAATGTCATATGGGAAATCTGTAGGGTAGGCATAGTGCAAACGAATCCACTCCACACCCTCAATCTGCGCCATTTCATCGATGAGTTGCGCCAAGCGATGTTCACCGTAAAGGTCTAATCCATAACTGGATAGGTCTTGTGCAATCACATTAAATTCCTTTACGCCTTCGCCTACTAACCAACGCACCTCATTGAGTATATCTTCTATCTTGCGCGAGGTGAAGCGTCCTGTAATCAGCGGTATGGCGCAATACGAACAATAGCGGTTGCACCCCTCCGCAATCTTAAGATAGGTATAGTGCTTGGGCGTGGTGAGCATACGCTCATATTCCTTGCCTTCAAACTCTAAACTGTAGCCCGCAGGGTGTTCTCTAAACTGTGCGCACTCCTCAACAATACCCATATAATCAAACTTGCCAAACCATTTGTCCACTTCGGGAATCTCTGTGGGCAGTTCCTCACGGTAACGCTGTGACAGACACCCCATTACATATAACTTGCGCAGTTTGCCTTGGGTCTTGCGTTGGGCGAATTGCAGAATCATTTCGATGCTTTCTTCTTTGGCATCGCCGATAAATCCGCAAGTATTGATAATAGCAATCTCTCCTTTAGGCATGGAGGAATCGTGTACGCAGCGATAGCCCGCCAACTCCAATTGGCGCATCAATCGCTCGGCATCCACCAGATTCTTCGAGCAACCCAAAGTAATAATATCTATCTCGCCTTTACGCATTAGTTGCCAAGTTCGCTATGGAATTTGATGCGTACCAGTCGCACATTGATTTCATCATAGTCATCCTCGCCGAGTTCTTCCATCGCTAATTTGATACTATCGTTTTCAGCATGACGGAAATAGTCGTATATATCAAACTCCTCATCTGGATCTACCACCTCTTCGATGAAGTACTTGATATTTAGTTTGGTACCTGAATATACAATTGCCTCAATCTCCTCCAAAATCTCCTCCATGGACATACCTAAACGCTCAGCCAAGTCATCCAATGCAACACGGCGGTCAATGGCTTGGATAATGGCAATCTTGCGGGCAGAGTTCTTGGCTACGGTGCGAACACGCAAGTCCTCTGGACGAATGACATCATTCTCCTCTACATAGTTCTTAATGAGTTTGATGAACTCATCGCCATAGCGTTTGGCCTTACCTGCACCCACACCTGGGATATTCTGCAATTCCTCCAAGGTGATTGGATAGCTGGTCGCCATTGCCTCCAAACTGCCATCTTGGAAAATGACAAATGGTGGCACATTCATGCGCTTGCTGAGTTTCTTGCGCAGGTCTTTCAATATAGAGAATAATACATCATCGGCTGCGGCACAAGCACCTACGCTGCTTTCCATATCCGTACCATCCTCATCGTTGTGTACCTCAATAGGCACTTCGAATTTGGTAGGACGCTTCATGAATTTTCTGCCATCAGGGGTCAGCTTCAAGTCGCCATATGACTCAATATCTTTCTTGATGTAGCCTTTCAACAACGCCTGACGGATGATAGCATGCAATGTAGCCTCATCCTCATCTTCGCCACAACCGAAGTTCTCTAACTCGTTGTGTCGGTAGGAGATAGCGGTAGAGGTTTCGTTACCTTTTATAATATCTACGATATGGCGTGAACGGAACTTCTCGTTGAGTTGGTGAATAGTCTCCAATATAATACCCAACAACTCGGTTGCGTCCATCATGCGATATACTTTCTTACAGTTGTCGCAGTTGCCACATTTCTCTTGGTTATAGCCTTCTCCAAAGTAGTTTAGCAATAGTTTACGGCGGCAAATAGGACTCTCGGCATAGGATTGAGTTTCAAACAATAGCAGGTTGCTAATTTCTTGTTCTACAACGGGTTTGCCCTGTTGGAACTTGCGCAATCGCTCAATATCTTTGGGCGAATAGAAGCAGATACATTGCCCCTCGCCACCGTCGCGACCTGCGCGACCTGTTTCTTGATAGTAGCCCTCTAATGACTTAGGTATGTCGTAGTGAATCACAAAGCGCACATCGGGTTTGTCGATACCCATACCAAAAGCGATAGTGGCTACAATCACCTGTATCTTCTCCATCAAGAAAGCATCTTGGTTGGCACTGCGGGTAGCAGCGTCCATACCTGCGTGGTAAGGCAATGAGGGGATATTATTGGCATTAAGTGTAGCAGCTAAGTCCTCTACTGTTTTGCGGCTCAAGCAATAGATGATACCCGATTTGCCACCCATGGTGCGTACATATTTAACAATATCCTTGTCCACATCTTCGGTTTTCTCGCGTACCTCATAATATAGGTTGGGGCGGTTGAACGAGGATTTGAACACTTGTGCATGTAGCATACCCAAGTTCTTTTGTATATCGTGTTGCACTTTAGGTGTCGCAGTAGCGGTCAGTGCTATGATAGGAGCCTTGCCGATGCGCTCCACGATGGGGTGGATACGGCGGTATTCAGGACGGAAATCGTGTCCCCATTCCGAGATACAGTGCGCCTCATCCACCGCGTAGAACGAAATCTTTACACCTTTCAGGAAGTCCACATTCTCCTCTTTGTTCAGCGACTCGGGTGCCAAATAGAGCAATTTAGTTTTGCCACTCAGCACATCGGCTTTCACCTGATGGATTTCAGGGCGCGAGAGCGAAGAGTTGATAAAATGAGCCACGCCATCCTCTTCTGAATAGTTGCGCATGGCATCTACTTGGTTCTTCATCAATGCAATCAGCGGAGAAATCACAATGGCCACTCCGTCCATCAGCAAGGATGGTAATTGATAACAAAGACTCTTGCCACCGCCAGTAGGCATCAATACAAAAGTATCGTTACCATCCATGAGGTTGTTGATAATGGCCTCTTGATTCCCTTTGAACGAATCAAAACCAAAGTTGTGTTGTAGTGCTTCGATTAGTTGTTCATGTCGTGTCATAGAACAATATAATAACAATGTGTTTTGTGTTTGTTTTTTTTGAGTTTGCGCACTATTGCGCCGAATTTTTTGCAAAGATACTAACTTTTTTTGATATGTGCAAATCTTTTTGCAAAAATATTTAGTTGCAGTCGTATTTCGGCTACTAATCATAGGGATTCGTAGGTTGTTAAGCAACCCGATAAGGAAAATTAGCCTAAGTTATACCTATGTTGTTCCTATCAAAATAACCGTTTTTTATGGCAATTTCGTCCTGAAAAATAAAGTTTTCGAAATCGTTTGCGGAGAAAAAAAGGCACTTTTTCGGCGTGCCCTATTGCGCGTGTGAAAAATAAGTAGTAACTTTGCAGCCGATTTTGAAAAATTATGCATAATTCATACGTATGACAGAAAAACGCAATTTGTCCTTTGGACAGTTATTTAACCTCAGTTTTGGATTCTTCGGAGTCCAAATTGCTTATGCACTTCAGAGTGCTAACATTTCTCGTATCTTTGCTACATTGGGCGCAGATCCACATCAACTTTCATTCTTTTGGGTATTGCCTCCATTGATGGGTATGATTGTACAACCCTTGGTTGGTAAGTATTCCGATAAGACTTGGAATCGTCTTGGTCGTCGCAAACCTTACTTGATTGTAGGTGCGCTGATTGCTGTAGCGGTGATGTTGCTATTGCCTAATGCAGGTAACTTTACCTTTGGTCAGTCGTTGTTCTTGGGCTTGAATGCAGCTATGTGGTTTGGATTGTTCTCGCTCATGTTCTTGGATACTTCTATCAATATTGCTATGCAACCATTCAAGATGATGGTTGGCGATATGGTGAACGAGGAGCAAAAAGGTTTGGCTTATTCTATCCAATCATTCCTCTGCAACGCTGGTTCTTTGGCTGGTTATATCTTCCCAATTTTGTTTACTTGGGTGGGTATTGCTAATACGGCTCCAGAAGGCGTTATTCCAGATTCTGTGAAGTGGAGTTTCTATATTGGCGCAGCTATTCTCATGCTTTGCGTTCTTTATACATTTGCAACTGTGAAGGAGTTGAATCCTGAGGAATATGCTAAGTTCCATGGCTTGGCTGCTAAGAAAGATGAGAAGAAAGAGGATCCAAGTTTCATTAAATTGCTTGTTAATGCACCTTCCACTTTCTGGACAGTAGGTTTGGTACAATTCTTCTGTTGGGCTGCTTTCCTCTTTATGTGGACTTATTCTAATGGTGCTATTGCTACCCAATGTTTTGGTTGGGATGGTATAAGTACTGCTGCTGATGCGTTCCAAAACGCGGGTAACTGGGTAGGTGTTTGCTTTGCAGTACAAGCGGTAGGTTCTATGTTGTGGGCTTTGGTAATGCCTGCATTGGAAAAACGCTTCCATAATAAGGGCGCATACGCTATCTCTTTGGTTGTAGGTGCGTTAGGCTTTGTTTCGACTTTGTTTGTGACTAACCAATATGTATTGCTTGTGTCTTACGCATTCATTGGTGCTGCATGGGCTGCGATGTTGGCTGTGCCATTCACTATCTTGACCAACTCGCTCAGGGGTGATAATATGGGTTACTATCTTGGTTTGTTCAACTGCACCATCTGTTTGCCACAAATTGTTGCGGCTATCGTGGGTGGCTCTATCCTTAAATATATATGCGTGGGCTCGCAGGTGGGTATGCTGGTAGCAGCTGGTGTACTCTTAATCTTGGGTGCTGTGAGCGTTATTCTTATCAAAGAAGGCAAAAACAAATAATCTATAAAACAATAATTAACAATTAAAATCAAATTCAAAGTGATGAAAAACAAGACATTTTTACTTGTTCTGTTGGCAGCGTTTTCTATGACTATGTCTGCTCAAGTTACAGGTACCGTTTTGGAAGCATCGACCGATTTTCCTATTATTGGTGCGAGTGTCGTTGAAGTGGGCACTACCAATGGTGTGATTACGGATTTCGATGGTAATTTCGTGCTCAACGTAGCTGAGGGTGCACAAATCCAAATCAGTTATGTAGGTTTTGCAGCACAAACATTGGCTGCCAAAAATGGCATGGTGGTTAAACTCGAAGAGGATACCTACATGCTTCAAGAGGTTGTGGCAGTAGGTTATGGTTCACAAACCAAGAAAGAGATTACTGGTTCTGTTGCCAGCATTAAGGCTGATGACTTCAACAAGGGTGCTTTCAACAGCGCTGAAGGTTTGTTGCAAGGTAAGGTGGCTGGTTTGACCATGTCAAAAGATGGTGGTGGTGACCCTACCAACCGTGGTTTTAGTGTACAAATTCGTGGTGCTGGTTCACTCACTGGTTCTACCACTCCTTTGTATATTATCGATGGTGTGCCTGGCGCAAGTATGAACAATATCAACCCTAACGACATTGAGTCTATGGACGTCCTCAAGGATGGTTCTGCTGCTGCTATCTACGGTACGCGTGCGAACGCGGGTGTGATTATTATTACTACTAAGAAAGGTAAAGAGGGCAAAACACAAGTAGAGTACAGTGGTTCTGTAAGCACAGCTAACACTGCTGGTCGTATCCAATTGCTTAATCGTGAACAATTCATTGAGGCTGGTGGTATTGATTATGGATATGAGACTGATTGGTACCAAGAGATTACTCGCGTGCCTGTTTCTACTGAGCACAATATCGCACTTTCTGGCGGTATGAAGAATGTGGATTACCGCGCTTCGCTCAACTACAAGTTGAACCAAGGTCTTGCAAAGAACTCTGAGTATCAAGAGATTATGGCTCGTGCAAGCGTTAACCAACACGCATTGAACGACATCTTGGAGTTCAACTACAACGCTTCTTACTCTAAGACTAACTCTTCTTGGGTAGATCACGGTGCTTATCAACAAGTGATGAAGTTCAACCCAACGATGCCTGTATATAGCACACCAGATGATCCTAACTATGTGAAGTACGGTGGTTACTACCAAAACTTTGATAAATCAGGTTTCTCTAACCCAGTGGCTATGGTAATGCAAACTACTGATAACGGTGGTGACCAAACCTTCTTGGGTAGTATCCGTGCTACTATCAAGCCTGTGTCTGGCTTGCGTATTAGCGCATTTGGTTCTTACCAATACTGGAACCGCTCTACTGGCAAATACTTGCCTTCTAACTCTGTATCAGGTAATGGTATGGGTGGTCAAGCTTCTAAGTCTAATGACTTCAATACTACCCGTATGTTCGAGGCTACTGCTCAATATACCAACGAGATTAAGAGCAATGCCTTCACCGTATTGGTGGGTTATGCTTACCAAGATTTCGTATCTGAGAGCTTTGGTGGTAGCAACACCATGTTCCCTACCGATGACTTCCTCTACAATAACCTCGGTCTTGGCGAAGGCTTGAACAACCTCACCAACGGTGGTTCTAAAGATGGTATCGGTATCTCTTCTTGGAAAGAGGAGTGGAAACTGGCTTCTGCTTTTGCGCGTATTAACTACAACTATGACCAACGCTACTACCTCAACGCAAGTATCCGTGCTGAGGGTTCTTCTAAGTTCGGTGCTAACAACCGTTGGGGTTACTTCCCAGCAGTTTCTGCAAGCTGGTTGATCACCAACGAGAGCTTCATGCGCGACCAAGATGTAGTGAAAGATTTGAAACTCCGTGCGGGTTACGGTGTGACAGGTAACATGCCTGGTGATTGCTATCCTTGGATTGGTCGTATGAGCAAGAATGAGGACTATGCATACTTTGGTGATAGCAAGGTGGCTACATGGTCACTCTCTACTGTACCTAACCCAGACCTCAAATGGGAGACCAAGCACGAGGTGAATGTGGGTGTGGACTTCGCATTCTTGAATGGCCGTTTGAGCGGTGCTATTGACTACTACAATCGTACAACTCGTGACTTGCTCTATTGGTACGCTGTTGATGCTTCTAAATATGAGGCTGGTTCAATGCTCTTGAACTTGGGTTCTTTGCAAAACCAAGGTGTTGAGCTTGCGCTCACTGGTTTGGCTATTGACCGCAAGAACTTTACTTGGAATCTTGGTTTGACCATGGCTCACAACAAGAACAAAGTGCTCTCTTTGGGTAACGATGAGTTTATCTTCCCTGAGGCTGACAAACAACGCGGTGGCGTAGGTGATGGTTCTGTGGGATGGACATCTCAAAAGTTCCAAATCTTGGAGGAAGGTGAGTCTGTAGGTAACTTCTACGGTTACAAGTTCTCTCGCATTGGCGAGGATGGCACTTTCTACGGAATTGATGCTAATGGTATTGAGAAGAAATTCTCTCAATTGAAGGGTAAAGATAAAGTAATCCTTGGCAATGCATTGCCTATCATTACTTGGGGTTTGAGTTCAAGCATGTCATTCTACAATGTTGACTTCTCATTCAACTTGCGCGGTGCAATTGGTGGTAAGTTGTTGAACACCAAGCGTTTGGCTTATGGTAATAACTCATCTTTGGCAAGCGGTAACATGATCGTGAGCCCAGATAATGGTATTACTCCTCCAAAGGTAATGACCGACTACTATCTTGAGAGTGGTACATTTGCTAAGTTGGGTGATGTAACTATCGGTTACACCTTCAAACTCAATGACGATGTGAAGAAATACTTGACCAACGCTCGTATTTATATCACAGGTCAAAACTTGGCTACAATCTCTAACTATTCTGGTATCGATCCTGAGGCAGTTAATATGTCAGGTTTGGAGCCAGGTGTTGAGGGTGTGACCTACTATCCAATCCCACGCACATTTATGTTGGGTGTTAATTTGGCATTCTAATAACTGTTAATTGTATAAATAATCAATAAGATACTGAATATGAAAAAGATAATGTTTTTCTTAGCAGGTGTTAGTATGTTCTTTACATTCAATGCTTGCGATTTGGATCCTCAGATCTACAGTGAGTACGATCGCGAAGGATTTGAAAACAGCGAATCAGCACTCGAACCAAAGTTGGGTGATGTATATGTAAACTTGCAACGCGAGTATGGTTATGCATACCGCGAGGGTTTCTGGTCATTGCAAGAGAATACAACCGATGAGTGTATCGTTCCAACTCGTTTTGCGGGTGACTGGTACGATGGTGGTGCATTCTGGACTCTCCACAATCACCGTTATGACTCAAAGACTCGTGAGATTTCTGGTAACGGTCAAGCAGGTAACAACGCTTGGGCATTTGCTTACCGTGGTATCTCGAAATGTAACTCCATGATGAAGTGGATGCGTTCTATCGATTTGGATGTAAAGCGTCCTGCTGACATGGCAGAGCTTTATATCATGCGCGCTTGGTACCACTATTTGATGTTGGACAACTTTGGTAATGTACAATTCGTTTCACAATTGGGTGATAACGGTTATGTGGCACAACAAGGTAAACGCGAGCAAATCTTTGACTCAATCATGGTAGATTTGCACCAATATGTACCACAAGCAAGCGAGACCAAGATTTATTCTCGCGTTAATAAGCATGTAGGTTGGATGGTATTGGCTAAGATGTACTTGAACGCAGAGGCTTGGGGCGTAGTAGGTAAATCTAAATACGCTACTTCTGCTGAGGACTGCTACAAGAAAGCTGCTCTCTATTGCGATTCTATCATCGCATCGGGTGCTTACCGCTTGACTTCAAACTACTTTGATAACTTTGCTGTGGAGAACCAAGGTTCTACTGAGAATATCTGGTGCGTATTCTATGATGCATCTTTCTCTAAGGGTATGCAATTCCACATGATGACCTTGCACTATGCTTCACAAGAGTCTTATGGATTGAAGAACCAACCTTGGAATGGCTATTGCACCACTCACAAAGTGTTAGGCTTGTATGGCGAAGGCGATGCTCGTATCAACTGCTGGGAGCGTGGCCAACAATATAGCAAGGCAGGTGCTGCTTTGAGCGTAGATGTGGCTATTGATAGTACTACTTATATGCAAATGCCTAAGTATGTGCGCAAGCCTGCTAACTGGCCTGCAACCTTCGAGGCATTCGTGGCTGACGCTGGTCGTGACGATAAGGGAAAAGTACAATCTAAGACATATACCTTCCCTGCTGTGTTTACCGATACTGTAACCACATTGACCAACAGTGCTGGTTATAAGATTTACAATGTATTTGAGGGTGCTCGTTTCGTGAAATTCCAAATCCAAGAGGGTGTGGCTGACCACATGAGCAACGACTTCCCTATCTATCGTTTGGCTGATGTTTACTTGATGAAGGCTGAGGCTTTGATGCGTGCTAATGGTGGCAAAGCAACTGCTGCTGCTGTAGCTGCTGCTAACGAGGTTCGTTTGCGTGCTGGTGCTACTGCATACAACGAGGCTACTTTGACCTTGGATGAACTCTGCAACGAGCGTTGCCGTGAGTTGATGTGGGAAGGTCACCGCCGTCAAGACTTGATTCGCTTCGGTCGTTACACTGGTCCTAAGTCTGTACAAGATGACAACGATCCTGCTAACCTCTGGATCTTGAAATATACAGATGATAAGGCTACCGATGACCTTGCAGGTCAAAAGCCATTCCAAACTCCTGATTATATGAAGGTATTCCCATTGCCAGACTATGTAGTGGCTAACGGCTTTACCCAAAACCCAGGATATGCTGAATAATAAACAACCAATTTTATAATTAACCCTATTATTAATTTAAATTTTTTAAAACAAATGAAAAAAATTGCATTGATGATGTTGGCAGCTGCTGCGCTGTTCACATCTTGTACTGAACCAATCTTGACATTGTCTCAAGAGCAAGTTGTAATGTACGAAGGCGAGGAGATCCAAGTAGAGGCTACTTTGGATGGTGCTGCCGTAGCTGCTGAGTGGGCTTCTGCTGACGAGGCTGTTGCTACTGTAGAGAATGGTTTGATCAAGGCTGTTGCTGAGGGTGCTACTGAGGTAACTGCTACTTATGAGGGTCAAACTGCTCTTGTAAAAGTAGTTGTAGAGAAATTCGTTGAGGAGCAACCAGTTCTCGCAAAACCAGGTGCAGGTAAAGTAACTATCTGTGTTCAAGTTCCAGAGATCCTCTGCGAGGGTTCTATGGTAGTTATCCCAGGTTCTTTGACCGATTGGGGTACAGGTGTTGCTGTAGAGAAAGGTCAAGCTACTCAATTGGTAGAGGGTACTAAGACTTGGTATGCTGCTACTTTCGATTGGGGTGCAGACAAAGCGTTCAAGGTAGCTCACTCTAAGGCTGATGGTTCTTGGGAGTGGTCTTTCCAAGCTGCTGACGGTGCTGTTCTTGAGGGTGATGTAACTCCTAACGACAAAATCACTGGTGACATGGTTATCAATTCTGACGACCAAGTTATCTATATCGCTGTTTACGCTTGGGAACTCAACGCTTGCGAGAAGACTAACGAGGCTGGTACTGCTACTTTCAACTTGACCGCAGTTAACTTCCCAGCAGAGGCTCAATTCGCTATTGCAGGTTCTGGTCTTGCTGCAGGTGCATGGGCTTGCCCTCCTCCAGCAGAGCACGTTATGACTGCTTTGGGTGGTGGCAAATATACTCTGACTTTGGATGTTCCTGCTACTTTCCAATACAAGTATTTGGTTGCTAAGGATGGTGTTAACTGGGAGTGGTTCTCTGCTGCTAACTACAACATGCCTTTGGACCTCGTTGCTAACGATACTGAGACATTGGTAGAGACTCCTGCAGAGTAATTCGTTGCAAAACAAACTTAGTGAATTGATTTCTATAAAATAATTCACGCGCTGCCCGAGTGATCGGGCAGCGTTTTTTATATCTTAAGGCTTGTTACATTGTTATTTTCAGGTACCCTCATCATCGGGATGGTATCGGGGTGGTATCGTAGTGGTATCGATGTGGTAACGATACATCTAAGGCATCTGTAAGGTTTCAGTGAAAACAATGAGAAAAAATTAAAGCCAAACATAGAACTGCGTTTTTTGCTAAGAAAGACAACACAAACAACCTCTGCGCGGCGCCAACATTGCGCCTTGCCGAGGACAAATAAATAAAACTAAACCTATATAAAACTAACCTATAAATAGGGATTGTATGTCTTCTCGTGGGCAATGGTGGTAGGATAGCCATGCCCAGGATAGACCTGCGTGTCTTCGGGGAGAAGTACCAACTTATTGAGTGAGCGAATCAGCGTAGCCATATCGCCACCTGGCAAGTCGGTTCTGCCAATAGACTCCTGAAAGAGTGTATCGCCTGTGAAAAGTATTTTATCATTGGGCAAGTAGTAGCAGACTGCATCTTCTTTGTGCCCTGGAGTGGCAATCACCTCGATATGCCAATCAGTTGCTGGCAAAGCCAATACGCCCTCGTTGGGCTGAATAATGGGAGTAAGGTTGTAGGTTTGTTGCAAGAACTCAATACCACACACATGGTCGGGGTGAGCATGCGTAATGAGCAACGCAACGGGTTGCAGGTTGTGCTGGGCAATATATGCCGCAAAACGCTGCTGCTCGCGCTCCTCATACATACCTGCGTCAATAATGACGGCCTGCCCCGCCTCATTGGAGAGTACATAGGTACACTCGCGATAAGGATTGAAATAGAATGTGTGAAGCATGGGGAATAAAGTTTATAGTTTATAGTTTAAAGGCTGGGGTATTTGTGCCTATCGCCCATTGCCTATATCCTATAGCCAGTTATAATGGCAAATAGACTACGGATTTCTCTTTGTACCAATCACCTGCAAAGATTTTGGATATGTCGGTGATTTCTACATACTTGCGGTAAGGTTGTGTCTCACCATCCAAATTACCGCCCTTCAATACCATCAGTCCGTTAGGCATAGCATTATGGTGCTGGGTGCTGATATTCTTACGGATGAGTTTGACCAAATCGCCCAAAGGCATCACCGCACGACTGATGATGAAGTCGAATTTGCCACGCTCCATCTCGGCACGCTCTTGGATACAAGTGACATTGGTTAGACCAATGGCTTTGGCAATCTCGGTAGCCACCTTAATCTTCTTACCGATACTATCAATCAATGTGAATTGACATTCAGGATATAGGATAGCCAACGGAATACCTGGGAATCCACCGCCTGTACCTACATCGAGTAGGGTAGTACCTGGCTGAAAATGAAGCACTTTGGCAATCGCCAACGAGTGGATAATATGATGCGGATAAAGATTGTCGATATCCTTACGCGAGATTACATTGATCTTGGCGTTCCACTCGCGGTACAACGCACCCAATGCCGCAAATTGTTGCACCTGTAGAGGCGTCAGGGAAAAATGTTCCCTGATGCACTCTACACCTGCAAGATCCAATTGATTAATTGCTTCAGTCATATACTCAGCCTTTAATCGAACGATTAACCGATATTGGTAAATACATTTTGTACATCCTCGTCTTCTTCGATACGATCGATGAGTTTTTGTACGCTCTCCATCTCCTCCTCGCTGAGGGTCTTGGTGTCGTTAGGGATACGCACAAACTCGCAAGACTGAATCTCGAAGCCATTATCCTCAAGGTACTTTTGCATTTGTGAGTATTGGTTGAAATCACCGTAAATGACGATAGTGCCTTCTTCTTCGTCGTGACCCAACTCCTCTACACCGAAATCAATCAACTCCAACTCCAGTTCGTCCAAGTCAATGCCCTCTTTAGCCGAAACGGTGAAGCATGCCTTACGGTCGAAAAGGAATTGCAAGCAACCTTGTGTACCAAGGCTACCGCCATGTTTGCTGAAGTAACTACGGATATTAGCCACAGTACGCATGTTGTTGTCGGTGGCTGTTTCTACAAAGATAGCCACGCCGTGAGGACCATATCCTTCGTAGCAAATCTCTTTGTAACCTTCTGATGATTTGTCGGTTGCTTTTTTGATAGCGCGCTCAATATTGTCTTTAGGCATGTTCTCCTTCTTACATTGTTGCATCAATGTACGGAGGCGAGGGTTGCTATCTGGGTCTGGACCACCATCGCGTGCAGCCATGGTGATTTCCTTGCCTAATTTAGTAAATACTCGAGCCATGTGGCCCCATCTTTTCAGTTTGGTCGCTTTGCGATATTCAAACGCTCTTCCCATAAATGTGATTTTTTATAATGTATGTTAATATATTTATTCTGCAGTATATACTGTTTCCTCTGTAGTTACTTCCTCGAATGTAATGCTGAACTCCACTCGTCGGTTTTGTGCGCGTCCTTCCTTGGTGTTATTGGTTGCGATAGGACGGTCAGGACCATATCCGTGCGCGGTGATATGATTAGCCTTAACTCCTTTCTTAATCAGATAGTCGCGGACTGCTTGGGCACGCTTTTCAGAGAGAGATACATTGGACTGATAGTTACCTACATTGTCGGTATGACCTTGTACCTCAATGATATAACTTGGATTTTCAATAAACACTTTGGCTACTTGATCCAAGATACTATAGGATGAAGTCTTGATAGTGGATTTGCCATTTTCGAATTGGATACCCCTCATCGCCTTGTTGAGGATAGTGCGTACTTCGCGTTTCACCTCTGGACAGCCAGAAGAACCTTTGCTTCCGGCAATAGTAGGACACAGGTCTTCGTAATCAGGTACGCCATCGCCATCGGTATCAAGGTCGCAACCACAATTATCCACATGCTTGCGGGCAGCCACATGGGTATTAGGACATTGATCCAGATAATCTACTACGCCATCTTTGTCGCTATCCAATGGGCAACCAAAATGGTCCACTTTGCCGCGCGCCTCGCGTGGGGTGTTAGGACATTGGTCAATGTAGTCGTAAACACCATCGCCATCGGAATCGAGCGGACAACCATACTCATCAATATACGCGTATGCTGCTGCTGGAGTGCCAGGGCATTGGTCGAGCCAATCAGGTACACCGTCGCCATCGCTATCCATGATACAACCTGTTTCGTCCACATAGTTGCGTGCCTCTGGAGCCGTGTTAGGACAACGGTCGAGATAATCAGGCACACCATCTAAATCGGAGTCAATAGGACAACCTACCGAATCCACCAAACCGTATGCGCGAGATGGGGTGTTAGGACATTCGTCCATATAATCAGGTACACCATCGCCATCGGTATCCACAGGGCAACCGAATGCATCTACGCGAATATCTTTAGGTGTGAGGAGACAGCCGTCTTTGTAATCGAAGACACCGTCTTTATCTTTGTCAATAGTCTTTTTCGGATTGTTAGTACCTGCTACAATAGCGATACCTACTGCGAGATTTATACCTGGGGTCTCGTAAGGAACCTTGATAGTTTTGCCTTTAGCATATACCGCAGGGATATAATCGGCAGCCAATGTGAGCATAAATCCGTCATATGGAGCAAAACCGAATGCCGCACCGAAGTTACTACCTTTACTATTCAAGAAGGAGTATGAAACCGCCAAGTTGAACCAATGGCAAGGACGGAATGCGGCACCCAATGTAACTTCCTCGGTGATAGTATCTTTGAGGAATCGTGTGCTGGAGTATACGCCTATACCTACACGGTTTTTCCAGAAATTGGCATCAACACCTATATTGAGATTGGTGTGGAGCATATTATTAAACGAACCTTTGGTAGGTGTGTCGAATTGCAATAATGAATCGCGATAAAGTTGAAGATTATTTTTGAGATCTTCTTTAAAGGTCTCTTTTTGGAACTCACCATTCTCGACATAATCTCCATATTTGAAGTCGCCAAGTCCGTTAAATCTTGTGGTGAAGTTGATATTCTCACTTTGTCCTTTCCAATGCATTCCACCCAAGTCGGTTACAGCAGCACTAATTTGCAGATTTTCAATAGGTTTATAGGTTACACCTAAATCAATGGCACCACCATAACCAGAAGGAGTCAAATAATCCCACTTATCGTGCATAAACTCCTTAATTTCGCCATTACCAATGGATTCAAATGATGGTTTGTTTTCGCCAATGAACTCTTGTATGATACCTGCTTGGTAGATAGTACCTCCCGCAGCGAGGTGTACAGCATCAGCAGATGAATTGAATTTGAAGGTGTTGAATGTACCTTTCAAATAGCCATGTCCTAACAACAGTTTTGCCTTAAAACCAAAACTCCATTGCTCATTGATGTAGTGTGAATATCCCAATGCCACTTCTGCATACATAGATGTGGAGAGCAGGTCGTGCGTCTCATTAAGAAAGATGTTTTGATTCAACTGATTGTTAAAGACAGACTTAGGTACACTCAGACTGCTGGTGATGCGCTCCGAAATATTGATGTGGAAGAATCCTCTTTCGCGTACTTGCCAACCAAGACTAAAGAGATTGATAGTAGCATCTTCATTCAATGTAAGCATATTGGGCAGGGTTGTCCAATGCTCTTTACCGTCAGGGTTTAGTGCTGTGATGGTTTTACCCGATGGGTCCTTGTATATCCAATCGCTCAAGGTTAGGTCGTAGTTTCCTGCCCAAAAACTGGTATAGCCAATAATCGGGAAGGTCATGTAGAACTCTTGCACGGGTTGGAATGCAGGGTTGATGGAGTGTCGCATAGGAGCATTCTCCAAGAAATAGAGTGTGTTGACTTGTTGCGCCGATACCGCAACACTACCCATCAATAGGGCGAGGCAAACGAAGATAGTATGTAAATTTTGTTTCATAATGTTGATATATATGCAATATAATAGTTAAAATAATTCTTCTAAATCAATAATTGCCTCCACATCTGCTGCTATGCTGAGGTGGATATTTACCGAAGCCTGAGGGTTGAGGTTTACGGTGTGCTGATTATCGCCCAACTGAGCCGTGAAGGTAATATATTTGACGGTTGTTAATAGGTCGAAATCCTCTTTTCGGATAGTCAGCAGCGATAGATTTGTGGTACTTGGTGTAACAACAACGCCATTATCAATTGCATCTGGGCAGTTGATTTTGAGGTGGATAGAGGAGGTGTTTTGGATGTTGGTCGTATCACGCATTGCGTTCAGCAGCACCACCTCGTTGTTTTCGTTATATAGGGTAAACTCACCTTCGATGGCAAATGGGATGTTGTTTTCGATGGTAGCAATCAGTTGCAGTTCGGCAGTTTCAATCTCTTTGATAATTTGCACATCTCTGAGTAGCGAGTCTAATTGCCAACCTGCGAGGTTGATA
Source organism: Paludibacteraceae bacterium (assembly GCA_045121435.1). Classification (GTDB taxonomy): domain Bacteria; phylum Bacteroidota; class Bacteroidia; order Bacteroidales; family Paludibacteraceae; genus Colicola. The sequence goes on along the minus strand of JBGVFY010000028.1, from coordinate 6,132 downwards.
CTATCTATTGTGTCGTAATAGGCGATATGTACACTATCATTGAAAGTGAATGGCACCTCAATCATCACATTCATGTTTATATCGGTATTGTTCGTAATACGGTATTGCTTGAGGTCTGAAGTAGTGTCCGTATGTACCGTAAAATTATAGGAAATGGCATGCGGAGTAACGCTGAATAGTGTGTCGATATTACCTAATGTATCGGTGTAATCCAACTGAATTGTATCATACGCACGCTTCTCCAATGGGTCGGTCATTTGTATTTTAGCGGGCAGGTGGATGGTTGTGTGTGTTTGTTGGTGATCCACATCAAAAGTGGCATTGCGACGCTCACCGTTTTTGGACTCCACATACAAATGATGCAGTTCCACTGCCATCGGCAATCCTAAGGTGTGATCCACTTCAAACTTAACAGTAGGTTCACTGACGGGCAAAACCCAATTTTCGAAGACCTCCCAACCCGACCATAGTTCGTAAACAGGGGTTTTGACCATTGCATCGTGCAACAGGGTGTCGGCAGCAAAATAGCCAAACATGGCACTATAGTTAATAAGGTCCACATGGAAATCGTAGCCGATATATTGATTCTCTGCAATCGTTAAATCGTGGTCGATTTCGAATGTGAAGCGAATCTTCATATTGATTTCCTCCACGATATTATCGCCACTGGATTCCCCTTTAGGGTCTTTCATCAGTATGAGATGAAAGTTTTGAAGGTCAATTGGTAACGCCTCACCAAAGCCCTTGCCCGTAATAGGAAGGGTTAAAACAGAATCAATATTGCGGAAATTATCGGTCAGCAATATCTCTACGCTCTTGATATCGTCCCATTGTAAATCAAAGTTCTCTACCGTGTAGATTGAGGTGAAGTGCGCTATATCTACGAGGATGCTATCCACGCGTTGGTAGTTGAAATTTATATTCAACTGGTGCAGGTCGATGTCAATTGGAAAGTCCAATTTAAACTCCAAAGGTGAGCCTCCGTATTGCATGTATTGCTCAACGGGCAAGGTGATAGGCAAAGGAATCGAACTGAAATCTTTCAACTCAGGATAAACGAATTGAAGTGCGAATATAATTTCAGGGTGTTTGCTTTGTAGTTGGTCGAATATCTTTCCCACCTCATCTGCTATGTTCCAACGCGAAGTGCTGCGCGTTACCAAGTCGGCCAGGTTGATAGGGTGGTATTGATTGTTCGAAGTGATTGTGTCGCGATATACATATCGATTATCTTCTACGGATATTTGAGGGTACTGCGATACATCCAGAAAATCACCAATTTGAGCCGACATAGAACCTACAGGCAGCGTGAGCGAAGCAGAAACAGATGTGCTCCAATCCACATCGGATAAGTCAATATCCGCCATACAACCTGCAAGACTACAGCAAAGTAATACAATGCAACCGATATATGTAAAAAAGGACTTTTTTTTCATCATTTTTATACCCAAAAATGCATATATTTCATTCAACCTGCAAAGGTACAACTTTTTTTGCATATGTGCAAATATTTATTAATATTTTAATAAATAAATTTGTTCGCTTGCGCGAGTGATGGCAGTATAGAGCCAGCGATAGTAGTTTCTGTCTCGTTCTTCAGGGGGGATATTGCTTGGGTCAATGAATACGCGTTTCCATTGTCCGCCCTGTGCTTTGTGGCAGGTGACAGCGTAGGCAAAGCGTATTTGCAGGGCATTGTAATAGGGTGATTCATAGATGGTTTCCATCAGTTTCTTGCGATTGCGTTGCAGTTCAGGATAGTCTTCACTGATACGATCGAATAGTTGGCGGTGCAACTGTTGATTGATTTCGGGCGAGTCGGTGGTGAGGGTATCTACCCAAAGCATGACATCAATTTCCCAATCATAATCAAGGGCTCGCAGCGAGGCATCTACAAACTGAAAACCATACATTTCGCGCCAATTGCGCAGGCGCACTATCTCCATCATGTCGCCATTGGCGAGGAAAGGAATGCCCTCGTAGTCCTTGGTCCAGAAGTAGTTGTTTTTGCTAATCATCAGTCTATCGCCTGCGGAAAGGGCGTCTTCTTTCCATAGTATGCGCGCGCGCACACCTTGATTATATAGGTTAGTGCGGCGATTGGTGCGCGTGAGGATAATGGTTTCTTCTGTGCCCACTTCGCGGTAGGATTGCTCCAATAGATCTACGAAATTACCTCCTTCAAATGCTTGAAAATCAGGCGTGTATTGGTAATTGAAATCTTGTACTCCTACGCTTTCTATTTGCTCGCGAATGGCGGTGGCGTTGCTCAGAATACCGCTATCCAATGCTTGGCGTGCCACTTGGGTGAGGGTATAGGAGGTAATGTCTAAACCAAAGCCGAGCAGGTAGTCCACATCCAAGGCGGGTGATAAGTCGGAGCCCACGGGTGGCAATTGGGCATCATCACCCAAAAGCAATAGGCTGCACCCCTCGCCTGCATATACATATTTGATTAGGTCTTGCAGTAGTACACCCGTACCAAAGGTAGGGTTGTCGCGTTGCCCCGAGATCATGGATGCCTCATCCACGATGAACAATGTGTGTTTGTGGAGATTATCGGAGAGGGAGAAGGAGTCGGCCCCCAAATTATCTTGTCGATAGATATATTTGTGGATGGTGTAGGCGGACTTATGGGCGTAGCGCGCCAATACTTTGGCAGCGCGTCCTGTGGGGGCAAGTAGCACCACGGGTTGCTTTAGTTCGCCTAAGGCTTTCACCAAGGCAGCCATGATACTGGTTTTACCCGTACCTGCATAACCGCGTAGCACGAAGGCTTTGCGGTTATTTTTGGAGAGAATAAATTGCGTTAATAGGCGCAATAATTCCGTCTGCCCTTCGTTTGCAGCGAAGGGTAAAGCGTTAATTATCCTATTTTTTATAAAATTTTCGAGCAAAATGCACTAAAAATTTGGTAGTTTGAGAAAAAAGCAGTACCTTTGCAGCGTCTTAGGGTAAGTCCTACACGACCAGCTCCCTCTGAACTCCCCCAGGTCTTGACCGAAGCAAGGGTAAGAGGTTGTAGCGGTGCGATGTAGTCAGCTTACCCTTTTTTGTTTAATAAAGACAACTCTTTCGTTTTTTTATATAAAGACAACTTAAACAACTCCTGCGCGCGCCCAACATTGGCGCTTGCCGAGGGGATAATCTGTTTATTTTCAGTGTGCGGTTGGCTAATTTTATTCCCTTGCTGCTGAGCAATGTTGGCGAAGCGGAAATGTTGTTTGTGTTGTCTTCTTATATCAACTTTGTGGTTTGATTTTTTAAGACAACTTAGACAACTTCTGCGCGGCGCCAACATTGCGCCTTGCCGAGGGTGTCAATTCTGTTGTTTTAATGTATTTTGTCAATATATTTGTTCTACGTATCTACTTGTTGTATATCCTTAAATGTATCTCTTGCCGCTGAGCAATGTTGGCGAAGCGGAATTGTTGTTTATGTTGTCTTTATATTTTATTACCAGTGCTTATTCCCCATTACGTTGTATTTCTCGCCGTTGTGTAGGATCCATAACTGGCCATTGATGAGTACCTTTTGTGCTGTAGGTACGTGGTTGCTTGGTATGGATGGTATGTCTGTTGTCTGTGTGTAGGCTTGCCATGCGTTGGGGATGCCGTAGCCATATTGGTCGTGTGGTTGGGTATATCGGTCAGCGGATTGTATGATTCGCTGGCGTATCTCGGTGTTGGTGGCATCGGGTAGGGCAGACCATAGGCAGGCGGCCATACCTGCAATGAGTGGGCAGGCGAAACTGGTACCATTGCTATAGAGTACGCTGCTATTCACAGGGTGAATCAGGGCCGTTTGTTTGCCCAATGCACACACTTCAGGCTTCACGCGTCCATCAGCGGTAGGTCCCCACGAGGAGAAGGCGGCTATGGTGTCGTTTGTATCTACTGCGCCCACGGTCAGTATGCTATCCGCATCGGCAGGCGCACTGATATAATGCCATGCTTTGTTGCCCTCGTTGCCTGCCGCTACCACCACTAACATGCCTTTGCGTGTGGCTATCCGTGCGGCTTGGGTGCAGCGTGTGGTATGTCCGTTCATGTCGGCGTAGGTGAGGGTAAAACGCTCATCATCAAACATGGCGTAGCCCAAGGAAGAGGATAGTATATCCACGCCCAACGAGTCGGCTAACTCAATGGCTCTCACCCAGTTGTCCATCTCTTTGGGGCTTTCGGTGGAGTGCTCTTCGCTACGAATGAGGTAGTAGTTGGCTGCGGTGGCAGTGCCTTGGTATTCGGCGGTTTGGGCAGCGATAGTGCCGAAACATTTGGTGCCATGATTACTGGCGGAGCGGAAGATAGAGTCGGGGTCATCGGTTAGGTCATATACGCCGAGAATCTGCTCGCGTACTGTATTAAACGCACCGAGTGTGTCCACATGCTGAAATCCGCCATCCACGATAGCCATGATGATACCCTGTCCGTGGAAACCTGCTTCGTGTAGCGGATGGAGGTTGAGTTGTTCCGTTTGTGGGTCAGTTAGCCATGTGGCTTCTTGTTGGGTATTGGAGATGTTGTGTGTATTGTCTGTTATATCCTCAATCTCCACTTCTCTTTTCCGAAGGGATACCGAAGGGATGCCGAAGGGGTCTTCTTCGCCTTCGTGTCGGTTGTCATCTATAAGTTGTCGGGTGAGGTAAACGCTATCCACGAAGGACCATTGTGCGATGCGCTGAATGGTGTATTGGTCTGTTTCGATGGTGGCACCGTTCATCCAACGCGAGGTATGATAGATATGCACGCCCAATGCCTCTAAGCTATCCATATACATAGGCGAAACGGCATAATCTAAGGAGTCGATGGCTATACCGCGTTCGGCTCGTTTGTCAAGAGCAGTTTGACTGAGGGCGATACGATCGCTCCCAGTCTTGTCCGTAAACTGCACAAAGAAGGCAAATAATATGGTGAGTAGTTGTGTGAGCATTTATGCTTTGGCGAAAGTATCAGTGGTTAACTATTTCATTAAGTGGTTTCACTATTACTCAAAGGGTAATTCTTCAGGGGTAGAATCTTGTATAGGGCGAAGATAGTCAGAGGCCTTTTCTGAAGATATAACAGTTCTGCCCAAACGTTTTTCGATAGTCATACGAGCCTCTCGTGCTACTTCGCCACCTTCTCGCGCGATTCTTTTACTTTCTTCCATTGTCGTGGGATTAGACTGGCGCGAATATTCGGTAGTAGCTACTTCTGCCAATGTATTGAGAGCCAACTCCACATTGGTCATGTTGTCTCGCAAATTTTCTTTGGTCAATCCTTTGTAGGATTTATATTGTCGTGTATTCATGCCGCTCCATGCTTGCGTAAGCACATTGGTAAGAATCGCAAAGTCACGTTGTTCGGTTATTCCAGAACGTTTCCATTCATCGGTCAATTCTTTGCGCATTTCAATGGAACGCATACGTTCGTTGATCCATTTGTCGGAGTATCCTTGTCTGCGATAATCTTCCACTGCCATTTGGAATGTCAGTTCTGGGTCTATCATCTGGTCAATGCGTTGGCTACCCAATTGCGCTAACCATTGCTTTACGGGCTCTACTTTCTTCGAAGGAATAGATTGAATGATACGGAAAAGTTGTTCTAAATCAGCGACATCTGTTTTGTATTTCTTTCCATCCGCTGCAGGCAATTTCAGTTGGTGACAATTTGTCACCGACTCATTCCCTTCTGCTTTTAAACGTTGCTTCAGTTTGTTCCAATACTTGCGTCCATCTACGCTATCTGTTAGTACTTGTACTACATCTACGATAGAAAAATAGTACTTCTCTTGCTCTTCATCCCAAACGAAACGGACTTTTTTTTCTTCAAAAAGTTGTATGCCAAAATTATCTTCCATAAAATACTATTGAGTTTAGAGGCGAAAATATGATTTTTCAATAAACGCTGCAAAGATACTAAAAAATAATGATTTATGCAAGAGTTTTGTAAAAATCCAAGGTAATAATAGGCCGTTTTATGTAAAAATCCTAAGGGAATGATTCATTTAATGAATGCAAACTTGGGTAGTATTTGTTATGCAATTGTGCGTTTTCTTAAGATTCCTTCTCTTTTCGTTTCGCCATAGGATGCTCAATTTCACCGAGCGACAACCCTGAGAACTCCGAGAGAACTCCCTGAGACCGCCAAA
>JBGVFY010000027.1:0-3448 GCA_045121435.1 Paludibacteraceae bacterium | reverse complement strand
TCACTTCGTTCAGAATGACAAAGCGCGCGTCACTGCAAGGCATGGCACAAAAAAAGTGGGAAGTCCGTTAGAACTTCCCACCAGTCGATTGAGGTATTTATCAACCCTCGCCACCTTCGTTATAGTCTGATGATGAACTATGCTTAGCATTAGGATTATCCTTTACACAACGCACAGCACGCTGACCATTATCAGCATCAGACATAAAGCCTGGCACTCGTCTATTTACCTGACCAGTTGTTGGGAAATAATAGAATGCACCGAAGTAGTCTCCATCACAATCCTGACCATTATACATCAAATAACCCTCAGCATAATCGCGGTCATAACTACCCCATTCATTTTTCTTGTAGCGATAATTCCAAGAACTGTTTGGTAATGCACGAATCATAAGTTTCATCTCACGCTGGTTTGGAACTCGCCAACCATCAGGACAGATTGATTTAACATCGGGGAACTCAGCTGACTCACCCTGGTATGCTCTGTACCATGTTGTATAATTTGTAGGCTGACTATTTACATCGGTTTTTGTTTGACCATTATTACCATAGTAACCAGGCTGAATATCTAAACCAAAGTATGGTGAATTATTAAAGCCGACAGCGCCAAGATTAACATAAGGCAACGCACCACCTTCATCATACACCTGACGCAACGCATTGATGTTCATATAGTCGAGAGAGATAGAGGTATTTGCATCATTTACCTTGTAGTAGCTTGTTGGATTTTCAGTTGAGGTATAGGACATACCCAAGTGACGAATACAACGAACTGACACAATAGGTGAATTTCCACTCTTAGGTGTTTTACCCCAATCATTAGCCTCAGCATAAGTAGATATTGCACCATACTGCTCAGCCCAGTACACATTCAAAGAACTGCTTGAACCCAAGTATGATGATATATAGTGAGTAGCGGGGACGGTAGGATTTGATGGAACATCATTATCACTATAAGTACCATCAGCATTATTAGGGTCGAACAACTTCGCATAGGCAGGCATACATGGCTCACCAATCCAAAGGTCATCCAACTGCGAGATAGATGTTAGATACCACTGAATCTCGTTATCCTGCATTGTGCCATCACCATTCAAATCGCGATTACGCATTGCACAAGCATAGGTAGCATCGTTGTAGTTAGAGCCAAAACCATACTGAGATGTAGAACTAATTACATTTGCCCATGTATTAGCCGTAGTACTATTATTGCGATACGCCACAAGCTTCTGACCCTTCTGCAAATCGGTCAAATTGTTCTGATTAGAGGTATTATAAGGGAACTGTGTTCGAGGCGAACTCATACGAGGCGTCTCATTGATGGTCTCAGTACCCCAAGCAGATTTGAGCGTTTTGGCATCCACATTGTAGAATGTCTGGATTGAGCGCTGCTTGATGGTAACAACCGAACGCGAGATTGAGGTCTCGTAGTCGTCGCTATACTTCATCTCACCCGCCTTAACGATGTGCAACATACGGTCGGGCTGGTTAACGCTCTTCTTCCACAACAACAAGCCCGCAGCATCGGCCTCGGTCACACCCTTATAGTTGGTATTTGCAATATTGTTCATGGGGTCTGCAGTGGGGTCGTAGAAGTAGAGATACTCATCGATAAAGACGGTGATATATATCTTACCATCAGTCATTGCAGCTTCGCGATTTTTATCATCCTTCAAGAAGTTAGAGAGCTGACGGATATCGCGCAAGGTAACAGTGCGGTTATAAGCCGTGCTCTGCGCTGCGGTACCAGTAGCGGTCTTACCACCATCGTAGCACTGCTCACCAGGGTATGGTGCAAAGGTTGTGGCATTCTGATTCTGGCCTACCTCCTTGTTAATAAGGAACTTAACCCACTTATAGTCGCGAACAGTAGAATTGTTCTGAGTATTAAAGCCGTTGGTATCGTAGCCACTCTCCCAAGGGGTGTTGATAGCGAAGTGAAGCTCCTTAGCCTCGGTATCAGTAAGCTGGATATTAGCACGGTCGTAGTGGCCATCGACATTGATAACGCGCTGTGCAGACATCACAATCTCACCCTCAGCACCTGGGCGCTGCTCGTTATCCTGGTTGTCAGTCGCGGTGTCATTATCCCTATCCACCTCGACGATAAGGTCGTTAACACCCTTAATAGTGACATTATAGGTGTAGTGGTGGTTACGCAATGTGCTATAGTCGTCGACATTCGTAACGCCGCTATGGCCAAGGTGAACAACATACTCAACATCCGCCATCAACCACTTAGTGATTGTGGTCTGTGTGTGAGTATCAGGGTCTTCATAGTCCTCCTCGAAGCTATAGCTCAACTCACCAGTGATAACGACATAGGTTGCATTATCGGGAGCGTAGATATAGCTGGCGTTGCGACCATCCTCGCCCTTATTCTCCTTCTCGCGCAAAGCATAGCCCTCGATATTATGTTTGTTTATAAGAGACTTTGGCTTCTTGAGGTTCTCGTACATGTAGAATGTGAACGAGCCAGAGTTATTGCCCACAACCTCGAACTTTCGAGCCTGGCTCTCGGGCATAGAGTAGAAGTCCTTCGTTACATCGGTTGCAGCATCCATATCTGCGGTGAGAGTAGTGAGAGTAGCGCCACCCTCAGTAACGCGAGGCAAGATGTAGCTTTTCAAAGGGACATTTACAACACGGAACGAGTTGGGAATGAATGTAAAGTCGGCATAGTTGCTATTCTTGGCCGTAACATTGAAGGTAATCTTCGAGTCGGCACGCTTCAAAGGAATGGTTACTGCGGTAGTCTCGTCAGCCTTAAGGTTAGCAGTTACCTCGCCAGTCATCATAAACGATGCACCACGGTCGATGTTACCTGATGCCAAGCGGATAGACATATTCTGCAACTCCGAATAGGTCGTGATAGCATTGAGTTTATCCAAATCTACCTTTGTCTCCTCGCCAATCTCGGCACGGGTGACATTCGTATTCGGGGTGACAACATTCGTATTCGAGATATTGATATTAGCAATAGCACACACCGTCAAGTTCGAGCCCGAAAGCGCACCAAATTCAATAGTACCATGCGACTGGCCAGTGAAATTATCTACATACTTATTCTCGTAGTTATCAATCTCCGAAGAGTCGAAGAAGCTCTGAGTGGGCATTACGCGCTGGTTGCCACTGAACACCAAGACATAGATATTCTGCACGAGGTGCTCATTTATCTTCTCCTGCTCAGCGCGCGTAGTGACCTCCACATTGTTCTCAACAGCGAAAGTGAGCTCTACCTGCGCTGGTCTGCCCTCGACAAAACGAACATTGTCGATGCCATCGTCGTACATACACGATGCTAAACCCACAGCTGCGATTGCCACGGCAATCAACAGATATTTATATATATTTCTCATATAACTTAACTCTAATTTTCGCATTAGTTAAAAGGAGGTACATCAATTGTCTTTGTCTCCCACTCGGTGACAACATAGTTAATCACAAGG
>JBGVFY010000026.1:0-1579 GCA_045121435.1 Paludibacteraceae bacterium | reverse complement strand
TTCAGCAATATTTTAGGCGATAAGGCAAAGGACGCCATTGTTTATGCAATGGCAGTTGCCGAAGCCAATGCTGCCATGGGTAGAATCGTAGCAGCTCCTACTGCTGGCGCTAGTGGCGTGCTTCCCGGTGTGTTCTTTGCTTTGAAAAAACATTACGGTTTAAGCGACCAAGTTTTAGCAGAAGGTCTTGTTGTTGCCGGTGGTATTGGCCTTGTAATTGCAGACCGTGCTTCTTTGGCAGGTGCAACAGGAGGTTGTCAAGCAGAATGTGGTAGTGCGGCAGCTATGGCTGCGGGTGCTGCTGTAGCTATGTTAGGCGGCACTCCTACCCAAGTAGGACACGCAGTAGCAATCGTGTTCAAAAATATTTTGGGTTTGGTGTGCGATCCTGTAGCCGGTTTGGTGGAAGTGCCTTGTATTAAACGAAATGGCTCTTGTGCACTGCAAGCTTTAGCGGCGGCAGAGCTTGCTCTTGCCGGTATTGGCAGCTTCATTCCTGCGGATGAAACCATTGACGCGATGAAGAGCGTTGGCGATAGCCTTCCCTGTGCCTTGAAGGAAACTGCGGGCGGGGGCATGGCGACAACTCCCACAGCTTTAGCTTGGGCTAAAAAATATTTTGCAAAATAATTTAATGATAGGAGAATCATCATGCAAGTAATTTCTACTGATAAAGCACCTCAAGCTTTGGGCCCTTACTCCCAAGCAATCGTAGCAGGCAATACCGTATATTGCTCCGGTCAAATTGCAATTAATCCGGCAACTGGCGAATTGGTTTTGGAAAATATCGAAGCAGAAGCAGAACAAGTAATGAAAAATATCGGCGCTGTTTTGGAAGCTGCAGGTTGTACTTATGCAAATGTAGTTAAAACTACTATCTTTGCAACTGACATCAACGATTTTGCTGCTGTAAACGGTGTATATGGCAAATACTTCCAAGTAAATCCGCCTGCTCGCTCCTTTGTGCAAGTAGCAGCTCTGCCTAAAGGCGTGCATGTAGAGATTGAAGTTGTAGCTGTAAAATAATTTTTAAAATTTTTTACAAAAAGTGTTGACAATCTCTCATAGTTATTCTATAATAACATCTGTCGCCAAGCTATTGAGTTTGGAATGATTTGGTGGCTATGGTGAAGCGGTTAACACGGTGGATTGTGGCTCCATTACGCGAGGGTTCGAATCCCTCTAGTCACCCCACAAATGTTAGCTCGCGATTATGATTGGGGCGTAGCCAAGTCGGTAAGGCACGGGACTTTGACTCCCGCATGCGTTGGTTCGAGTCCAGCCGCCCCAGCCAAGTGATCCACTAGCTCAGTCGGTAGAGCACCTGACTTTTAATCAGGGTGTCCCGCGTTCGAGTCGCGGGTGGATCACCAAATTGAAAGTAAGCGTTCACTTCGTGTGAACGCTTTATTTTTTTGTTTGCGTGTGTTATAATACACTTCGTAGTGCGGGTGTGGCGGAACTGGCAGACGCATCAGACTTAGGATCTGACGCCTTACGGTGTGCAGGTTCGATTCCTGTCACCCGCACCAAACTTCAAAACTTAGCGCCTCTATTGTTCACAGAGATGTAAACAGCG
>JBGVFY010000025.1:0-2122 GCA_045121435.1 Paludibacteraceae bacterium | reverse complement strand
ATTCCTATTGAGATAGTGAACAATTCCGTTTTTCCTGACGACAAGGTATATGTGGCTATCATTGGAAAGAAAGTGATTGATGATGCTCCTATTTATTATGACCTCGAAGCCAACAATGCAAGTGATGCTGCACTCAGGGCCCTTACTGTCAATACAAACACTCTGCATAAGGTCAACGGAGATAGAGGTTATGCCAATGTGTTTACGACGCTGAATAAGATAAAAAACAAAACCATTTACGTTGATAAAACCCATGCTTGCCGTATGTTTTTTGGTTTCAATTCACCGCTTTACCTACACGTAAACGATAATAATGGTGGGTATGCAGGAGCTGACATGCAAAACCCTACCGACCCGAATATCGATCTGCGATGGGAACTTATTGAATTTACTTATGATAGGTATGGTGTGATGTTTATCAATACCACACGTGTTGATGCATTCCAATATCCCATGGGATTGGAACTATATGGAAATGCTTCGGCAGGTGCCAATAATCCATACACCAAGCGTGGAGAGGTGAATACCTATGAGGAGATTATCAATCGCTGGAAGACACAAAACGAAGGTAAGATCTTCTCTAACTGTCTGAAGAACAATATAACCCATGATAATTTGGGAGGTATTATTATGCAACCATCTAAAGTGGCAGAGGTGAAGAATACAGGATATTTCGATGGCTACATCGACCGTATCTGGAGCGAGTTTCGCACTAAAGACATACACGTAAACATGGGCAACCAATTAGGTGTTTGGCGTGGACGTGTGAATGGCAACAACTTCGTCTTAACAAGTGAGTCAGGACCTCGTCAAGGGCAGAAGGCCATTGTAGGCAAGCCTACCTCCATTGATGTGATAGAAGGTGCAGGAGAGTTTGCAAAACCCCATGGCAACGATGCAGATCTTCCAGTACAAGCCATGTTCTGTGGAGCGATGAATCGTGGAGTGATAAGAACAAATCTTGCAGATGGCGAACTGCAGGATTGGGGAGATACAAGAAGCTTCTTCAACACCGATGTATATAACCCTTATGTGAAATTCTTCCATCAGAAAGATATCAGTTACGACGGTTATACCTATGCCTTCGCATACGATGACACATTTGACCAAAGTGCAACATGTGCCACCAGTCATCCAGAACGTGCCGTGGTAACTATTGGTGGATTTAATGGACAGTCTGGGACAGATCATCCTATACCAGAAGTTACTGCTGCTCCTATCCCTCATCACACAGCTGACAATGTGAAATCGGTTTATAGTGATACTTACACTTCGCTTGTTCCGGGTATGTTTATTGGTTCTTGGCAACAACAGACAGCTACACAGAGCGTCAGCCTTGACGGCAACAATACACTCAAGTGTTCCAACTTTAATTATGTAGGAATTGAGTTTGGTGGTCCTGAGATAGACGCAACAGATATGGAATATCTCCATTTGGATATCTATCCTCTATCTTCTTTTACGATCAATGTATACCCAATATGTCGTAACAACAATGGGATTGTAAACGACCAATTGAAAAAACCTATTAATCTCATAGCTAATCAATGGAATAGCATAGATATCCCTATGAGTGATTTTGTTGGACTCAACGCTTCCAGGATCTTCCAGTTCAAGTTTGATAACGGTAAAGGAGAGACCTTCTATCTCGACAATCTGTATTTCTACAAGAATGGTTCTTCGAGCGGAATAAGTAGCATAGAGACCCACACACAGGATAATCATGCGTGGTACAACTTGCAAGGTCAGCGTATGAACGATGGTGCAGGCTCATTGCCAAAGGGAGTGTACATACATAACGGAAAGAAGATTTTAGTGAAATAACATAACTGAAGTTTCGCATATTAGGAAGTTAAAGGAGTTAAGGAAGTTAAGGAGTTAAGACGTATGTCTTGCTGCTTAAAAAACTACGCCAAAAAGACTGTTGTCTTAACTCCTTTAACTCCTTAACTCCTTTAACTTCTGAACTTGCAAAACTTCTGTAACTTAAAAATAAAAGAAAGTATGAAGAAAATTTCATTGAGTGTAGTTTGCCCCATGGCATCCTGCACACGCAGCAACACTTGCGCCCGTTATGCGCAGTATGTCAAGGCACTTACCTGTGCCGATACCTTTGAGGTGC
>JBGVFY010000024.1:0-97422 GCA_045121435.1 Paludibacteraceae bacterium | reverse complement strand
CTGAGGACTGCGCTAAGGCTGCTGAGCAAGCTGCTGCCCTCAAACCAGGCGAGGTACTCCTCCTTGAGAACCTCCGTTTCTACGGCGAAGAGGAAGGCAAACCAGTAGGTATCGACAAAGAGGATCCTGCATACGAAGAGGCTAAGAAAGCCATGAAGGCAAGCCAAAAAGAGTTCGCTAAGACTCTTGCTAGCTACGCTGACTGCTATGTGAACGATGCCTTTGGTACCGCTCACCGCAAGCACGCTTCTACCGCAGTTATCGCTGACTACTTCGATGCTGACAACAAGATGCTCGGCTACCTCATGGAGAAAGAGGTACAAGCTGTTGATAACATCCTCAGTAATATCAAGCGTCCTTTCACCGCTATCATGGGTGGTTCAAAGGTTTCTACCAAGATCGGTATCATCGAGAACCTCATGGACAAGGTGGACAACCTCATCCTCTGCGGTGGTATGACCTATACTTTTGCTAAGGCAAACGGTGGTGAGATTGGTAACTCAATCTGCGAGAACGACAAATTGGAGCTTGCTCTTGACATCGTCGCTCAAGCTAAGGCTAAAGGTGTAAACCTCGTATTGGCAACCGACTGCGTAGCAGCTGACGCTTTCTCTAACGACGCTAACACCCAAGTATGCCCAAGCAACGCTATCCCAGCAGGTTGGGAAGGTGTGGACGCTGGTCCAGAGAGCCGCAAGGCATTTGCAGCAGCTATCGAAGGTGCTAAGACTATCCTTTGGAATGGTCCTGCAGGTGTGTTCGAGTTCGATAACTTCGCTGCTGGTTCTAAGGCAATCGCTGAGGCAATCGCTAAGGCAACCGACGAGGGCGCATACAGCTTGATCGGTGGTGGCGACAGCGTAGCATGCGTGAACAAGTTCGGCATGGCTGACCGCGTAAGTTATATCTCTACTGGTGGTGGTGCATTGCTCGAGGCTATCGAGGGTAAAGTACTCCCAGGTGTAGCAGCAATCAAAGGATAAGGATTATGGAAATTTCAGGTAAGATCATACAAGTATTGCCAGAGCAAGGCGGCGTAAGCAAGACTTCAGGCAAAGAGTGGAAGTTGCAAGCATACGTGCTCGAGACTCAAGAGCAATACCCTCGTAAGGTGCACTTTGAGGTGTTTGGCGAGGACCGTATCAAGGCCAATCCATGCCAATTGGACGATATTGTAACCGTGAGTTTCGATATTGAGAGCCGCGAGTTCAATGGTCGTTGGTACACCTCTATCCGTGCATGGAAGATTCAACAAGGTGTGGTAGAGGCGGCTGCTCCTGCAGTTCAACCTGTTGCGGCACCTGCTCCTGCTGCGGCTCCACAAGCCAACACAGCCACTTTTGACGCGGCTGCTGGCATGGACGATACAACTGATTTGCCATTCTAATGCGTCGTTGGATAGGATGGATAATAGGATTATGTCTTCTGGCGGGTGGCGCTACAGTATGCGCCATCCGTTGGCAGGCATGGTTTGGTAATCCACCCGAACCAGAATACAACGAACCGATCATTGCGCATCGGTTTACCACATTCGATAATGACAGTGTGTTGGCTGCTTTGCAGCGTGACACATTGTCGTTTCTTCTCTTAGGCGATATTCACAATTCGCTCACCCATACCGAGATGTCGCTTCTCTCGGAGCGTCATTCTGATATTCAGTTTTGGGCACAATTGGGCGACTGGATGGAGCGTCCATATCTTTGCTACGAGCAGCAGATATACCAATCGCTACAGGGCACACGGTTGGATTCGCTGCCTATCGTGGCTATTCCAGGCAACCACGAGTATTTGAAAGGCGTGGTAAAAAAGCTGCCCGAACATTGGAAAACAATCTTCCCTAATCCGCAGAATGGTCCTGCTCGATTCCTTGGCACGACCTACTATGTGGACTTCCCACACTTGCGCTTGATAGCTATTGACACCGATGGTCTGCACCGTGTGTCGGACTATACGCAAGTGGCATTTTGGTTGAAGCAGACTCTGCGTAAGGCAGGCAAGAAATTCACGGTGGTGATAATGCACCATTCTATTTATAGTACGGCTGAGAGCAGAAGCAATCCGCTAATGTGGTTGGCTTTCCATAGTGCCATGCGTGAGGCGGATGTCGTGTTTTCAGGTCATGATCACAACTACGCTCGCCGTACCGAACAATACAAAGCGCGTTTCTGGAAGAAAGAGGAGCCAACAATCTTTATTGCCACCAATGCTTCTAACAAACACTATGCTATTAAGGCTAATGGCAAGTACGATTCTTCTTTCGCAGGTGCTCCTGTGTATGAATCCTTATTCGTTACTCCAAACGCATTGTATATTTCTACTTACAATCTCCATTCTGGCGAGTTGCTTGACGAGGTAGAGATTACTCGTTGAGATATGTTTCCAGGATTTGTTGAGTCATTTCCAAAAGTCGTTGGGTTATTTCCAATGGCTCGTTGAGATGCTACCGATTACGGGTTTTTGACGGGTTTTTGACGGGTTGATTAGGTACCATCGTAATCCTACTCGTGGCATATCTGTGGCACTTTGGCGACCTATCCTCCGCTTATCCACCGCTTATCCACCCGATAAAGTCAGCTACTTAATCCTTCGGTAAGGGTGCTGCTGCAAGGTAATTAGAGTTTTTGATATAAGCAAATAAATGTGCTAATTTATGAGAAAATGGGAGATTATCTGCGTGATTTGATAATTTGGGGATTAAATCACTCCAAATAATCAATCTGTCTGTGATTTCCCATATATAGGCACAATCTGCGTTCTATTTCAAGGCGAAATTTGCAGAGGTGGAGGTTATCTGTTGGATTGGGTTGCTTAAATATATGAACACAAGCACCAAGACAATCACAGTCATTGTATATTCCCTGTTGTATGAATAACATTCTCTGGATCAGAGCTGGGAAATCTATTTCTTCTTGCCTGCAACGATTTGTTGCCACTTTTGTTTGGCGAAGTCCCAGGTATTGTTAATGAGTTGAACACCCCAGTGGGTGCTCTCTTCCGCTTCGGTCTCTTCGCGGTACTGTGCTGCGAGTATAGCGTCGTTATCGGTGATGACCAACAACTGATCGCCCACCTCCAACTCGGAGTGACCCGTAGGCACAAAGAAGTCCTCGCCACGGCGTACCATAATCACCAAAGTCTTGTCTGGGAAAACGAGGTTCATGAGCATATTGCCGTTCGCCAACATTTCCTCCTTCACCTCAATCTCGGTGGCAGAAGACTCTACCTCCTCTGGCAAGTCGATGTCGAAGTGGACAAGTTTCTTAAGTTCGACAGGTGGCGTAGCCAACTTGAGTTTCTTAGCCACAACCGAGAGGGAAGTTCCCTGCGCAATCAGCGATACGATGGTGCAGAGGAACACGATATTGAAAATCAAATCGGCATGAGGCACATTGTTCGCTTCGCACATGATGGCGAAGATGATAGGCACTGCGCCCTTCAATCCTACCCAACTGAGCAGAGCCTTGTCGTTGCGCTTATATTGCTTGAAAGGCAGCATACAGAGGAACACTGCGATAGGGCGCGAGATGAAGATCATCACGATGCTGATGATGAGACATGGCAGCAGGACATTGAGTTGGAAGAGCTCGTGTGGGCGTACCATCAGACCCAAGATGAGGAAGATGACCAACTGGCTGAGCCATGTGAGGCCATCGAAGAAACTGCGCGTTTGGCGTTTGCGGGTGAACTTGCTATTGCCAATCACCAAGCCGCCGATATACACCGCGAGGTAGGTGTTGCCCTTGAGGTAATAGGTGATGGAGAAGATGAAGATACACGCGGTGAGCACCATGATAGGATAGAGCGACTCGTTGCCGAGGTCGGCTTTGCGCATGATACTGACGATACCCTTACCGAAGATAAAGCCCAAGACAGCACCCATAATCAGCTGAATGACAATATCTTGTATCACCGACAAGGCAGTGACTTGGTGGCTGGCTGCGGTGACGATACCAATCATGGTGGTGGTCAGCACATACGCCATAGGGTCGTTGGCACCCGATTCCAACTCCAAAAGTGGGCGGAGGTTGTGCTTGAGTCCGATGCTGTTGGTGCGGAGGATGGAGAACACCGAAGCGGAGTCGGTGGATGACATCGTGGACGCCATCAATAGGGCGATAGCGATGCTGATACTGGCTACTGATTGCATCCAACCGAAAACGAAATAGATGATTACGCCCGTGATGAGCATCGTGAGCAGTACGCCGATAGTGGCGAGGGTGAGACCTGGTACCATCACAGGACGGATGTCGGAGAGTTTGGTATCCAAACCACCCGAGAACAGGATGATACACAGCGTGATAGTGCCGATGGCTTGGGCAGAACTGACATCCAGCATATAGCCGACACCATCTTCGTTGATAAGGCGACCGATGCCGTCTGGACCGAAAATCATACCCACCGCCAAGAACAGCAGCAGGGCAGGTACACCGTATTTATAGCCGATTTTATCGGTGAAAATGCTCGCGAAAAAGAGCAATGAGAGTACGAGAAGGATGAGTTCTACTTGCATTGTTTTAGATGTTGGATGTTAGACCGCTACGCTGTTGGACCGCCTGCGGCTATTAGATAAAATGATTACTCCACGCCGAGGATTTGCTTAATGGCTTCTTGCCAATAGTCGAGTTCGTGGTAGCCTTGCGCGATGCGTGGACCGCCTTCCATTGGACAGAACACCACTGTTGGATAACTGCGGACACCAAACAGAGCCGCTACTTCGGGCTCCTTTTCGGCGTCCAAAGTATAGACATACACTTTGCTCTCGTATTGCTTTGCCACTTGTTCGAGGATTGGGTGCAACTTCTTGCACCAACCGCACCAAGTAGTGGAGAAATCTATCAAACAAGGTTTGTCGCCAATGTATTTCCATTGAGGTTGCTGACCAGAAGCCAAATCATAGTAGCATACTTTCTTCTTGAAGTCTGCGGTGGAGAGATAGGTCAAGCCTTCTGCCATACTCGAAAGGGCAAAAATCGCCATCAAAACGATAAAAAAGAGTCTTTTTTGCATAATTTTTCTAATTTAGGGTGCAAAATTACAAAAAAAATCGTAACTTTGCAAACTTTTTACAACAAAAAAACAATTCTACACCACGCTACACAATACTATGCCACATCATTTAACACAACTCTCTACTCTGCTTTCTGACCTGCCAGAAAGGCAATTATTTGTGCTGACGGATACTAATTCTGCTACACATTGTCTGCCACTTTTTGCCGAAGTGATTGGGGAAACGCCCTATCATCTGCTGACGATTGAAGACGGCGAGCAAAGCAAGAATTTGGAATCAGTACAGGTGGTTTGGGATTTTCTGCTCAAACATCGTGCCACACGCGAGGCAGTATTGGTGAATTTGGGTGGCGGTATGATTACGGATTTGGGTGGATTTGCTGCGGCAACCTATATGCGTGGTATTCGTTTTGTTAATATCCCCACTACTTTGTTGGCTATGGTTGACGCTTCATCGGGAGGCAAAACAGGCTTTGATTATCAGGGCGTTAAGAATCTGATTGGTACTTTCACACCGCCTATGGCTACGCTCATTCACGCTGATTTTCTTCGTACCCTACCTACTACCGAACTACTCAGTGGATTCGCCGAAATGCTAAAACATGCGTTGATTGCAAGCCAAACAGAATGGATTAAACTCTTGCAACTGGCACAAGAGGAGTTGCCACACACGCAATGGGTAGAGGCATTGTCCACCACAGGCGCGTTGCAGGCGAGTATTGCTATAAAGGAAAAGGTGGTGGCACAAGACCCTCGCGAAGCAGGCCTGCGCAAGGTGCTTAATTTCGGACATACCGTAGGTCACGCTATAGAATCCTCCACCCTACACAACCCTATACCATCCTACACAACGCTACACACCCCCTCTCACGGCTACTGCGTACTATGGGGCATGGTGGCAGAGGTATATCTCAGTGTGGTGCATGCGGGCTGTCCGCGTGAGGTGTTGCAGCAACTGACGCAAATCATGTTGCAATACTATGGCAGACCGCAATGCGACTGCAAACAGCGCGAACAACTGATTCAGCGCATGTATCAAGATAAAAAGAACGAAGCGAATCTCTCGCCCAATTTCACATTGCTGCGTGCAGTGGGCGAGCCTATCATAAACCAACACCTCAATGAATCGGATATCAATGAGGCGTTGGAGTATTTATTCAGCATTTAATGCTTGATAGGTCGGTATTTGTTCCTGAAAACGATAGGTTGTTTCTAATACTTCGGCAACGATAGTATCTTTGCCATTGCTTAGCATTAAGTAAGGCACATGTAGGCGGCGGTTGTAAATAGCTGCTTGGTCCAGCACTTGTTGTGTGAGTGGCACGGTTTCGGCTTTGAACTCAACGAGCATTAGTGGTCGCATCTGTCGGTTATACACGATTGCATCACAGCGTTTTTTCAGTCCTGCTACCTCAATTGGTATCTCCACACCAATCAGTCCGTGTGGATAACCAAAGTGCGTTTCCAATGCCCGCAGGACACTCTGCCGAACATGCTCCTCTGGCGTGAGGCGGACATATTTCCGCCTCCACGCACAGAGAATCTGTTGTTTGTTATCCATCGGCTTTAAACTCTAAACTGTAACCCCAACAGGGGCGTTCTCTAAACAGTAAGCTCTGCTTACTTCTGCCAATTGTCTTTGAGCGAAGCGGTACGGTTGAAGACCAATTTCTCGGCTGTGGTATCAGGATCCACAACAAAATAGCCGTGCTTGAGGAACTGATAGTTGTTGCACTTAGCAATGCCATTCACCACCTCTGGTGCGTGCATCTCTGCCTTCATCGCACCCTCGATCTTGCAGTTTACCACCTTCAAGCTATCAGGATTGAGCAAGTCACGGAAGTCGCCTTCTTCTGCGGATGGGTTCTCGCAAGCGAACAAACGATCGTACAAGCGAACCTCTGCATCTACACAAGAGTTGCACTCTACCCAGTTGATAGTTGATTTAGTCTTGCGGTTGCCACCTTCTGTACCAGACTTAGAATCTGGGTCGTAGGTTGCATATACGGTGGTGATATTACCTTCAGCATCCTTCTCGCAGCCAGTAGCTTGGATGATATATGCTGCTTTCAGACGCACTTCGCGGCCACCAGGGCTGAGGCGGAAGAACTTCTTATCGCCTTCCTCTTGGAAGTCACCGCGCTCAATATAGAGTTCTTTAGCAAAAGTCATCTCGCGGGTACCCAACTCTGGATGACCGTCGATGTTCTCTGCTACGATAGTCTCACCTTCGCCTTCGTAGTTGGTAATAACGAGTTTCACAGGATCGAAGATTGCGCATACACGTGGAGCAGTCTCCTTCAATGTCTCGCGAACGGTATGCTCCAGCAAGCCGAGGTCAATCATACCCTCTACCTTGGTATAACCAATCTTATCGATAAACGCGCGGATGGCCTCTGGGGTATAACCGCGACGACGAAGACCACATACAGTAGGCATACGTGGGTCGTCCCAGCCACTTACAAGACCCTCTTTCACCAGTTGGAGCATCTTACGCTTCGACATCACGGTATAGGTGATATTGAGGCGGTTGAACTCATATTGGCGTGGGCGATAGTCGCCAGTGATAAATTGGTCGATATAGTAGTCGTACAAAGGACGGTGTACCACGAACTCCAGCGTACAGATAGAGTGGGTCACACCCTCGAAGTAGTCGGATTGACCGTGCGCAAAGTCATACATTGGATATACGTTCCATGTGCGACCCGTGCGGTGGTGAGGGTGGGTAGTGATGATACGATACATGATAGGATCGCGGAAGTGCATGTTTGGATTAGCCATGTCAATCTTCGCACGGAGCACCATCTTACCATCCTCAATCTCGCCATTTTGCATGGCTTGGAAGAGACGAAGGTTCTCGTCGATTGGACGATCACGATATGGCGATGCTACACCTGGCTCGGTAGGAGTACCTTTTTGCTCAGCAATCTGCTCAGCACTTTGCTCATCCACATACGCTTTACCTTGCTTGATAAACTCGATAGCCAAGTCATAGAGCTGTTGGAAATAGTCAGAAGCATAGTAGATATTACCCCATTTGAAGCCTAACCAAGCGATGTCTTGTTGGATAGAATCCACGTACTCAACATCCTCTTTCACAGGGTTGGTGTCGTCAAAACGGAGGTTGCACACACCATTGTATTTCTCGGCAATACCAAAGTCCATGCAGATAGCCTTCACGTGACCGATATGCAGGTAGCCATTTGGCTCTGGCGGGAAACGCGTCTGAATGCGTCCGTCGTTCTTACCTTCTTGTAAATCTTTTTCTACGATTTGCTCAATAAAATTGAGACTTCTTTCTTCCATTTCCATTGTTGTATATTGTTTAATATTTTGCTAAATATTGATGACCTTCTCTTTTTTACAAACGAGCCAATGATTTTTTAAGTGCGATGTAATATGCCTCGCGGTAGTATTTGAAGAAGTGTTGCCACTCGGCTTTGAGGGCCAAAGTGACCGCTGCCTCGCGGGCTGCTGCCACCTTCTTGGGTGTCAATGAGAGGTAGTACTCAATAGTATTGACAATATGTGTAATCACATCATGGGTATTGCTATCGTTGCGATAAATAACCGCTACGCCCTTGTCAATAGTGGTGCAACCTTGCTCCTCGCACCATACGCCATAGCCGCTGAGCGAAGTGGTGATAGTTGGCACATGGAACGCCATACTCTCCAGCGGTGTATAGCCCCATGGCTCGTAGTAGCTTGGGAAAATGGTTAAGTCCAAACCAATAAGCAGGTCGTAATAAGGCAAATTGAGTACACCATCATTGCCATTTAAGTAAGTAGGAACGAAGATCACATGCACATTGCCGACGGTAAAGTCCTCGCGCTCTAAATATGGAATCATCACGAAAGCAATAACTTGCTTTTGACCGCGCTTCGCGCTGAGAGAAGATGGACCGCTTTCAGCTGTTAGACCGCTACGCTGTTGGAAACTCTCGCCTAAACGGGTCATCGCCTCCAAAAACACATCAATACCTTTGTTCTTCCACTCGTAGCGGCCGGCGGTGCCAATGAGTATGTCGGTATTCTTCACCGATAAGCCTTTCGCGCGCGCGAGTGATAATAAGGTGTTGCGTGCGCGTTTGCGCGCGGCATCAAACTCTTCGCCCTGTGGCACAAAGCCTTGCTCAAAGCCGTTAGGGGTGACGATATCCACTGGTTTGTCGAGCAGTTGTTTGCACTCGCGTGCAGTGAGGTCGCTCACCGTGGTGAAGCAGTCGCAAAGGTGCGCCGCCTTCTTCTCAGCGGAGTGCTTGCTGACCATATTGAGTTCTTGTGCCATTTGGTCACCTTGAAAAGCATCAAAGCAGTCGTATAGTGGTTTGTAGTTGCCTGCAATTGATCGACCGATACTGGTAGCATGGGTCGTGAAGAGCGTGCCAATAGCTGGACAATGCTCGCGCAGATAGAGGATAGTGAACGCGGTCTGCCACTCGTTGCAGTGCATGACGGTGGTAGGCATATCGAGGTGCTTGTATAAGCTCTCTGCCACCTGACCCACTGCGTAGGCGAAGAGGCAACTCTCGTCATAGTCACCGTAGGCAGCATGGCTCTGGATGCCAAACTTCTCCCACATGTGACCGAAGATCTGGTCTTTCTCAGCCCAAAGTTCATCCCATTTGAGTAATACTGCGATAGGTTTGCCTGGCACTTGCCAACGACCTACGCGCACGCCTTTGGGGCGCCAACCTTTGAGTAGGGTCTTGCTCTCTTTGAAGGTGAGATTGGAGTGGTCGCCGAAGTCTGGACCGAAAAATACGACTTTATCTTTATGCTCTTTTTGCATGGAAGCAGCGCGCGTAGAAAGAACAGCATAAATGCCGCCTACACGATTGCATACCTCCCAACTTGTTTCGAAAATATATTCGGGCTGCATGATTATTTATATTTATTATTGACTACAACGCGGTCAATATCGCTGATAGTGTTATACAATTCTGGGATAGTAGCAAATTGGTTATTGAGGCTCTTGACCAGTGGCATGGCCTTTAGTCCACTTGGAGTAGCCCAATATAGACGATTGCGCATGGCATCTACATACAAACCGCCTGTGGCTTCAGCATCAATCAGCATAGTGTGTTGTCCGTTGAAGTTGGCTACAAACAAGCCTTCAGGTGTAATGATATACCATTTTTGCGCCATGGCATCTATCTGCAAACGCTGGATGGTTTGATTAGGGAAGATATCTTGCATATTGATAGCGCAGAAGGTTACACCGTTGAATACCACGCTAGTATCGCTATATAATTCCAATGCGTGTACATCCTCGCTATCGCCGTTCATAGGTGCTTCCAAATATCCGTTGATCATATGCTGACGCTTTACATATCCGCTTGCCAACTGCATGACGATAGAAGGTGATTCGGTTTTGTGTATATACAAGTCGCGTTGGATAGGACCATAGGTCTTGCCATTTTGGGTGATGGTCAATGCTACAGTTGCGGTTTTGCCATAATCTTTGAAATATACGCTTATGCTACGGTCATCTAAGTCGCCTGCCACCAGTACGCAACTTTCGGGCAATTCCCATGCGTAAGTCAGCGAATAACCGAATGGATTATACACATTAGCCGTGAGCTCAACATCCGTGTAGTGGCATATTGAATCCGTAGAAACTACAAAGGTAGGCACGGTGTCATACACTATTACGGTATGTGTGCAAGTGTTGTACTTAGTACTATCTACCATCAGTGTTACCAAATATTCACCCGGTTTCTTAAAGGTATGGCTTGGATTTTTTAGTGTAGTGGTGACATTGTCGCCAAAGTCCCAGTTCCAACTTTCGCCTTCGCTACTTTTATTCGAGAATTTCACCTCTTGTCCAGCGCGTGGCTCTTGTGGTGAATAACTAAAATCTACATCCACTTTCTTGCATCCTGCAACCACCATTGCGAATGCTATACATATCATGATTGTTTTCTTCATACTCTAATCTATATGCGATTCCTCCACCATGTCATTTGTCTTTTGGCATAATGTCGGCTATTTTGCTTAATCATTTCCACGGCTCGTTCCAATGTCCATTCACCACGAAAATACCGCAACAACTCTTTGTAACCTACCGTATTCACGCTATTGGGCAACGAATTGTAATCAAGTTCGGTATTGCCATCCAATGGGATATTCAATAGTTCAAATGCGCGTTTGGCTTCCTGCAACAATCCTGCTTCCATCATCTTATCCACGCGCAGGTTGATGCGTTCATAGAGTTCTTCTCTCGGGCGTTCCACCATCACATATTCAATCTCCCAATTTCTCGCCTCTCGCCTCTCGCCTGCGGGGTCTCCGAAAAATCTGCCGATTTTTTGGGTGCTATTCACCCTTCGCCTAAATGCTGAATAGGGCTGTCCGCTTACCCGACACACCTCTACGCAGTGCATCAAACGCTGTGGGTTTTGCTGATCTACTTCTTGCCAATAGTTGGGGTCTAAGCGTTGTACTTCGCTTTGCAGCCACGCTAATCCATTGGCCTTATATTCCTCTCTTATTGCCTCGCGCAGTTCACTTGGCACATCGGGCATATCATCTAATCCGTTGCATAGAGCCTCCACATACATCATGCTGCCACCTACCATCACCACGGTGTTGTGGGTTTGAAACAAGTCTTGCAACAATGCCTCTGCGTCGCGAGCAAACTGCCCTGCGTTGTAGGTATCGGTTAGGGCTTTGAAGCCTACCAAATGGTGGGGCGCTTGTGCTTGCTCTTCGGCTGTAGGCGCGGCGGTACCAATGGGCAGATCGCGGTATATCTGTCGTGAGTCTGCACTAATAATCGGACAAGCATACTGCTTTGCCAACGCAATGGCATGAGCCGTCTTGCCTACGCCCGTGGCACCAATCACTACCACCAGTTTCTTCATGTCAAAACATTGATCCGTCATCAAAACTCAAGTCTTGATAACTATCCATGTCTAAGTCGCCATCATCGTATTGGCTATCGCCGTAGAAATCGTCATCGATATCCCATTCGTTGCCTTTTGACACGCCAACGGCTTCCTCTTGCAGTATCTGTGTAGGGGCAGTGCCTTCTTTCTCTATGCATGCTACGCCACTACGCATACCAGGCAGAATCTCTGTTACGCGACCAAAGAAACAACGCTCGTTCATAGGGTCGAACACATAAATCATACGTTGTCCGTTGTCCTCCAGCAAGTCGCTCAATCGGGTGGCCTCCATAACCATATTATCGTATTCGAAGTTGCTACCCATTTCCACGAGGGTTACTTCTTGCCCTTTCTCCCAACGATCGTTGCACATAAAGAACGATGTCATTTGGTCGTTGGGGTAGTTCACGCTTTCCAATATGGCTTGATGCAGTTCCCAAAAAGTAGCCTCACTATCGGCTTCATATACGCGGCGAAAATCATCCACCTCGTCGCAAGAAAATTTGATTTGGTATATCATATTGTTTTGTATTTGTATCGTTCACTATAAATTCAGCGTGCAAATTTACTGCTTTTTTCTTAAATATGCAAATTTCGTTTCTATTTTTATGAATTATTGGGTAAATTGCTTGTGTGTTTCAGAAAATTATCGTAATTTTGCAGCAAAATCTGTGTGTATATGCAAAATATCATTGTTATCGCCGAGGCAGGTGATTTTATTGGAGAGAAAAAACTAATCGCCCAACATTTTGCAGGCGAATGGGTCAATAACCAATGGCAAATGCCAGACGGAAGCCTTTGGGATATACTTGTGACTGGTGTGGGTGCGCTGAATGTGATGCAAACATTGCGCCATATCCCACTTGATGCACTCTTGCTTAATATCGGATACGCAGGCAGTGCTAACTACGACTTAGGTAGCGCAGTCATGGTCAATGAGGTGCGACTCAATCACCCCAATGTTACTTATCCAGAACCTACACTCACCCTTCAATCTGTGCCTGCAGCATACTTGCAATCGCCCGAAGCGGTTATTACATCGGTATGCTACAGCAATACCGATTTCGTACTGCAATCCGACTACCGCGACTGTGTTTTTGATATGGAATTGGCGTATATTGCAGGCATGGGCTTTACCAATCTCGCTGCATTGAAAATCGTAAGCGACAATCTGAGCCTGCACACCTACCGCGAAGTAGCAGCAGGCGTGGAATAGGCAATCATAAAACCGACTTAGGCACAATCATGCTGAATGTATCTATCGTATTATATCAACCTGATTGGGGGCAAGTGGTGAACTTGACCCGTAGCCTGCTGCAGTGTGCGCAAGTGCGTTGTGTATATTGGATAGACAACTCGCCCGCCGTTACTCGTACTTTACCCATTCAATCTGATAGGGTGCGATATATCTTCAATAACCAAAACATAGGCTACGGTGCTGCGCATAATATCGCTATCCGCGAATCAATCTACGATGATATACCGTATCACTTGGTTATTAATCCTGATATTATCATAGAGTCGGATACCCTGCCTACCTTGTTGCAGTTTCTGCAAGACCATGCTGCGGTGGGTATGGTAAGTCCTAAGGTGGTGTACCCCAACGGAGAGTTGCAATACTTGTGTAAATTGCTGCCTACTCCGTGGAATGTGTTTGGCAGACGATTCTTGCCCAAACGATGGATGCGCAAGGCCAACGACCGCTACGAGATGCGGCAGACGGGCTATGACCGCGTGATGAATGTACCGTACCTGAGTGGATGTTTCATGCTCTTGCGTACGAAGGCGGTGCAGAAGGCGAGACTGTTTGATGAACGCTTTTTCATGTATCCTGAGGATATGGACTTGACACGCCGCATTCACCGCGATTACCTCACCTTGTATTACCCTTATACTACGATTATTCATGACCATGCACAAGCCTCATATCATAGTGGCAAGATGTTGTGGATTCATATTGTGAATATGTGTCGCTACTTTAACAAATGGGGTTGGTTCTGCGACGCAGAGCGCAAATTATTCAATCAACAGGCACAAATATACGATATTTCGCAAAAAAAACAAAATAGTATATCGTAAATTTGGTGGATTGTAAATTATTTTGTACCTTTGCGAGCGTTTTACATTTGCGCAAAAACCGTAATAACTAATAAAAACAAAATACTTATGAAAAAAATCATTTTTTTGGTTGCAACTTTGTTCTTGGCAATTTTGCCAGTTATGTTTACTTCATGTGGAAATACCCCTAATGACATCACTCTCGTGGGCAAGTGGGAAGTGACTGATGCCAAGTGCTCGTATTATTTCGTGGGTGAAAAAGGTGATGCGATAGAAACGCAATCATACGAGGTAGGTCAAGTATGGGAATTCTCCAAGGACGGCAAATTATCGGTTTCGGGTGTATCTGATGCTTTCTCTTACAATTTGTCGAACAATGTTTTGACTACGGAATATGCTACTACTCACTATAGTAGTGAAGCCAAGTTCTTTATGGTGGACGAGCATACTGCCGAGCAACTGATTTTGTCTGTGCATTATCGCTCTACTGATAAGGTAGGTACTCGCGATGTTACCAACACTTTGACTTTCAAGCGTGTAAAGGAGTAATTAGATTGATAATAAAACAAAAGAAAGCGTCCGAATAGGACGCTTTCTTGTTTCTGCCTATAGCCTATCGGCTTACTCTGCAGCAGCCTCAGCGGCAGCAGCCTCTTGAGCAGCCTCTACGGCAGCAGCAGCGAGTGCATCAGCAGCCTCTTGGCGCTT
Source organism: Paludibacteraceae bacterium (assembly GCA_045121435.1). GTDB lineage: Bacteria > Bacteroidota > Bacteroidia > Bacteroidales > Paludibacteraceae > Colicola. The sequence continues at coordinate 82,759 of JBGVFY010000024.1, read as the reverse complement.
CTTTGCTACCTCAGCAGCCTTAGCCTTATTAGCCTCTACTTCTTGAGCGAGCAATGCTTTTGCAGCAGCAGCCTTTTTGTCTGCCTCTGCTTGGCTAATCTTACCGTTCTTAGCATCTTTTTGAGCCTTCCAAGCCTCGAAGCGTTTTTGAGCCTCCTCAGCAGTGAAAGCACCCTTTGCTACACCACCGTTCAAGTGCTTCATGAGCATAACGCCCTCACCAGAGAGGATGTTGCGAACAGTGTCGGTAGGTTGAGCACCTACATTTACCCAATACAAAGCGCGATCGAACTTGAGATCTACGGTTGCAGGGTTGTTGTTTGGGTTGTAAGAGCCAATACGCTCAATGTACTTGCCATCGCGTGGCGAGCGGCTGTCTGCTACTACGATGTGGTAGTAAGCGTAGTCTTTGTGACCGTGACGAGCCAAACGAATTTTTGTTGCCATTTGTTTTTGTTTAATTGTGAACTACAACTACACGAGTTGCCTGTTCGGGTTAATAATAATGAATGGTATGCTTTTTTCACGAAAAAGCGTGCAAAATTACTACATTTTTTTTACACCACCAAATAAAAAGTGTGTTTTTTGTGATTTTCCCTTATTTTTCTTGTATTATTGGCATAGTTGTTGTATTATTTGTGTCGGTTATGCACAAATACACCTTATATATATTAATAGGATGGTTTCTTTTGGGAAGCCATTTTGTTGTCTTTGCCAAGCCGCGTGAGGTATTGGTGCCCGATTCGCTGCAAGTGCTTCGTTTTGAGGTGAATGGTGTACCTTTCAGTATGCAGCGCGTGGAGGGTGGTGTGTTTGTGATGGGTGGTACCCACGAGCAGCACCGCGAGCGTATCGCCACTGATTTGCCTACGCACACCGTAGCCTTGGACGCTTACTATATAGCACATACCGAAGTGACACAGGCGTTGTGGCAAGCAGTGATGCCCGAGTGGGCGATTATTGACGAGTGGCACAACCCCAACCACCCTGTAAGCGATGTCAATTGGTATGATTGTCAGGTGTTTATCCATCGGTTGGATAGCCTGACGGGTATGCCTTTTCGCTTGCCAGCGGAGGCTGAGTGGGAGTTTGCTGCGCGCGGAGGCAATCATAGCCAAGGCTATCGCTTTGCAGGCGGAAACATAGTGGATAGTGTAAGTTGGGGGCTGAGCAATGGTGGGTTTCGTAAGCATACCGTTGGATTGAAATCTCCCAACGAACTGAGGTTGTACGATATGACGGGTAATGTGAGCGAGTGGTGCAGCGATTGGTATGCGCCTTATGAATTGGGCACTGAGCCTAATCCGCGGGGACCTATCACGGGTACGAAAAAGGTGTTGCGTGGAGGCAGTTTTGATAACTGTCGCGCCAATAGCCATATCTCGCATCGCGTATTGCAGGACCCTATGCAAGCCACTCAGTATTGTGGTCTGCGTTTAGCAATGACATTGCCCAATGAGCCCACTTTGCAAGTGGTGGAAGAGCCTACGATGGTGAAGCGCTTGAAAGTGAAGAACCTGCGTATTAAACTGCTGTATGTGGCTGCGGAAACGCCATATTATATATCTGAGGAGGCTATCACGCAGCGCGTGTGGAATAAGGTAATGAATATCTCGTTGGATGAGGTGGGCGCACAAACAATGATGGATAAGAGCGCGGGTGAGTGGAACGAGTTTTTGGAACGCTGCCGCAAAGCCACGCACGAGCCACTGACTTTTGCTACGGATGAGGAGGTGCAGCACGCCATTGAGGTGGGTATCACGCAGCAGCCTAAGCAATGGATAAAGAAGCAACGTCGTTGGGAGAAGGACACGCGCAGTATTCAACGCCATCGCAGAAATGCCGAGAAGGCGCAAAAGTGGGCGGACTTGATTGGTGTGAAGATTAAGACGACAGCCGACCCTACTTTGCAACTCTATACCCAACCTGACTCCGCACAACAACCCAAATGGTTGGTACTGCCTGCTGTCCATTAAACGCAAAAGTGCGTTTTGTTAATATCCATGCCTTTACACTTTACACCTTACACCCCAAAAAATCACCCTGAATAGGATTACGATGTTACCTTATCAACCTATCAATAACCCATAATCAATAGAGAATTTGAAAGAGAAATTTGCATATATCGAAGAAAAGCACTACCTTTGCACTCACTTTTGAGAAATAATTCAACTTCTATAATGAAAAAAACAATCTTCCTCACCGGTGCTACAGGCACCATGGGTTATGCGGGTATGCAAGAGATCCTGCGCTACCCAGAGAAATACCACTTGCGCATTCTCGCGCGTCCAAGCAAGAAGAACAAAGAACTCCTCGCTCCTTTGGCTGATCAAGTAGAGGTCATCTGGGGCGATCTGACCAAATACGAGGACATCCTCCGCGGTGTCACGGGCAGCGATATCGTGCTCCATGTCGGCGGTATGGTGTCACCACAGGCGGACTACCGTCCAAAGGCCACTCTCCGCACCAATATCTCTGCGGCTACCTATGTGCGCGATGCGATTCTCGCACAGCCCGAAGACAAACAACCTAAGGTTGTCTATGTCGGCAGTGTGGCGCAGATGGGTGACCGTCGCGAACCATTGCATTGGGGTCGTGCAGGCGATCCAATCTGCGTATCGGCATACGACCACTATGGACTAACCAAGGCAGAGGCAGAGCGTATCATCACCAACTCGCCTATCAAACAATGGGTTAGTCTCCGTCAGTCGGGTATCCTCTACCCTGCTATCCTGAAGAATTACGACCCCATCATGTTCCATGTGCCTATCCGTGGCGTCTTGGAGTGGGCAACAGTAGAAGATAGCGGACGACTGCTGGAGCGCGTCTGCCGTGATGAGGTGCCAGAGGAGTTCTGGAAGAACTACTACAATATCGGTTCGGGTGCCGAGTACCGTATCAGCAACTACGAGTTTGAGTGCTTGCTCTTGGATGCCATCGGTTGCCCTCGCCCAGAGAAGATCTTCAACGCCAACTGGTTCACCATCCGCAATTTCCACGGCATGTGGTATATCGACGGCGACCGCCTCGAGAACTACCTCCACTTCCGCGAGAACATGCCTGTGAAGGACTATTTCAAGAAAATGGCTAAGGACAAATCCGTGCCTGCGGGTATTCGTTTTGCGGCTAAGACCAAGATTGCCAAACTCTTCCCTCATTGCGTGAAGCTGGCGATGTACGCCATGGCGATGTCAAAGGAGCATGGTACCCAATGGTGGATTAAGCACAATAAGACCCAACGCATCAGTGCTTACTACGGCACATTGGAAGCATACAAGGCTATCCCTAAGTGGAAAGACTGGGATCTCTCGCACAATAGTGAGGAGTATGTATTGCTCGACCACGGCTACGACGAGCAAAAACCAAAAGCATTGTTCACCCTCGAAGATATGCAAAAAGCCGCAGCCTTCCGTGGTGGCAAGTGCCTCTCCACCGAGATGGTGCAAGGCGATTGGGATACCCCATTGGAGTGGCAATGTGCCGAAGGCCACACCTTCACCGCTACTCCACGCCTCGTATTGTTAGGTGGTCATTGGTGTCCAGAGTGTATGCCTTATCCATATGCAGGTGAGAAGAATGCTCGCCCATGGCATTGGGACAAGGTGGCTAAGAAGAACCCTTTCTTCGCTCAGTTGTGGGCACCATTGCACGACAAGAACGAGGATAATGTGTATGGTCCAGAGGTGTTTGACGGCTGGGAGAAATAGGAAGAATAATGCCACTTATGTATAGTATTCACCTTAAAAATGATAATATTCACCTTAAAAAAACACAAACAACATGCGTAACAATCGTTTTTGTATGGTCATGGTGGCATCGGTGATGCTGCTGTTGGCAAGTTGCACACCTTCGTTGGAGAAAAAGACCGATAAAGCCATCAACGAAGTGATGAAGGAGTTTCAGGCAGTAGGTATCTCTGCTGTTGTGGTCAAAGATGGGAAAATCGTTTACGAAAAAGCTTTTGGTTATGCCAATCTTGATAACCAAATACCTTTGACGACTAATCATTTCATGCGTATCGCATCTATCTCCAAGTCTTTCACCGCCACCTCCCTCATGCAATTGGTGGAAAAAGGTATCATCTCGCTCGATGATGATGTGAGCAATCTCATCGGTTTTCAAGTACGCAACCCTCATCACCCAGAGGTGCCTATCACATTGCGCATGGTGCTTTCGCACACAGCCAGTTTCCGCGACCCAGAGAATTATTCCACACTCGACCACCTCAATCCTGCTGTGAATGGCGACTGCAGTACCACCTATTACGATTATGCTCCAGGTGCTGGCTACAACTACTCGAACTTGGGTCTTAACTTCGCAGGTGCTATCCTTGAGAAAGTTTCTGGTGTGCGTTTCGACCGCTATGTAAAGGAAAATGTAATCGCACCACTGGGATTGCATGCTGGACATAACATTGATGAACTGGACATGAGCAAATGTGCCTCTATCTATCGTTATCGTGATGGACAATATGTTGAGTCGAGTGCTTATGGCAGCGTTGCACACCGCCTCGATGAGTATGTGATGGGCTACTCCGCACCTATGTTCTCGCCTACTGGCGGTGTGAAGATTTCGGCACACGACTTGGCTACCTATATGATGATGCACATGAACTATGGCGAACTCAATGGCGTGCGTATTATCTCAGAAGAGAGCGCTAAAACCATGCAGACACCCGTATGGATCAAACTAACGGATGACTACTACGAGGACCAATATGGATTGTGCCTTATGGAGTTTGTGGACTACTTGGATGATTCTCAGTACAATACCCCAGGACATTACCCTGTGGGACATACTGGCGACGCATACGGACTTAGAAGCATTATGATTTGGAGTCCTGCCGATCAATGGGGTATCGTGGCCATGACCAATGGATATATCTACAACCAAGATAAAGAATTCCCACAAACACTTGCGAATGCTATCTATAAAGCAGCTATCAAAAAGTAATAAAAAAAGCAGCCACACGGCTGCTTTTTTTTTACTCTTGCCTCTAACCCCTCGCCTTTTCAACTCATCACCCTATTGCGCAGGCGTTTCGCGCATTGCGTGTTGAATGTGTGTCCAGGGCGAAGTGCTATGATTTTGCCCTGTATGCGGCAACCCAGTAGCGACATGTCGCCTATCAAGTCCAGCAGTTTGTGGCGAGCAGGTTCGTTAGGGTAGTTGAGCGGACTCAGGTAGCCCAACTTGGTAGCGTCTAAGCGAGGCTGACCCAGTTTGTCGGTCATATAATCCAATCCCTCTTGCGACATAGGTGTCTCATAGATTACCAAAGCATTTTGCAGGTCACCGCCTTTGATTAGTCCCATACGCAATAGGGGCTCTATCTCGCGCACGAAACAGAAGGTACGCGCGGAGGAAATCTCGCGAGGGTACTCAGCGAGGTTGTAGAGTTCTGCTTTCTGCTCACGCAGCAGCCCTGTAGGATAGGTGATAGTTACCTCTGCCTCGTAGTGGTCACAAGGCAGAATCATCATCTTACTGCCACGCTCGGAGATATACTCAATAGGCTCAGTCACCACATATACCTGTTGTTCGGCGTTCTGCTCTTGCAGTCCTACCTCTTGAATCGCTTTCACATAGAGTTTGGCACTACCGTCCAGAATAGGCATTTCAGGACCATCCACCTCAATGAGGCAGTTGTCCACGCCCATAGCATAGAGTGCAGATAGCGCGTGCTCTACGGTGGACACTTTCCATGCGCCACGCTCAAGCACTGTACCACGCTCGGTGGCAGTAACATAATCGGCTACGGCTTGGTAGGTTGGGCGACCCTCAAGGTCGGTACGACAGATACGAATACCTGTATTCTCCTCCGCAGGGAGGAAGGTGGCATGCAAGTGCAGGCCTGTATGTAATCCCTTGCTCTCAAACGAGAATGGGGCTTTTAGTGTATGCTGTTTCATGATTTTGTTGGGTTGATTTTACGATATTACGCTGTCAAAAAGTATGCAAAAGTACAAAAAAAATTGCACACCTGCAAGAAAAGACACCAAAAACTTGCTCAAGTCATAAAAAATTACTACTTTTGCAAGCGAATTATACGAATACTACATGGAAATTATTCTCTCTTTGAACGATGCTTTGGACACCGCTACCTTTTATGGCGTGAACAACATCAATATGCTTTGCCTGAAAAACCAGCACCCCGATGTGCGTATCGTGGCTCGTGGCTATCAGGTGAAGGTGATTGGTTCGCAGCCTGCTATCACGCGCTTTGAGCAGAACTTGCGCAAGTGCGAGGCGTTTTGCATCAAGAACAATACCCTGAACGAAGAACAGATACTGCAACTGATTCATGGCGAGCAACCTATCGAGTTTTTGCAAGATAACTTGATATTGCATGGGGTAAATGGCAAGTCGATTGTAGCTCGTAGTGCCAACCAACAGCGATTGGTGGACGCCTACGAGGAGAACGATTTGCTGTTTGCTATTGGTCCTGCAGGTAGTGGTAAGACCTATACCGCTATCGCTTTGGCAGTGCGTGCGCTCAAGAACCGCGAGGTGAAGCGTATCATCCTTTCGCGTCCCGCGGTGGAGGCAGGCGAGAAATTAGGTTTCCTGCCTGGCGACATGAAAGAGAAGATTGACCCCTACTTGCAACCGCTCTATGACGCGCTGCAAGATATGATTCCAGGGGCGAAACTCAACGAATATATGGAACGCGGCGTGATACAGATTGCGCCATTGGCGTTTATGCGTGGTCGCACATTGGCAGACGCCATTGTGATTCTGGATGAAGCGCAGAACACCACCACAGCCCAACTAAAGATGTTCCTCACACGATTGGGCATTCATGGCAAGATGATTATCACGGGCGACCTCACACAAATCGACCTACCTGCCAGCCAAAAATCGGGCTTGAAAGATGCCATTGAACGGCTTCAAGATATTCATGGTATAGCGATTGTGGAGTTCAACCAGAAAGATATTGTGCGTCACCATTTGGTGAAACATATCGTGGCTGCGTATAGCGCAAAGCACAGTTCGGAGGACGCTGCTACAATGTAGGGTGTAAAGGCACGGATTATAAATATAACAGAATATGAAACGATTTTATTTGATACTCGCACTCTGTAGTGCATGGGTGGCAGGTATGGCCTGCACCAATTTCTTAGTAGGCAAAGATGCCTCGGTGGACGGCAGTACGATGATCTCGTATGCTGCCGATAGTTATGCTCTCTATGGTTATTTGCATTTTGCTCCCGCAGCCGATCATGCTCCTGGTGCAATGCGTGAGGTGGCAGATTGGGATACAGGCAAACCCCTCTGCACTATCCCACAAGTGCCTCATACCTACAATGTGGTGGGCAACATGAACGAGCACCAACTCGCCATTGGCGAGACCACTTGGGGCGGTCGTCCTGAGTTGGAGGTTGGCGAAGGAATCGACTATGGATCACTGATTTACATTGCTTTGGAGCGTTGTAAGACCGCACGCGAGGCTATCAAGTGTATGACCGATTTGGTAGCAGAGTATGGCTATGCTTCTTCCGGCGAGACCTTCTCTATCGCTGACCCTAACGAGGTATGGATGATGGAGTTGATTGGCAAAGGTAATGTGGAGAAAGGCGCTGTGTGGGTCGCAACCCGCATTCCTGATGACTGCATTGCAGCACACGCCAACCAAGCACGCTTCACCACTATCAACTTCAAGGATAAAGAGAACTGGATGTGGAGCAAGGATGTGGTGTCATTTGCTCGCAAGCAAGGCTACTTCGAGGGCAAGGACAAAGACTTCAACTTCCAAGAAGCATACGCACCATACGACTTCTCTGGACTGTATGTATGCGAGGCACGCGTATGGTCATTCTTCCGCAAGTTCTCCGATGAAATGGAGCAATATTACGATTTTGCAACGGGCAAGACCTTCGTAGAGACTGGCGGTAAATACGCTGGCGAGCGTATGCCACTCTATATCAAACCTAATCACAAGGTTAGCGCACAAGAGCTGAAGGACTGTATGCGCGATCAATACGAAGGTACTCCATTGGATATTACCCAAGGTCCAGATGCAGGTCCATGGAACAGCAAACTGCGCTATGGCTCACTCGGTTTCCAATTGGACTCTGTGCAATACTGGTTTGAGCGCCCAATCGCGACCCAACAAACGGGTTGGTCGTTTGTAGCACAAATGCGTGGCTACGAGAGCGCTAAAGCGGGTGGTATCTTGTGGTTCGGTGTAGATGATGCAGCATCATCGCTCTATGTGCCAATGTACAGCAAGATTAATGCTATCCCAGAGTGCTATGCTGAGGGCAATGGCGATATGTACACCTATTCGCCTACATCGGCATGGTGGACCTACAATATCGTAGCCAACTGGGCTTACACCAAGTATTCGGCTATGATGCCTGATATCAAGAAGGTACAAGCGGCGTGGGAGGATAAATTCAACGCGCAAGTAGCAGTGGTGGATGAGGCAGTGGCTGAGTTGAGCGAATCAGACAAGACTGCATGGCTCACCAAGTACTCATGCCTACAAGCCGAGGAGTCCACCGCAGCATGGAAAGAGTTGGGTATCTATCTCTTTGTGAAGTACTTAGACGGTCAGCAACGCAAGGAGAAAGATGGACAATTCTTGCGCAACCCATATGGCCTCCCAGAAGGTCCAAACCGTGTACCTTATCCAACCGAATTTTTACAAAGCATCCACGAAAATGTGGCTCACGAATAACTTATCACTTATAACTTATAGTTTGTAACTAATATGATACGCGAATTACACCCACAAGAGGTTTTCTCTATCTTCCACGAGATTACCCAAGTGCCTCGCCCATCGAAGCGCGAAGGCAAGATCATCGAGTGGCTCAAGGCATTTGCCGTGAAGCACAACCTCGAACACACAGTAGATGAAGCTGGCAATATCATCATGCGCAAACCTGCTACTGCGGGCTACGAGCACAAGCCAGGCGTTATTTTACAAGCCCACATGGACATGGTGTGCGAGAAGAACAACGACACTGTACACGATTTTGATAACGACCCTATCCACACCTATATCGATGGCGATTTCATCAAAGCCCAAGGCACTACGCTGGGTGCTGACAACGGCATCGGTATGGCACTGATGTTGGCAGCTATCACTTCCGAGACGCTGCAACACCCTGCCCTTGAGTGCCTCTTTACCGTGGATGAGGAGACAGGTCTGACAGGTGCTTTCCGTCTGCAAGACGGTTGCCTCAATGGCAAACAACTCATTAACCTCGACTCCGAGGACGATGGCCAAGTCTTCATTGGCTGCGCTGGCGGTATCGACACCCTCGCGAAGATGTACTATGTGCCTGAACCTGTCGAGGAGGAAGCCAAGGAGGGTCTTCTTGCTGTCCACATTAAAGTCAGTGGTTTGATGGGTGGTCACTCAGGTGATGACATCAACAAGGGTCGTGGCAATGCGAATAAGATTTTGGTTCGTTTCCTTTATCAAGTGATGAAGGCAACGGATATGTATGTAGCTACATTAAACGGTGGTAACCTGCGCAACGCTATCGCTCGCGAGGCAGAGGCGGTGATTGTCCTTCCTATTTGGTTTAAGGAAAATGTCCGCGTAATGTTCAACCACTATGTAGCGACTATTGAGTCCGAGATTAGCGATGTAGAGAAAGATTTCGCTATGTCACTCGAAACAACCGATATGCCTGCTTTCCTTATTCCTCAAGAACAGTCTGAACGCCTCATTCAGGCGCTCTATGCTTGCCCTCACGGTATGATGGCAATGTCTAAGACCATGCCTGGATTGGTTGAGACCAGCACCAACCTCGCAAGCGTGAAGATGAAAGAAGATGAGAAGGGCGCATTTATCGAGGTGAATACCAGCCAACGCTCCTCTATCGAGAGCAAGAAGCATGACCTGAAGCAGATGGTAGAGTGTGCATTGGCATTGGCTTGCGACGAAGTGACCCATGGTGATGGCTACCCAGGTTGGGCACCTAACCCACAATCACCATTGTTGGAAGTAACCAAGAAGGCATACCAAGACTTGTTTGCTGCGGAGCCAAAGGTATTGGCTATCCATGCAGGCTTGGAGTGCGGTTTGTTCTTGGAGAAGTATCCATACTTGGATATGGTGTCTATCGGTCCTCAAATGTTCGGTGTTCACTCCCCACAAGAGCGCCTCAGCATTGCTTCTACAGGCAAATGCTGGCAATGGCTCCAACGCGTACTGGAGACTTTGTAACACTTGTCACTAAACAGTAGCGAAGCGTCCACTAAACAAAAACGCCATTTGTGTTTTCATGCACAAGTGGCGTTTTCTGTCATTTTCCCCAGAAATCGTATGCCCGCCGAAAATGGTCCCTCCGTGGGAGATGACTAACCACAGACGAGCACGGACAGTCACAGAAACTCCGATAGTTAAGATAGCGGGCGAGTGCAGCGAGCGATAGCGTAATGCAATTTATTTCGGAGAGCTATGGACTCCTCCCTTTAAGGGAGGTAGGGAGGGTCCAAGATTTATAAGATTTCTTGAGCGTAGCGAAAAGGAGATAATAATCCTCTTGCTTCCGTGCAATTCCGTGCAATTCCGTGGTCAGTACATACCCGCGGAAAACTAATTAAACAAGTCGTCTAATACTATCTCGGATTGTATAAACCCTGAATACGAATTAGGCCGTACACCAAGAGTGGTAATCATAGTAGGAAAAACGGCGTACTTGGTGCCTGTCTCCGCAACAAAATCACTCATGCGTACACGCATCTTCAAGTCCTCCTCTTTTGTGATGGTGTATAGCGAAGCGCTATACTTGACTTCGCACATGTTGATCACTCGATCTGCGCGCTCAATCAGTAAATCGATTTGCGCACCATCCGTACTATCCTTGCTTCGCCACGAATAATACTCTGTAGCTATTCTATCAATACCCAACACGCGCTTAATCTGCGGAATATGCGCCATACACACGCGCTCATATGCCAACCCAAGCCATGTGTTCATCAGTGGTGTTTGCAGATTGTGGCTCCAGTAATGCTCATCGTTGATGGGGCGGGTGAGGAAGGTGTTATGAAAGATGGTGAAGAAATCCACCAACTGATATAGACCGTCGGTTTTCTTTACGCGCTTAGACTTCACAAAATAATAGCGCACAAAATCGCACTTAATGAGGTTTTGCAAATACTCCGAGAAGTGACCATTGTCTTTTTTACCAAGTTCACGGAGAATCTCATCGCGCGACATACCCTTGCGGTTGGTAGCCAACACGCGCACAATCTCCAAATAGGGTTCGGGTGACTTAAATAAAGAAGCGAACAAACGCTTATACTCGGTTTGTAAAGAAGCATTTTCCGAGAAATATAAGCGGTCAACTGCCTGCGTAATGCTCTCGCCCTTCTTCAGCAAACTCAAGTAATACGGCACTCCGCCCATAATCATATATAGTTGCAGAACCGACAATCTGTCCCACTTTATCTGCATATCTTGCAGCATTTCTTCTGTCTCCAAAAGCGTGAATGGATGCAAATGTATCTCATGGGTAATACGATTATGCAATCCTCCGTAACTATCCACAATGTTCTTTGTCATCCATGTGGTAGCGCTACCGCATACAATCAACATTACTTGTGCGTGTTTTTGCCCCCAACTATTCCAGAAATGACTAAATGCGTTGATAAATCCAGCACGCGGTGTGTCGAAACAAGGTAGTTCATCAATAAATAGCACACATCGTTTGTCTGCCACTAATTGTTTTTCCAGCAATTCGCCTAAGGTGTAGAAGGCCTCTAACCACGTGGCAAATAGTTCTCCTTGATACCCTATCTGGCGCATGGCAAGCACAAAAGCCGACATCTGCTCTATATGTGAACCGCCTAAAATACCACTGACAGAAAATGTATATTGACGATCAAAAAATTCGTCAATCAGATAGGTTTTGCCTATACGTCTTCTACCGTAAACGGCAATAAACTCCGATTTTCCTGAGTTGTAGAACTCTTGTAATTGCATGATTTCATGCTTTCGACCTATCAGTTTCATAGTATAGCATTTTGAAAAAACGCTGCAAAGTTAGCGCATTTTTTTGAAATACGCAACTGAAACCGGGCATTTTTTGCACTTTTTTATCAAAAAATGCCCACTTTCGCGCTAAAACTGGGCATTTTTTGAACATTTTTGTCAAATAATGCCCACTTTGGTTTGAAAACGACGAGTGATTATGAGGACAAGGGAGATGATTTCCCACCACAGACGAGCACAGATTGACACGGAAACTCCGATAGTTAAGATAGCGGGCGAGTGCAGCGAGCGATAGCGTAATGCAATTTATTTCGGAGAACCGAGAAGTATGTGTCCCGCGTAGAATAAGATTTATAAGATTTCTTGAGCGTAGCGAAAAGGAGATAATAATCCTCTTGCTTCCGTGCCGTTCCGTGCAATTCCGTGGTCAGTACCATTTCGGAGAACCTTTTTTGCACCCCATATGTTTCTACATATACCCGATACATACCCGACACATACCCGATACATACCCGATACATATGAATACCCCGTGAATACTCCCCGAATATCCCACATATACCCCATGAATACCCCACCCAAAGAATCTCTATGAGGCCAAGGGACTGCCAACTGATGTGTCCCCCTACTCAAAAACCCTCAATGGAACATTAGCGGTGAGCCTGGCAATGGCCAAAATGAGCAAAAAAATGAAAACGTTTGCGAAGTTTCAAGGGCTTATTTCAAAAAAATGTAACTTTTTTACTCAAAAATTTGTGTATTCCATTTATTTTCACTAACTTTGCGCGCTAAAGCAAAAAGTATTTGTATGACACGCGAACAATTTATAGAAATGCACAAGGATTTATTTTGGTATACACCTGCTGATAAAAAAGCAGATATATCTGATAGTTTGCTTGTGGAAACTATATTGAACGATGGTACATTGGATGATTATAAATCGTTATTACAAGTACTTAGTGCTCAACATGTAGCAAGAGTGTTTTTCGCAGCTAAAGGTCGTCAAAAGCAAAATTACTACCCTGAAGTATACCATTTTTACTCGCTTATACTATCGAAGTATGTACACTAATATCCTGACAGAGCAACAAAAAGAACTGCTGGTTTGGATTTCTCAATTCCAGCGTGAATATTACCTCGTTGGAGGTACCGCGATTGCTTTGTACATCGGTCACCGACAATCGGTTGATTTTGATATGTTTAAGAAGGGTACTATTAACCACAAGAAAAATTTAGAACGTATTGTTGAGTCTGGATTTTCATATAAGGTGACTCGTCGTGTGACCGAGCAGATGAATTGTTTGTTGAATGGTGTAAAGTTAATGTTCTTTCAATATCCATTTGAGGTTCCATCTGCCAAGCAGCCAATGGTACCATTCAGGATACCTACATTATTGGATTTAGCTGCAATGAAAGCATACGCTTTGGGGCGTCGTTCAAAGTGGAAAGATTATGTAGATTTGTATTTTATACTCACGCACCATTTTTCTTTGCAGCAAATATGTGACCGAGCAGTACAGATTTTTGGAGAGTTGTTTTCTGAAAAGATGTTTCGTATCCAGTTGTCTTATTATGATGATGTGGATTATTCGGAACAAGTAGATTATTTGATTGACAATCCTCCAACTGATGATGAGATCAAGCGAGTTCTTACGCGAATAGCTATAGATGTATAGTTTTAATAACATCCCGTTTTTTGTGCTGAAAGTATTCATATACTATAACAAACACCCATGATAACAACACACCTCACATTACCATTAGCAAAATCTCTGATTTTAGCCACCCAAAACAGGGGGGGGTATTTGTGCCATAGTGTTTTAAAAAACCGCTTAAATACGATATTTTAGATATTGCAGAACCTTTTTGCAAAGGGTTCTGCTTTTTGTATATAATGCTTATCGTTAGTAATAAGCAGATTATCAATAGAAATTAACTTTAAAACTTATACAATCATGAAAAAACTATTCACATTTCTTTTAGCCCTAATGGCATCCTCGTGCCTTTGGGCATCAATCACCTACAACCTAAACGATGGAGACACAGGTGAAGCTAAATACAACGATTACGGCTGGAATAATAAGAGTGATATGTTTGCTGCATGTATGGCAGATGGGGGTGTAACTGGTTTGGCATCGCTGGATGAAGTGAAAGCTTTAGCCGATCCATTTGCTACTATATGTACACCTCTCCAAAATGGCAATGTTACAACATTAATGAGTTTGCAAAAATGGGATTGGCTTGAAGAGTATATTTTGACAGCACAAAATGCTCAAAAAGGTAATGCCGTGGCAAACGCTACTGCGGCAACTGCTGCCGTGCCTGAGCTAACAGCAGGCTCAGCAAGTGCAGCATGGCGTTTTGCAATTGCCGCCTTTTTCTTAGAGTCTCAAAAAACAGGATGGCCTTATTCTGCAGATTTCTCCGAAGCGGGTAAAGACGCTGCATATATACCTGCATGGGGACAAAATTATGGCAATCCAACTGACCCAACAGAAGAGGTTACATTGGTTGCACCATACCGAGCAGGTTATCTTTTCGATGGTTGGTATGCTTCTGCTGATTTCTCAGGCGAGAAAGTTACCACAGTAGATCAAAATACCACTGGTACACTTTATGCAAAGTGGGTGTCAGATGGTATTTTTTATGAACTCAACGGTGGTAAGTACAACGATTATGGTTGGACAAGCAAAGCGGATATTTGTTTGGCTTTGGAGGCTGATTACAATACCGCTGCTGGTGCAAGTAAAGATTGGGTAAAAAAGGAAGGTGATGTTATAAAATACTGCGTCAATGGCACATGGGTAACTGAAGAAGAAGCAAAAGGTTCCGCAGCTAATATAGCTGGTTTTATACACAATAATACATGGACTGCAGATGGAAAGTTTTCGACGCTCATATTAACCACTCAAGTAGATAAATATGGTTGGTTGAAAGATATGATTACTGCAAATCGTGAAGCACAATCAATCATAACGGGATTGAATGATGCTGCGTATCGTCAAGAAGTGTCTGCATTTTTCCTTTGCTCTCCTACTCTTACAGCTTCTGGAGTTACATCTTCTTCCTATGAAAGTACAGGAGATTATGAGGACTACCAACCTTATTGGGGACAGGCATTCCCTAATCCTGAACATCCAACTGCTGAGGTAGTATTGAACAATCCTGTAAAAGAGGGTTACCAGTTTGGTGGTTGGTACACAAGTTCTGACTTTACAGGCTCTCCTATAACCAAAGTAGATCAAAACTTCAAAGGTACACTCTATGCCAAATGGAAATTAGACGGCATCGTTTATGAACTCAATGGCGGTGTATGGAATGAGTATGGATGGACAAGCAAAGATGACATGTATAGTGCGCTCCTAAAAGATATCAATGAGATTACCCCGCCAACTCAAAAGGGTACTGATGTTAATACTATTACTCTTGCAGTAGATAAGCAAAACGCGGTTAGCAAAGGTATTCCCACCTATTGGAGTGATTTGACAGTTTTATTAACTCACACTACTTTTAATGAAAAATGGGGATGGTTAATAGCTTATATGGATGAGGCTTGTGAAGCTCAAGGCAAAGAGAAACCATCATCAAGTTCTACCTATTTACGATATAATTTGGGTGCATTCTTTGTGGAATCAGATGCAAGCACTTACCTTCACGCTCAATATGGAAGTTTAGGTAAAGATGCAGCTTATATCCCAGCATGGGGACAGTCGTATGGTAACCCAGAGCACCCAACAGCAGAAGTAGAATTGTATGCACCTATTAAAGCACGCTATGCTTTTGTAGGTTGGTATGACAATGCAGAATGTACTGGTACTGCAATTACAAAAGTAAATGCAGATTATGCAGGTACACTTTATGCAAAGTGGGAAATGGCACCTGTAGAATACGAACTCAATGGCGGTCAATATAATGAATATGGTTGGGAAAGTAAGAAAGATATGTATGAAGATTTAAATGTAGATTGGAATGCATTTGCAAATAAAACTAACACATGGCCTGCTTACGAAACAGTATATGGTGTCGGTAACTCCAATAATGGTGTTGCAGGTAAAACAGACGCCACATTCTCTACATTCTTCACAAATGCATCTTACAAGGACAAATGGGGTTGGATGGTGACTTATCTTGATGCGATTGCAACAAAACAAGGTAAAACGCTGCCTTCAACTGATGCAATTCCTTTGCGTTGGGGTGTAGGTAATTTCTTATGTGATGACAACAATGGCTCTACAACATGGCATAAAGCAGTTGATTGTACTGGTGAAGACGGACAATTATATACTGCTCAAGCATACTGCTCATTTACTCTTCCTAACCCAATGTACCCAACGAAAGAAGTTACACTCAATAATCCAACCAAAGAGGGATATATCTTTGACGGATGGTATGCAAATGCTGATTTCTCTGGTGCGAAAATCACTAAGGTAAATGCAAACACCACTGGTACACTCTACGCTAAGTGGAATGCTGTTTACACCCGCGATGTGACCAACGGCAACTATGGAACAATCTGTTTGCCAAATGGTTCAAGCCAAATGACGGGTGCAACATTCTTTGAGATAGCATACAAGGATGCACGATATGTGTATCTTGACCAAGTAACCGAACTAGAAGCTGGTATGCCATATATCTTCCGAGCAACCAGCAACCAAATCAAAGTGATGTATGACAACACAACTGCTGCTACAGCTGGCGATTATAGAGGTCTTTATGGCACCTTTGTTGAGATTCAAGACGCCACAACTAGCAATCCTAACAATGTACTTGAAGGCAACTATTTGTTGGTACACAACACCATTAAGAAGTGTGGTGTGAACTGTAAAGTACTCGCAAATCGTGCATATATCAAATTAGAAGAGATTCCTAATTCTGCAAGCGCAGCACCTGGTAGAAATCGTGTATCAATGAAGTACGAAGGCGAGAATGAGGCTACTGGTTTGGATAACATCACCGAAGATAGCAACATCGCTCCAGCATTGCAAGGTACATACGATATTATGGGTCGCAAACTCACAGAACCAAGCACTACAGGTTTCTATATCATAAATGGCAAGAAAGTAATTATTATGAAATAATCTCCCCTGCTCCTTCTCCCTTCCCTTGGGGAGGGGAAGTGGTAGGCTATAAAAACTAAAATATTATGAACAAGAAAGTATATCAACAACCATTGACCCAGTCAATGACTATGAAACCCGCCAGCATTCTCTGTGCAAGTGTTAAAGGTATTCTCCATGACCCAAATGCAGCAGATGGGTTGATTTCCGACTAAGGGTAAATTATCCTATACGCAATACAAAGCCATGCTTGTGAAAACAGGTGTGGCTTTGTTTTTCTTGGATGTGTTGAGGGCTCAAATACAAAATCTTATACTGCTTTTTAGGAAAAATTAACTTTTTTTGTAAATTATTTGCGTATTCCGTTTATTTTCACTAACTTTGCGCGCTTTTGAAAACCGTAAATAATCAAATACCAAATATTTTATGAAAAAACTTACATTATTTTTAGTTGCAATGCTATTCAGCGCAATGTCCTTTGCTGCGCTGAATCCATTTGCATACGGGTTGTCGTCCTCTTTATCAAGCGACAAAACTACATTGACTATTAATTACTCGCTGAATGCCACCGCTACATCTGTAGAATTCGTATTGATTAGTGGTGGGTCGGAGATAAAGACTTTGGATTTGTCATCCAAAGGTCTAACCAAAGGTTCCTATACGGCAGAAATTCCTACCGCTGATTTCCCTGGAGGTAAGCAACTAACATGGAAAATTGCAGTGAAAGGTGCTGCGGTAAGTAGTTATTCAATTCACGATGTTAAATATAATGTTTACCACCCTTCTTCTGTAGATATTGATAATAATCCTGAGAGTCCTTATTTTGGTCGCATTTTGTGTAATGAAGGTATGCAAAAAGTAAAAGGACTTACCAAAAGTAGCAATGCCGCTACAAATGGAAAAAACTATCTAGGAACTGAAATGGGAGCTGGCATCTATGAGTTTAATGCAGCATTTGAATACATAGGCGGTTACAATGGCGGAAAAACATTTCCAATCAATCGTTATGGAGTAACAGGCACTAGTACTGCAAATCAAGCATATGTTCCTCGTCGAATTCGTATTTCTGATGATGGTCGTATCTTTGTCACTTCTCTAAATTCTGAAGGTGATGTTCTATGGGAACTTAACCCAAAAAACTTAAATGAATGGACTACCGTTATTGCAGATGGTACTCGTAGTACTGTAACTAAAGAAACCAGAAATATTGTTGATGCAAATGGTAACTTTATTGCAGGCCCTAATGTGGGTTTCGATGTTTATGGATCTGGAGAAAATTTAAAGTTAGTTATGCTTTCATCTGCTGATGAAGGATGGGCCTCTACTCAATCTGCTTTTAAATGCGCAGAATATAATTTAGGAACAGCGAAGTCTTGGAATAAGCAACCTTCAAAAATCATATTTAAAAACTTGGCATTATATCCGATGTATGCACAAGTTCAATACGATAAAGATGGAGGTGTTTGGTTTATACAATATTATGGTACCACAAATAATACTTCAAAACCAGGACTTGCACATTGGAATGTGAATAATACAGACCAAACGCCTGACTATATTGCGCGTCGAGATAACTCAAGGAATGCTGGTTTTAGATATAATCGCGATTACTCAAAGGTTATTATTGCAGGTACAACTTCAAAACATGCCACTATTTATGATGTTACTATTGATACTAATGGCGTTCCACAGCTGTCTAACGCTGTTGATGTGGACATGACAACCATCGGAAATAACCTTAACGATTTTGCATGGGATTATGCAGATAATATATATGTTGTAGGAAGCTCTAATGAGTTCATTGCTGCATATCCTTCACCTCATGCAGCAGACAAAGTGGTTTCAACTCCTTGTGCAACGCAATATGCATTTGAATTGCCAGCTCCTCCTGTGACAATCACAGGTGTGGTAAAACGTGCTATTCAATGCGGTGAACATGTGATTATTCTCACACATGAGGCAGATGGTACACCTCATATCTACGATGTAACAGCTGACAAAACTCTTGAGGTTTCGCAAACAGGTATAGAACCTGCGGATGCTGGTTATCAATCTATCTCTGATATCGCAGTTACTGATGACGGAAAATTAGTAGCAAACAATTCTGTAAAATGTACTTTTACCCCTTCTGGTACATCTCGTTTTTATATTTGGAATGATTTAGCAGGAAACCCTACAATATGGTTTACTAATCAAAGTTCAGCGAACTACAATAACGCACATGTAGGTAGGACAATGGCAGTCAAAGGTACTTCTTCTAATGCAACAGTACTTAATTTGGCTATTACCACAGGAAGTAGTACACAAACTCGATTCCTACATCATGTTGTAAATGGCAGTAATGTTACTACGACACGCAACCATGGTGTATCACCTAATATGAATTACAATTCAGTTGGTAATACATACGAGTTGAACGCATCTCCTACAGCAGATGCAAATTGGATTATAGATGGAGATTTGATTGAACCAATGGAGTTTGTAAAAACTACAGATGCTGCAACCATCTCTACCTATACAAGCTTGGGTGACAACACTCTTGGTAAAAAATACAACGGCGCAACCTATTTGAGTATCCGGGGTATGCACCTGATGGTGGCTCCATATGCGGATGCCAGCGGTAAGGTGGCAGGTGTGAAAGTGTTGGATATTACCAAAGGTTTGGATGTTGCTGAACTAAAAGCAACAGTCGATTTGGCGACTCCAGTAGCAGCGACAGCTGCTGCAACAGCGGTAAAAGCCGATGATAATACACTGACCATCACCCTTGTAACCGATGCTACTCTCCATACACTAACTACTACCATTGAGATTCCTGAAGAGATTGTGGGTGTAGTAAAACGCGCTATTCAAATAGGCGAAACTACCGTTGTACTCACGCACGAGGCAGATGGTACACCACATATTTACCGAGTGACTAATGGTATGGCTTACGCAGTTTCACAAACAGGTGTTGTACCTCGTGATCCAGATAATGCTGGCGACTATCTCTCTATTTCTGACATCGCAGTAACAGATGATGGCAAATTGGTGGCTAATAATTATGTCCGTTGCCAATTCGGTTCAGCGACAACACCAGAGTCTGGTTATAAAAAAGGTACATCTTACTATTATATTTGGGATAATCTTGTTGGTGACCCTTCTATTTGGTTTACGAGTCAACATACTGCTCGATCAAGCCATGCAGATGTTGGAAAAACTTTTGCTGTAAAGGGTACATCAACCAATGCTAAAATCTTAGTAACTGCTGTTCATAATAATAATCGCGCTGTTCGTATGTCGCTACATTCTATTATTAGCGGTGTATACGAAGAACCAAACATTGATGGTGGCGTATATAGCAACGACTATTATTTGAACTTTGGTCTCCATACTTCTGCTGCGTACTACAAAGAGAGTGCACAAGGAAAGGAATTCCAATTGAACTCATCTGCTACAGATGGTAAATGGTATCTTGAAGGTGAATTGAGCGAACCTACAGAGTTTGTGGTTCCTGCTTTGGGTGCCGAATATTCTGCTTCTAGTATATTAGCAACAGGTACTTTAGGTAATAAATACAATGGTGCAACCTACCTCACCATAGATGGAAAACAAATTATGGTGGCTCCATATGCAGATGCAAGTGGCAAAGTGGCAGGTGTGCGCGTGATGGATATTACCAATGGTTTGGCTTCTGCTAAATGGTTGAAGAATGGTACTTTGGCTACTCCTGTAGTGGCTACCGCAGCGGCTACTGCTGTAAAAGCTGAAGGCAATACACTAACCATTACCCTCGTAACCGATGCTACATTGCATACATTTACTATCACATTGGATGAGGCTCCAAGTGCAACTGCATTGAATCCATACGCATATAACCTAAGTGCAACATGGGATGTGGCTTCTAAGACGCTGACTGCCAACTACACATTGAATGCAGATGCAAAAGAGGTGTATGTTACACTCTGCGATGGTAATATAGAATATGCAAGAAGACAAAGTACTGGTATTGCACGCGGTACTCATACTTACACTATGACCTTGACAGACGAAGAGTTTGCTCAGTTACCACAAAACCGAGGTCTTACTTGGAATGTGATTGTAAAAGCGAACAAGAGAACGGAGTATGCAGAATGTGCTACTAATTATAGTTTATTCAGCCCTACTTCTATCGATATTGACAATAATCCTAAGAATAAGACATTTGGTAGAATCATTGTGGCAGAAAGTCGCCATGAAGTAAAGAACAAAGAGGGTTACTTGAGTAGCGGTTATGGTGCTGGTATCTATGTGTTTAATCCAGACTTTACGCCTGCGGCTAATGGAACAAACCCTGGTTATAATGGCGGCAATACCTTTACCGAAAAGCGTGCAGATGATGCAACTGCATGGGCACACGCTCCACGTCGTGTTCGTATCTCCGATGATGGTCGTATCTTTGTGACATCACTCAACACCAATGGTGATGTACTATGGGAGGTTAAAGCAGACAACATGAATACTTGGACAAAGGTATTTGCTGGTCTGACACAAGATACAAACAAAGACCTTGTTAGCGGTTCTACCTTTGTAGCAGGTCCTAATGCTGGCTTCGATGTACGCGGTTCTGGGGCAGATTTGAAACTATTGATGCTTTCTGCTAACAAAGTTACATACGGATTTGGACAACGCGGATTTAGAGTATCAGAATACAACCTTGGTACAAAAACTACATGGAATACTGCTCCAACTAAGGCGTTCCCACACGAGAATGTAAGTCACAGTGCTGGCGACCAATGCTATTTCATCTCTGCAACAGGTTCGCAAGTTCAATACGATCAGAATGGTGGTGTTTGGTACATTCAATATCGTGGTACTACAACGAATGACCAACCTGGTTTGGTACACTTTACTGCTGGTGGTGTAGAAGACTACAAAGTACTTCGTCATAATACTAACAATGCAGGTTTCCGTTTCAATAACGACTTTACCAAGGTGGTGATTGCAGGCGATCCAACCGTTAGCGGTCAAGTCAAAGCAATAATCTATGCTGTTAGCAAAGATGCTGCTGGTAAACCTGTATTGACTGAAGAGAGTTTCGTTGACATGGGTACGGTAGGTACTGCCATGAATGATTTTGCTTGGGATTATGCAAACAACTTGTATGTGGTGGGTAATGTCAAAGAAAAAGTGGTTGCATACGCTATGCCTTATAGCGGTGAGGTAACAACCCCATGTGCTGAAAAAATAACCATTTTGGCAGGTTGGGCACCATCGACTACTAATGACCTCAACCCATTCGCATACGGTCTTTCTTCCGAGTTGATAGACGGCGGTATGAATTTGAAGCTAAATTACTCACTGAATGCTTCTGCGAATAGCGCACAAATTGTTATTATGAATGGCAATGCGGAAGTGAAAACAATCGCATGCTCTGACTTAACGAAGGGTGCACACACAATTACCATTCCAACCGATGATCTTCCTATGAATACCGATTTGACTTGGAAAGTTGTGGTGAACGGAACATCTGTGGATAAGGTTATGGAGTACGCAACGAAGCATAAATTGTATCACCCATCTTCTGTGGATATTGATAATAACCCAGAAAACGGAACCTTTGGATTGGTGCTTGTGAACGAAGCAATGCAAGGAGTGAAAGGCAAATCAGGTTATTTAAGTACTGATTTAGGTGCAGGTATTTTAGCTTTTAACCCTGCATTTGAAAATACAGGAAAATACAACGGAGGCAACACCTTTACCGAGAAGCGTGCCGATAATGCAGGGGCTACAGCTTACGCTCCTCGTCGTATTCGTATCTCCGAAGACGGTCGTATCTTCGTGACATCACTCAATACCAACGGTGATGTGCTTTGGGAGGTAAATCCTGAAAACATGGATAGTTGGACACCTATCTTTAGTGGTTTGACACAAGATGCGAACAAAGACCTTGTGAATGGTGGTACATTCGTAGCCGGTCCAAACGCTGGATTCGATGTCCGTGGTTCGGGTGATAAATTGCAACTGCTGATGTTGTCAAGTAATACCCAAGCCTTTGGACTCGGACAACGCGGATTTAGAGTATCAGAGTACAATTTGGGAACAAACACCTCTTGGAATAGTGCTCCATCTAAGGCATTCCCACATGAAAATCTAAGTACAGGCCAATGCTACTTTATTAATCCAACTGCATCACAAGTACAATACGATAAAGATGGCGGTGTATGGTATATTCAATACCGTGCAGAAGCGACCGAACTACTGCCTACATTGGTTCACTTCAACAAGAATGGTGTAGAAGACTTTAAGTGGTTACGCGATGGCTCACGTAATGCGGCATTCCGATTCAATAACGACTTTACGAAAGTGGCTATTTCTGACCAACAATTCGTGAACTTCTATACTGTAAGTAAAGACGGAAGTGGCAAACCAGTATTGACATGGGAGTCAGGCTTTAGCTTGCAAACATTGGGTAATAACATCAATGACTTTGCATGGGATTATGCAAATAACTTCTATGCTGTAAGTAATAGCAATGAGTGGGCAGTTGCTTACCGTTTGCCATACGATGGCGAAGTGACAACCCCTGCGGCATCTAAACACACCATCCGCGTTGTTTATGATGTGGTTGTAAGCGAAGACGATAAGACTATCACAACTACTTTGGCAGATTATGAGGACAAAGCGGCTTCTGTGGAGTTGAAACGCAATTTGCACTTGAATGAATGGAACACGCTGACACTTCCATTCGGTATGGATGCTGCACAGATAGAAGAGGCATTTGGTACAGGAACCAAAGTGGCAATGCTGACCAGTTCACGAATCAAAGCAGCCAACAGCGTATATATAGGATTTAGTTATGTAAATCAAATAGAAGCAGGTAAGCCATATTTGATCAATCCAACCAAGCAAGTGACAGAAGATATTGTTCCTGTAATCATCAATACTTCTACTCAAACTATTTCAACCACTATCTTGGACATGATACCTGTATTGGATGAAGAAACTTGGGAGGCAAATGAGAGCAACTTCTTCTTAGGTCCAGATGCATATCTCTATCAAGATGCAGCAGATGGTGTAATGCCTCCTTTGCGTGCATATTTCCAATTCAAAGGACTGAATTCACAGCAGTTGTCAAACATCCGTGCTCGCGTGGCATTTGGTGAAGATGAGGCTACCGACCTTGAGGATTTGGAGCAGACGACCCAAGAGGAAGTGATTAAAGTTATCGAAAATGGACAATTGTATATCATCCGCAGTGGTGTGAAATACAATATCCAAGGACAAGTAATTCGATAAACTTAATAGATTTTCTTTGGCTACGCAACTCAATCATCAATAGCGAAACAATTACAATATAAGGTTATGAATATGAAAAAAGTATATAAAACACCTCAAACAGAAACAGTCCAATTATTGGGGGGAAATATCCTCGTAGATGTTAGTAGTCCAATTATTAATGGAACAGGTCAAAATAATGGTGCCATCAAACCTTGGTAACCAATAACTGACTATAGCACATCACTATCTACCAATCAACCACCTCTGACAATGGCAGGGGTGGTTGATTGTATATGTACCAAAAACTAAGATTTTTTTTAGTGTTTGCTATTCTATTACTAAGTGCTTTGAATAACATAGTAATATCATACTTATCACATACTAATCTCATAGTAGAGATAGCCGAATAATAAGCAATGAGGTGAAGAGGTGAACGAAGTGAACGATTAACAAAAATTATTTACACAACCAAAATTGTAGTACATAAGCGTATATAATCCAAAATAATTTTGCATATCTCAAAAAAAAGCAGTATCTTTGCAAACGGTTTCTTAATTTGGGATAATGTAGGTGTTCCAAACATAAGATACACCATCTATAGTCACCGATAAAAGCATTGCGTATGGCAGCAAACTTAGTCACCATCTATTGCAAGAACAACAAACAGTTTGTTCAAATTCCTTGTGGTACATCCATCAAAGAACTGTATGACCAACTGCGTCCTACACTCGACATCCGCTACCCCATCATAGCAGCACGGGTGAACTACAAAGTGCAAAACCTCAACTTCCTCATCTACAAGCCTAAAGACATCGAGTTTATTGATGCTACCAGCGAAAGCGGTGCACGATGCTATGTGCGCACCCTGAGCATGGTGATGGCTTGCGCCATACGCGAACTATGGCCCGACTGCGACCTACGAATAGAACACCCCATCAGCAAAGGATTCTATTGCACCATACGCGAATCACGCGATACGGCAAAAACGATTACACCCGAGATTGTACAACAACTCAAAAACCGTATGCAAGCCATCATCGATGAAGATAGACCTATCATCACCGAGGAACGACAAACAAAAGAAGTAATACGCCTATTTGGCGAACGCAACGAAGGCGAAGTAACCCTATTCGAAACACTGGGTAACCCCTACTGCCGATACTATCGCATGGGCGACTACATCGACTACTACACCGGTGCACTGATGCCATCTACGAAATATATCCACCTATTCGATGTGGAGATGTATCACAACAATATCCTGCTGCGCATACCTTGCCGCAAAGACCCTAACCGACTGGAGGAGAAATGTGTGCAAGATAAGCGTTTTGGCATATTCAATGAATACAGAGGATGGAATAAATTGCTGCACATTAGCAATGTGGGTGAGTTTAACAGAGCCTGCAAACACCAAAAGAGTTTTGAGATGATCAAACTATCGGAGGCATTGCACGAAAAGAAAGTGGCACAAATAGCCGACATGATAGCCCATCGCGAAGGCGGAATACCTAAATTCGTTTTGATATCGGGTCCAAGCTCATCGGGTAAGACCACCTTCTCGAAGCGTTTGACTATTCAACTGATGGTAAACGGTATTCGCCCTGTGGTGATATCTATGGACAACTATTTCGTCAATCGCGAGGACACCCCACGCGATGAGAATGGCGAATGGGATTTTGAGCATCTGCACACCCTTGACCTGCCATTGTTCCGCCAACAATTGGCTGAACTGGCAGACGGAAAGACCGTGTCGCTGCCATTCTATAATTTTGAAACAGGTAAGCGCGAATATCGCGGCGAGACACTGAAACTGGAGCAAGACACCGTGGTGATATTGGAGGGATTGCACGCACTCAACCCCGAACTGATACCCGATATACCACGCGAAACGACCTTCAAGATATATGTCAGTTCGCTAACCACCGTGAACCTCGACAACCACAACTGGATTCCTACCAGCGATGTGCGACTCATACGCCGTATCGTGCGCGACTACCGCTATCGCGGCTACTCCGCACGCGAGACCATAGCACGATTGAGCAGCGTGCAACGCGGTGAGGATAGATGGATAGCCCCCTTCCAAGAGGAAGCCGATGTGATGTTCAACTCGGCATTGCTATTCGAGTTGGCAGTACTGAAACGACACGCAGAACCTATCTTGGATGAAGTACCCAAATACTGCGATGAATATACTACCGCACACCGATTGAAGAAATACCTGAGTTACTTCGAATCTATCCCAGAGCGCGAGATACCACCTACATCATTCTTGCGCGAGTTTGTGGGAGGTAGTTCGTTTAGATATTAGGCGAGAGGCGAGAGGCTAAAGGCTAAAGGCGAGAGATTAAAGGCAAGGATATGAAAAAAGGAATATTGATAATAAGCATGATATGGGGGCTATTCGCAGTGGGAATGGCACAAGAGAAAGTGGAAGAGACCATAGGAACATTCGACAGAATAGAAATAGAAACTATAGTCGATATAGATACTCTCGACACGATAGAAGTATTGCCCCTGATTACAGAAGAGATGGCACACGCAGTGGTGCATCAAGATTCATTAGTAACCCAACTGATGCGCGATAAACGCATCGGTTATGTCCGCGGCGAGCAACTGATAGATGGCTTCAGGGTGCAGATATACGCTTCCAACCGTCAGCAACAAGCCAAAAGAGAGGCTACCGAATTGCAACAACGCATCGAAGCGTTGATAGATGTGCCTGTATATACCATCTCCGAGCCTCCGTTCTGGAAAGTGCGTATCGGTAACTTCCCTACCCGCGATGCCGCTAATGCATATAAACAGGTGTTCTTGGAGTTCTTCCCCGAACTGACAGGAAGCACCTATATTGTACCCGATAAGATTATTGTTATACGATGAATACTCCTTTTGTTCCCCAAGAAGCCACCACTCAGGCTATTGCCGAGAAAATGGTGGAAGTGCTGCACTATATAGGCGAGGACCCACAACGCGAGGGCTTGCAACGCACCCCAGAACGCGTAGGCAAAGCCATGCAGTTTCTCACACAAGGCTATCAACAAGACCCCGAAGCCATACTGCGCTCGGCATTGTTTGAGGAAGATTATCGCCAGATGGTGGTGGTGAAGGATATACCTTTCTATTCGCTGTGCGAACACCATCTGTTGCCTTTCTTTGGTAAAGCGCATGTGGCATATATCCCTAATGGCAAAATCACGGGACTGAGCAAGATAGCGCGTGTAGTGGATGTGTTCGCCCGCCGATTGCAAGTGCAAGAGCGTATGACCACGCAAATAAAAGAGTGTATTCAAAACACGCTGAACCCCTTGGGCGTGATGGTGGTGATAGAGGCAGAGCACCTGTGTATGCAGATGCGCGGTGTACAGAAACCTGGCGCAGTAACCACCACCAGCGATTTTACGGGCGCATTCAATCGCCCCGAGACACGCGAGGAGTTTATGAATCTGATTCGTGGGTAAGGAAAACGATTAGTTCATTACCATTATTTTCACCGAACTATGTGCAGCACCATCTTGGGTGTTGCATAGTGCCGTATAGATACCCGATGCCACGCGAGTGCCGTGGGCGTTGGTGAGATTCCATATTGCTTCGCCACCGTTGCCCTGAATGGTGGCTACGAGATTGCCATTGGCATCCACGATACGCACAGCAGTGTTATTCATCAAGCCCTTGATGACCACCACCCCTTTATAGTTGGGATACACGGGGTTAGGATATGCATATAGTTCAGCAAAATCCTCCGCAGGCTCTATCGCATCGCTCATATAGGATACCAAGCCTTGGCTGGTGCCGAAGAAGACTTCGCCCGTAGATTCCTGAATGGCAATAGATAGGACATTATCGCTGGGCAAAGGCGAGTTTTCGGCTGTAAAATGCTCGATGGTCTCCTCGCCATTAGGCGAAAGCAAGAACACACCCGAGGTGGCAGTGGCAATCCATTTGCGATTGGCTCCGTCCACTACGATATGGTTAATCTGTTCGTTTTCAAGCAAGTAGTCGCCGAGTTGTGTGCCATCATTGCGGGCGATGATGATGCGTTTGCATTGGTTGGAGGAGGTGAAATCCACAGAGGCAGGAAGCAAGAATAGTCCTGCGTTGGTACCTACCCAAATGGTATTATCGTGGTCTTGGGTCATAGAATAGATACCCTCGGGATTCACGGGCTTGCCATTTTGGTCATACCATTCGCTGTGGTAATAGACTTGGTCATCGTTGGGGTTAGCCGGCGTGCCATTGTCTTTTAGCAATACCAATCCCGTGTTGATGCGACATAGCGGAATCCATTTCCATTGGGTATTGCGACGATCTACCATAATCTCGCCAGGGGTATAAAGAAGCAGGACATCGTTGTTATATACCAAGTTATAGGATACCCATTGTTGGTTAGGGGTGATAATATGTATGTTTTTCACATCATCCGTGTTCAATATCCATAGGTTGCCTTGGTCATCATACATAGCACCGTCTGTGCGGACATAGAACCCCGCACGGAGAGGGTTATTGGGCGCAGCCGATTGCAATTTACTATTGGTATGATTATGCAGTTTCACCACCGTGGTGTCGTGCATCTCCAACATTCCTAATCCATAACTGGTAACAAAATAGTGGTCAGGGTCATGGGGGTCTTGTGCCACATTCATCAGGTCTAAGATAGTAGTGCCTGTAGCCGCATTGAGTTGTGCATGGGAGATATTCACCCAACTGCCATTCTCATAATACATAATGTCGCCAGGCGTGTTGTTTTGGGTTGCCCATCTGCCACCAGGCACGATATATAGGCGGTCGCCAAAGAAACGCATACGGTAGGCGATATTATTGATAGGACCATCTGGCATAAAAGTCTGGTGGTCGCTATGGCGTATCAAACCGCGTGTGAGCGATGCCAACCAACGGTCGTTGCCATCAGGCTGAATATCCGTGATTATGCCCAACGCAGGTTCTTGCAGGGATAGGTCAGAAGCAAGAGCGTAACCCGCTTGGTTGTTGGGCAAGATAAATAGTTCATCGCCCACTGGGCAAATACCTTTAACCGTATATGGGGTGGCAACCTTACGCCATTGACCTGCATTGCGCGACCATAATACTGCATCGCGAACCAAATATAGTTGCTGATTATGGGTGCATAGGTCGGTTGCCTCTTTGCCATTAGGCAAGGGTTGTGGATGCCAATAGGCATAGTCGGAAAGCGGGTCCGATAGCGCAGCAGCATACAATAACTCCGCCGAAACAGCATAGATACTATCGCCCATGATAGCAATATGCTTCACACTGACCTCAGAAGCATTAGCACCAATGATATAGGTATCTTTCACCTCGCCTCGCTTCATATCCAACACGATGATACCAAACTCCATAGCCAGATAGGCAGTATTGCCATGCATGTGGATACTATTCACAATTTTAGAGAAATTGCTTTGTTTTAGGTATAGGTCGGGAATATTCTCTATTTCATCTTTGGCATCAATGACATCCAACTGACCATTCTCGTAGCAAACGAGAAGCAGGTTGAGCGTTGGGTTGTAGCCGATAGTGGAAATAACCGCAGCGTTCAAGCCCGTCATACGACTATAATAGGATAATTCCTCCGACTGTTTATCCACCGAAAAGAGCGAATGGTTAGACAAGCCATATACCTTATCCTTTGTTACAGCAATACTATTGATTTGCGCATAGGCAGAATGTGCACGCCATTGGTGCATGTTACCATAGGTCCAGTTGTCCTCAGAAGTGTCGATATAGGTGTTTGCCCACAGGCATGTACATGCCAACAAGAGCAAACAAAGTGTGAATGACTTTTTCATTGCGATACCTTATATTATTGCGCGTAGCGCATGTAGCGCGCGTGCGCGATGGCTGATTGCATTTTTCTCTTCGGCAGATAGCATGGCAAAGGTGGCGGTATGCCCCTCTGGGATAAATAGCGAGTCGTAGCCAAAGCCTTGGTCGCCCTGCTCGTACTCAGCGATTTGCCCCTTGACAACACCCTCTACTTGTAGGTCATGGTCCTTGCCAATCAGAGTGATGACGGTGCGGAACTGCGCCTGACGCTGGGTGATACCCGCTAACGCTTGCAATGCCTTGGCACGATTGTTCGCATCATTGGATGGTTCGCCCGCCCAACGCGCCGAATACACGCCAGGTTGTCCACCCAGTGCCTCAATCTCCAAGCCCGTATCATCGGCAAAAACACCGTCATAGTCGGCGGTTAGTTGGTGGTCGGAGAGCCATTGCCAAACGGTAAGGGCTTTCAGGCGAGAGTTTTCCTCCAGCGTAGTACCTGTTTCGTCTATCTCATGGAGAAAACCCACTTCGCGCAGACTGACCACCTCTATATGCGAGAGGATATGGCGCACTTCCTCCAGTTTATGAGCATTATTGGATGCAAAAACAAGTTTCATAGGTTCTGAATTTTCAAATCTTGCGTGCAAAATTACTATTTTTTGTGCAAATATCAAAATTATTTGCTTTGGATTTGGTATATTCCACCTTTTTTTTGTATTTTTGCAGCCGATAACATAATTTTTAATTGTAATTAGAATATGAAAAAGACAAAAATGTGGTTGGTAGCGATGGTATTATTCGCTACACAAGCGATGGCTCAAACTCCTATTTTGGGCGAGTGGATTACGGTGGATGATGCCAGTGGCGAGCAAAAGTCGGTAGTGTGTATTTACAAGGCGGACAATGGCAAGTACTATGGCGATATTGTAGAGTTGTTTGGTGAGGATGCCGACACTGCTGTATGCGATGCTTGCGAAGGTGAGGATCATAATAAGCCAATCGTTGGGCTGACTATCATCCGCGATATGCAGTTGGAGAAAGGTGAGTTGCGCGGTGGCAAAGTGCTGGACCCAGATAATGGCAAGTTGTATTACGCTAAGGTGTATCTGAAAGATGGCAAACTGGTGTTGCGCGGGTCGCTGGATAAAGCAGGTTTGTTAGGTCGCAGCCAAACATGGTTGCCAAAGCAATAACCATCTATCCCTACAGCGAAGCGATTTACAGCCCAGAGGGCAATCTACCATCTATACAAAAAAATGACTGCCGAAGCAGTCATTTTTTGTTCTACATATCATGTCTATGCTTATGCCTTCATGGCTTCTGCGATTGAGTTGGCTATCTCCGCCATCTCTTCAGCAGGCAAAGTCATCTTTGGGTTGGCAAAGGACATGTCGCCCTCTTTGCTGATTGGAATTAGGTGCATGTGCACATGAGGTACTTCCAATCCAATCACTGCCACACCTACACGCTTGCAGTCCACAGCCCCTTTGATGCCGCGAGCCACTTGCTTGGAGAACACCAACATCTCGCTGAGGAGGTCATCATCGAGGTCGAAGATATAATCCGCCTCTGGCTCTGCCAACTTAGGCACAATCAAGGTGTGACCCTTTTGCAGAGGGTTAATGTCCAAAAAGGCATAGAAGTGTTCGTTCTCAGCCACCTTGTAACTGGGAATCTCACCATTAATGATGCGAGTAAAAATAGTCATGACAATTTACTATTTACATATTTAGATACTGATTTCCAATATCTTAAACTCCAATTTACCAGCAGGTACCACAACCTCGGCTGTATCGCCTACTCTCTTGCCCAGCAAGCCTTTAGCAATAGGAGTAGTGGTAGCAATCTTACCCTCAAGGATATTTGCCTCACCCTCGGTAACCAGTTGATATACCTTCTCTTGACCCGTCTTCATATTTTGCACACGCACCTTGGTCAAGATTTGTACCTCATCGGTATTCACATCGTTTTCATCGATGATACGCGCATCCATAATCTTTGCTTTGAGCATTGCAATACGGCTTTCCAATATGCCTTGCTCCTCTTTGGCTGCATCGTACTCAGCATTTTCACTCAAATCACCTTTCTCGCGTGCCTCAGCAATAGCCGCGATTACGCGTGGACGCTCCACGCTCTCTAAATGTTGAAGTTCTTCTTTCAGTTTTTGAAGACCGCCTGCGGTCACATAATTTGTTGCCATATCTTCTTTTAGTATTTACGATTAAATATCTCGCTCGCAATAAATGCTTTGCGAGCCTCTTCTACATCGGTCAAATCCACATCCAGTGGATTGGGGTTATTGGTAATTTCATTCATATTCTTATAAAAAAAATAGTGAAAACAATCTTTCCGTTTTGCGTAGTTTTAAGAAACAACGAGAAACTTCCCAGCCTCTCGTTGCCATTAAACCTAAACCTTAACTATGAAAATTTATTGTTTTCGAGTGCAAAAGTACTGCTTTTTTTTTATTCGTGCAAATTTTTTGTTAAAAAAAAGCGTTTTTTTCGTAATAATTGTATTATTTTACGATTTTTCCTTTCAAAGTAGCCGCCGAAGCCTCTAAAATCTCCACTTTCACCAATTCTCCTATGTGTCTTCCTTCGCGTGGAAAGACCACTGTTTTGTACTGACTGGTGCGCCCATACATATCATCGTGGCTGCGTTTGGAATATCCCTCAACCAATACCTCTACCGTTTTGCCTATCTCGCGGAGGTTACACTCCAAGGATAGTTGTGTTTGCAGAGATATGATTTCGTTGAGGCGGCGCACCTTCTCCTCCTCGCTAATATTGTCGGGCAAGTGCTTTTGCGCATGCGTGCCTGGGCGTTCACTATACTTGAACATAAAAGCAGAGTCGAATCCCACTTCGCGCATGAGCGAAAGCGTTTCGCGATGCTCCTGCTCGGTCTCGCTGTGGAAGCCACAGAACACATCCGTACTGATAGCAGCATCGGGCAATATACGGCGGATAGCAGCAATGCGATCCAAATACCACTCGCGGGTATATTTGCGGTTCATGAGTTTCAGGATACGGTTGGAGCCACTCTGCACAGGCAAGTGGATAAACTTGCACAGATTGTCGTATTGGGCAATCACCTCCAGTGTCTTGTCGGACATATCTTTGGGGTGCGAGGTGGTGAAGCGAATACGCATATCAGGCACCAACTCGGCTATGATACGCAGCAAAGTGGAGAAATCTATCACCTCCGTTTCGCCCTGCTCGTTGGTATGCTCATAGCGATAGGAATTGACATTTTGCCCCAAGAGTGTTACCTCTTTATAGCCTTTGGCTTGCAGGTCAAGCACCTCGTTTTTAATGCTTTCTACATCACGGCTACGCTCTCTACCACGGGTGTAAGGCACCACGCAATAGGAGCAGAAATTATTGCATCCACGCATAATGCTCACAAAACCCGATATCTGTTTGCCAATGCGTGCAGGCATCACTTCGCGATAGGTTTCGGTAGTGCTGAGTTGGATATTCACCGCTGGCAACCCCTGTTGGCATTGCGCCAAGAGGTTCGGAATATCCATATACGCATCGGGACCCGCCACAAAGTCCACTCCATAGTCGCGCACCAACTCCTCGCCCATACGCTCAGCCATACAACCAATCACGCCAATGAGTTTGTGATCTTTTTTCCTGTTGCGTCCCCCGCGCAATTCTTGCAAACGGTGTTGCACCTTTTGTTCGGCATTCTCACGAATAGAACAGGTGTTGAGAATAATAATATCTGCTTCAGCGATATTATCCGTGATTTGCGCATCGGTCATCTCCACGATAGCCGCTACCACCTCACTATCTGCCACATTCATTTGGCATCCGTAAGTTTCTATATAAAATCGTTTCATGCTGCAAAGGTATAAAAAATTTGCGAATTACACAAATTTTTTATACCTTTGCAGCCAAAACAATGAAAAGGAATATAATCATACTCATTTTTATGGGCGTTTTCTGGCTCCATGTGCATGCGGATAATCAACCGTATGCCTTGGATTCGGTGCGGTTGCAGGTAAGCCAGAACGACACCTTTTATCTCGCGCGCATGCAAGATATATGGGTATATCCGAAGATGGTGTTTAAGAACAAACAGCAGGAGCGTTTCTATTGGAAAACCGTTCGCGATGTAAAGAAAACCCTACCCTTTGCCAAAGAACTAACGCGCGAAATGCAAGCCGCCGACCAGCAGTTGGCATTGCTGCCCGATGAAAAAGCCCGCCGCAAATGGTGGCGACAATACGAGAAATACCTATTCCATAAATACGAAAACGATTTGCGCCACATGACCGCCTCGCAAGGGCAAATGCTGATGAAACTGATGGACCGCGAGAGCGACCGCACCAGTTACGAAATCATCAAACACTATCGTGGTAAAGCCAGTGCCAACTTCTGGCAGTTCGTCGCCAAACTATTCAAGAATGACCTAAAAGAGGGCTATGATGCTGCAGATAAAGACCGCATTGTGGAGCGGGTTATCAACCTTGTAGAGGCTGGGCAACTCTGAACTTACGCATATCGCGATTGATGATAATCGCCGCCAATATCGCTGCCATGGCATCGCAAATAGGTAGGCTCCACCAAACGCCCCAAATAGGCGTAATATCAAGTGCTTGAAACAATAATGGCAAGCACAATATACACGGAATCAGGAAAATCACTTGGCGCGTCAGACTCAAGAAGATAGCCTTTGGTGCCATACCTATCGATGTATAGAAATTACCCGTAATCATCGGAAAACCAACCATCACCATCGTACACAACATCACTCGCGCAGGCATAATAGACTGAGCCACAAGCACCTCATCGTGCGTAAACAATCGGATAAATCCCTCGGGGAACACCAAACCTATCAACCACAACACCCCCATCACACATGTAGCACAGAAGACCGATAATTTGAATGTGCGTACCACACGCGGATAGAGTTTCGCGCCATAGTTATATCCCACAATAGGCTGCATACCCTGCTGGATACCCATGACTATCATCGCAAAGAAGAACATAAACCGATTGGTCATACCAAAGGTGGCGATAGCCATATCGCCTCCATAGCGTTTGAGTTGGTTGTTGAGCACAATCACCACAAAGCATGCCGCAAGGTGCATCAAGAATGGCGCAGTACCAATACCCAACGCACGCATGGTAATGTCGCGTTTGAGACGCCAGATACCGCGATGGAAAAAGATGACCTCCTTCGGATTGAGAAAGATAATCATCTCTATCACCACCGATACTATTTGCGAAATGATAGTAGCCCACGCAGCACCGCGCACTCCCATGTCCAGCACGAAAATGAAGATAGGATCAAGGATGATATTCAGCACGACCGCCAAGATAGTAGCATACATTGAAATCTTAGGATGACCTATTGATCGCAACATGCTATTCAAACCATAGTAGATATGCGTAATGATATTACCCGCAAGGATAATCTGCATATAATCGCGTGCATAAGCAATCGTCACATCACTCGCACCAAAAGCATAGAGGATTGGATCCAACCAAAACAATCCTATTGCCATCACCAACGCACCCAATAGCACATTCAGTATCACCACATTCGCCAGCACATCGTTGGCGGAACGGTAATCCTTCTCGCCCAACTTAATCGCCACCAACGAACTGGCGCCTACGCCCACCAATGTACCAAAAGCAGCACAAATGTCCATAAAAGGCTTGGCAACCGTCAAGCCCGACAATGCCATCGCGCCTACGCCGTGACCAATGAAAATAGAGTCCACCATATTGTATAGCGAACTTGCAGTCATGGCGATAATACCTGGGGTAGCGTATTTGAGCAATAGGCTACGGATAGAGGCTGTTCCGAGTTCGGTTATCTTAGGTGCTGACATATAGATTCAAACATTTGTGAAGCAGGGTGTCCGTCTTGCAGGGCGATAGGTGTGCCTTCATCGCCACCTTCGCGAATGGATTGCACCAATGGCACTTGACCGAGCAATGGGATATTCAACTCCTCAGCCAGTTGCTTGCCTCCATCTTTGCCGAAGATATAATAGCGGTTGTTGGGCAATTCCGCTGGGGTAAACCATGCCATATTCTCAATCAATCCCAATACAGGCACATTAATCTTCTCGTTGAGGAACATGTCCACACCTTTGCGCGCGTCCACCAATGCCACAGGCTGAGGGGTTGTCACCACAATAGCGCCCGTGAGGTGAAGGTGCTGCACCAAAGTGAGGTGAATATCGCTGGTGCCGGGTGGCAAGTCAATGAGGAAATAATCCAACTCGCCCCAGTTGGCATCCTGAATCAGTTGTTTGATGGCGTTGCTTGCCATACCGCCGCGCCATACCACCGCCTGCTGCGGATCCACAAAGAAACCGATCGACAACATCTTCACGCCGTATTGCTCGATGGGCTCAATCAGGTTGCGACCATTCACAGGCGTAGAAACAGGACGACAGCCCTCAGTATGGAACATCTTAGGGATAGAGGGTCCGTGAATATCCGCATCTAATAGTCCCACACGATAGCCCATCTTAGCCAAGGTAATGGCCAAGTTAGCGGATATG
This sequence comes from Paludibacteraceae bacterium, assembly GCA_045121435.1. GTDB lineage: Bacteria > Bacteroidota > Bacteroidia > Bacteroidales > Paludibacteraceae > Colicola. The sequence continues at coordinate 46,194 of JBGVFY010000024.1, read as the reverse complement.
GTGGACTTGCCCACGCCACCTTTGCCCGAGTGGATAGCAATCACCTGCGCTGCGCGTAGGTTCTCCACCGAGTCGGCTTTAGGTGCCATATTTTGCTTAATAAACTTAGTATGGATATGCACCGCCGCATTCTCATCCACATAGGTGTGAATGGCTGTTTCAGCAGCTTTGACCACTGATTTGCGGAAGGGGTCGTTATCTTTTTCGAATATCAACGAGAACGATACTTCCAAGCCCGAGATACGGATATCGTCTTCGAGCATACCGCTCTCTATCAAGTTCTTGCCTGTGCCTGGATAGCGCACATGCTGCAGGGCGTCAATTATTTGTTGAGGATACATAGTTTCTTCCGTATGAACGATAAGTGTCTTTTTCTATTTCTATTTCGGGTTCAATCAGCGATGGCTCTGCGGGTAGTTGCCATACGATATACTTGATTGTCAATCCGCGATCCAGCCATTGGTGTTCGTAGTGCGTCTGGAGGGCTCGTGCCTCCTCCATATTGGATTCCGGCTGCTGGTTTCCAGATTCCAAACTTTGGCAGCTGGTTTCCGGTGTCCAATTATACAGATTATCCGTATCCACCAATAGCGGATAATGATTCTCCATCACCATGGCTTGGGTATAGGTATAGAGGAAGGGGCTATCCGTCTTGAGATGGATAATACCATCTGGACGGAGCAGTTGGCGGTAACGCTGCATGAAATAGGTGGAGGTGAGGCGTTTGGTGGCTTTCTTCATCTGTGGGTCGGGAAAGGTAATCCATATCTCGTCCACCTCATCCGCAGCAAAGAACTGCGAAATCATTTCGATATTCGTGCGCAAGAATGCCACATTCTTGATACCTGCCAATTCGGCTTGCTTGGCGCCTGCCCACATACGCGCGCCCTTGATGTCAATACCTATATAATTCTTATTGGGGTTGCGCTGAGCCAGTCCCACGGTATATTCGCCGCGACCGCAACCCAGTTCCAACACGATAGGGTTATCGTTGTGGAAATACTGTTCGCGCCATTTGCCTCGCATGGCTACTACTGGACTATCCTCCACACACTCGCGTGCTCCACACTGAAACACATTGTGGAAGGTCTCCATCTCTGCAAATTTCTTTAGTTTGTTCTTTCCCATATATTACTTGCCTTTAGCCTCTAACCTCTCGCCTTTAACCTCTAAACATTACTCCCGAATCACCATTCCCACATCCGTTATGCCTTGCAGCCATTCGGTGCGCATGCCTTGCTGAACGCGGAAGGTATATTCGCCCGAGCGAACGAAACTGCGCTGTGCATCGTACTGCAATGGCAACTCATAGCGGTTGATGCCTGCGCCCAACCAACGACCGTAGTCATCTGCCATCATGGCTTCAATAGTATCTCGATGCACAAGCACATTGCCCATATATTCGTCCACAAACAGCCACAGGTTTTGGTATGGATACTGTGCGGTGTGGCGCACCACAATCATCAGGTCGTAGTATGCTGTGGAGTCGTCTATTGCTGCGGTATAGGTCAGCACGGAATCTTGGTGCCAACCATCCGCAGGCATGGAATAGAACTCGGTATATACGGTTCTATTGCTGCAAGCGCAGCACAGCAACATCAGGGCTGTCAGCAGTAGGAATAGGGGTCTCATTGTGGTTGTCGTGCCGAGTGATTGCCACGCGGACGGTTGTCGCGGCGGCGATTGTTGTTACCGTTCTTGTTGTTATTTCGATTATTTTTCTTCTTGTCGAAGCGGGTCAAGTCGTCTTGTCCTACCACATTTTGGTAATCCACCTCCACGGCTTCGATAGATGATTGCTTGCCACCCAATGCCACAGGTTTCTCACCGCGGCGGTTCATCTCGATAATCTCTTTGGCTTGTTTAACGGTGATTATTTGCAAGTTCACTGGACGGTGTGCATCGGTCGAATAGGTCACTTCGCCCTTCAGTGGGTCAGCCGAGAAGTAGTAGTAGGTAGCATCTTGCGTCTCTAATGGTTGGTGGCGCGATGGCAGTTTCTTCACAGCCTCTTCATATACAGGTATCTCATAGTTGAGACAGCATTTCAGTTTTGCGCACTGACCTGCCAACTTCTGCGGATTGAGCGATATGTTTTGAATACGAGCCGCATTCGTGCCTACTGATGAGAATTGGGTCATCCATGTCGAGCAGCACAACTCTCTGCCACAAGGACCCGTTCCACCAATGCGTCCTGCCTCTTGGCGTGCGCCAATCTGTTTCATCTCGATGCGCACGCGGAAACTCTCGGCATACACTTTAATCAACTGACGGAAGTCCACGCGTCCTTCGGCAATATAGTAGAAGATGGCTTTGGTGCCATCGCCTTGGTATTCCACATCGCCGATTTTCATCTCCAAGCCCAGCGATTTAGCCAGTTTGCGGGCTTCAATCATCGTGGCTTGCTCTTTGGCGCGGGCTTCGGCAGCACGCTGCATGTCGGCTTCGGTAGCCAAGCGGATGATATTGCGAATCTCGTAGCGCTCGGTGTTGATATGGTTCTTTTTTATTTGTGCCTCTACCAGTTTGCCTATTAGCGTTACTTCGCCCATGTCGCAACCTGGGTTAGCTTCCACCATCACCACCATACCTTTCTCCAGGGGCAATTTGGCACTATTATGGAAATAGCCTTTGCGGGTGTTTTTGAATTGCACTTCCACCAGGTCGCCTTCATCGCCTACGGTTGGCACATCGCTCAACCAATCCACCACAGGCAGCATGTGCTTGGGGTTGTGATTAACGGCTTTTTGGGTGATATGACACGAACCCGTGTCGCATGTAAAATCTTCTTTCATATATATCCGTGCCTTTAAACTTTAAACTTTATATCCGTGCCTTTAAACTTTAAACTATAAACTTTAAACTCTAAACTACTTCACCATAACAATCATTTGCAGACACAAGTCAAAGAAGATGATTTTGGCATTACCGTTTTGCGTTATTTGTTGTTCGGCTTTTGCCAGTTCGTTCATCATTCGTTCCACATTGTTTTCGTGAATAAACGGTGCAAACTTACGCGAGAAGTTGTCTTCTGCTTCTGTTTGGTAGTTCATTTCTGCACAATGAAAGTTGTATATATAGTTTTCTCTTATTTGTCGTTGGGCATATTGCAAGAAGGCTTTTTGTTTCTCTCTGCCTTCTTTGGCGTCTGCCATTTCCAGACTCCATTTGCGCAGTTGCAGCAGTGCGCTATAGTCTTTTTTCTGTCCCACCAACCATGCGTTGCGCATCAGTGCCACAAAGTCGTTGAAGAAGCGATTATCTTCTTCGCTGTTGTTGGCGGTGCGTATGGCTGACAGGTAACTACCGTTGGCGATATGTGCTATGCGTTGTGCATTGTCTGTGGATAGGTTATAGTCGCCATTCAGCAATGCGTTGGCTATTGTGGATTCGCTCAGCCGTGGCACGCGTATCTCTTGTGTGCGTGATACGATGGTGGACAGCAACTGTTCGGGTTGTTCGCTCACCAATAGGAACAGGGTTTGGGTGGGTGGTTCCTCCAGTAACTTCAGCAGTTTGTTGGCGCACGCGATATTCATTTTTTCGGGCAGCCAGATGATCATCACTTTATAGCCATCGCCAAAACTCTTGAGCGATAGTTTGCGTGTTATTTCGCCGCTTTCTTTTTCGTAGATGATGGCTTGTTTGGTTTCTATGCCTAATTGTCGATACCAGTCATCAAGGTCGAAATAGGGGGTAGTGAGTATCAGGTTGCGGAACTTATCAATAAAGTCGTTGCACACATCTCCTGTGTCTGATTTCACGATAGGGAAGGTGAAGTGTAGGTCGGGGTGTTGCAGGTTTTGGTATTGCAGGCAACTGGGGCATTTTCCGCATGAGTCCTCGTGTGTGCGGTGTGGGCAGGCGAGGTATTGTGCGTATGCGATGGCTAATGCCAGTTTACCTATTCCGCTGATGCCGGTGAATAGTTGTGCATGAGCGATGCGTCCGTCTTGTACCGACTGACGCAGTAGGTTTTTCACCTCATCTTGTCCTATTATTTCGCAAAATCGCATAATTACACAAATTAGTCCGCAAAGGTACAACAAAAAATGCACAAAAGCAAGAAAAAACGAACAAAAGTTCACTTTTAGGTGAGTTTTTATTGCTTTTGGGCTGCATTGAGCGACTGTACTTTCGAGGAGGGGCCCGCTTGCGGGAGGTGCCCTCGAAGGTACAACTGTGTCGTTCAATGCGAGGGCGTAGCCCGCAAAACCTCGAAGGTACAACGGTGTCGTTCAATGCGAGGGCATAGCCCGCATTACTTCCGCGTCCGAAGGTACAACCTTGCCATCCTACGCGAGGGCGTAGCCCGCATTATTTCCGCGAAAAGTTCACTCCCCCCCCCTTTTTTTTCTCATGTTCCCCGTTATATGCCAGCTATCTGCCACTTATCTCCATTGGAATCTGATTGGAACCTGATTGGAACCTCATTGGAACCTCATTGGAATCTCACCGAATAATCACCGAGAGAAAATCAAGAGATAATCAAGAGAAATCAATAGATAATTTTCGTTACGCCCCACACTTTACGCCCATCTCTCCCCTCAAAACAGCCCCTTTTCTAAAGAAAAATCAAAAATTCTGCTTAAATATTTGCTCATTTCCAAATAATTGTGTAACTTTGTCGCGATTTTGCGCAATACCACCGCGTATATACCAAAACACAAGCACCATGACTCATAAGAAACAAATAAAAACCATCACGAAACGAGATCAGCAGACACCCACGCCTGTGTCTTTGGACGATGTACAAAACAAGATAGTTGTTTTGCGCGGAGAGCCTGTAATTCTTGATAGAGATGTCGCAAAATTAATTTTGGTAGTTTAAAAATATTTTTGGGGATTGAACGAATAAATTTGTATGAAGCTTGCACCATCCATACAGCACTTTAGCAAGAACCTCTTTTGGGATGTTAATCCTGCTGATTTCCATGCGGACAGATGCCCTGCACAGGTTATCCAACGCGTACTTGAAAGAGGCGAATGGAGTGACTGGTGTTTAGTTCGTGATTATTATGGATTAATGCAGATAGCTGAGATTTGCAAAACCCTACGCACCCTCAGCCCAGAGGCACTTAGTTACATCTGCTGCATGACTGATACTAAAAAAGAAGACTATAGATGTTATCATTACGCACAATCGAACCCCACACTCTGGAATTGCTAAAAGCACTTATGCAAGAACCAGCACTGTGTGAGTTGCGCCTTGTAGGCGGAACCGCGTTGGCGTTGCAATATGGTCATCGTTCTTCAATTGATTTGGATTTGTTTGGTAAGATTGATATTAACGGGTACGAATTGCAGTCCATATTAAGTAAGTATGGTGTATTAAAAGTGGAAAACGAAACGAAAATAATCCATCAATTCTATATTGATAATATTAAAGTAGATGTAGTGAATTATCCATTTGAGTGGATTAGTCCTATGGTTAAAGAGGACGGTGTTCGATTAGCTTCGCCTGTGGATATTGCTGCAATGAAAGTAAATGCTATTGAAGGAAGGGGGACGAAGAAGGACTTTATTGATATGTATATATTGCTTCAGCACTATTCACTAGAAGAGATTATTGCTTTTTATCAACAGAAGTATCCTAATTACTCTACTTTTCGAGCGCTACGAAGCTTAACCTATTTCGACGATGCCGAAGAACAATTTATGCCTCGAATGTTTATTGATGATACTTGGGAGGAAATTAAACAATTTATAATCAACAAGGTTAAAACGATTAAATTATGAAACCATTTGTGCCAGCAAGAATGGCACAATCAACGAACAAAAATTTTGACTAATTCTCTACAATAAAAATAGTTTAGATAGTTTAGATTTCTGCGCGCAGCGCAAGGAGACAAATATAATTTACAACATGACCCGCACTCTCCACATAGAATCTTTGATTTGCGCCCCTCAAAACTGGGGGGGGTATGGCTGCCATTCGGTAGGAGATAATCCATTAGAGAGAATATATTATGCGTTGTCGTGGCTTCTGGCTACGACATCTGCGTTTGTGTATTCTGCTATCGGTTCAGCCCTCGGCGTAGTCGCCGAGTTGAGTTCCCGCCACTGGTTCTGTGCTCGGCGTAGTCGCCGAGTTGCCTTCCCGCCACCTGTTTTGCTTTTGCCAGTAGCCTGGCAAATATCCCCTGCCTTTACACTTTACACCCTACACTTTACTCCCTACCTGCCCCTTATCTCCATTGGAACCTGATTGGAACCTCATTGGAATCTCACCGAATAATCATCGAGAGAAAATCAAGAGATACTCAAGAGAAATCAATAGATAATTTTCGTTACGCCCCACACTTTACGCCCATCTCTCCCCTCAAAACAGCCCCTTTTCTGAAGAAAAATCAAAAATTCTGCTTAAATATTTGCTCATTTCCAAATAATTGTGTAACTTTGTCGCGATTTTGCGCAATACCACCGCGCACATACCAAAACACAAGCACAATGACCACACCTCAATTCATAAAACGAGATAGCATGTTAGCAGATTCTGACTATATTCAATGGCTGTCAGAACTCAAGCAACGCTATCGCCAAAGCCAAGCGAAAACTGCTGTGCATGTCAATCATGGTATGTTGGAGTTCTATTGGTCATTGGGCAGAGACATCGTTGCGCTCAAAGCAGAAAGCAAATGGGGAAGTGACTTTTATAATCAACTAAGTATCGACTTGAAGCAAACTTTTCCACAACAAAAAGGCTTTTCTGTCACGAACTTAAAATACATCAAACGATGGTATCTATTTTATTATGAGCAGATTATAATTCGTCAACAAGTTATTGACGAAATAGAAAACCCTATTCGTCAACAGCCTGCTGACGAATTAGAGATGCCTGATAAATTTGCCTTTGTACCCTGGGGACATCACATCGAACTCATGTCCAAATGTCACTCACTTCAAGAGGCATTCTTCTATATCAACCAACTCATCAAGGGTAATTGGAGTAGAGGACGATTAGAGGATGAAATCAAAGGCGACCTTTTTGCTCGCCAAGGTGGTGCGATTACAAATTTCGACAACACACTCCCAGTTCAGCAACAGACACTGGCACAAGAGATACTCAAGAATCCATACAACTTTGCATTCTTAGAGATTGAGAAAGAACACGATGAGAAACAGTTAGAAGAGGCGTTGATAAATAATATTACTCGTTTCTTGTTGGAGTTAGGACAAGGATTTTCCTTTGTGGGTCGCCAAATGGAATTACAGATGCCAGGCGGACAAACTTTCTATCCCGATTTGATTTTCTATCACATTCCACAACATAGATATGTGGTGGTCGAACTTAAAGCAGTTAAATATATTCCAGAGTTTGCAGGTAAACTCAATTTCTATGTTACTGCGGTAGATCAACTGATGCGAGGTGAGGTGGACAATCCTACTGTAGGACTTGTTATCTGTAAGTCAACGGATAAAACCGTGGTAGAATGGTCACTTAAGGATATTTGCAAGCCGCTTGGCGTAGCTACCTATCAATTAGAGGAAGTTGTAGAGCGAACAGTAAGAGAAATTGAAATGGGAAATCATCACAAACAAATCAAATAACCCCTACCATTTATGACCAATACCGACACAGCGAAATATGCGTTTTTAGCCCCTCAAAACTGGGGGGGGGTATGGCTGCCATTCGGTAGGAGATAATCCATTAGAGAGAATATATTATGCGTTGTCGTGGCTTCTGGCTACGACATCTGCTTTTGTGTATTCTGCTGTCGGTTCTGTGCTCGGCGTAGTCGCCGAGTTGAGTTCCCGCCACTGGTTCTGTGCTCGGCGTGGTCGCCGAGTTGCCTTCCCGCCACCTGTTTTGCTTTTGCCAGTGGTCTGGCAAATATCCCCTGCCTTTACACTTTACACCCTACACTTTACACTGAAATAACAAACAACTAAAATATTAACTTTTTAAATCAAAAACATTTATGAAAAAATCAATCTTTTTATTTTTCGCAGCCATCCTGTGTGCATTTAGCATGAATGTACAGGCTACCGATTTGAAAGGAGGCGAGGTGGTTCTCTTACAACCAAGTACAAACTGGAAAAAGGACGGTGCTCGCTTTGCTGTGTATTTCTTCAACGATGCCACTAGCAAAAATTCCTGGGTAAGTATGAAGGCTGTTGAGGGAGAATCTGGCATATATTATGCTATTGCTCCTTCAGGTACGTGGCAAAAACTCATCTTTTGCCGCATGAATCCAGCAAACAACACAAATGACTGGGGTAATAAATGGAATCAATCTGGTAACTGCACTTGGAAGAATGATAAAAGTTTGTTGACTGTAGGTAGTAATAGTTGGGATAACTTCACTGGCACTTGGAGTGTAAAAAAGGTTACTTCTGAAGGTAAGTTAGCTGCTTCTTCTGCTAATGTATCCGAAAATGAAGCCGTAACATTGACTCCTTCATTGACTACAAATACAGCAATCAATACAATTCAATCTACCGAATATACCATTAACCCTGCTACAGGTGCAAGCGTTTCTGGTAATACATTCACAGCTACTGCTGCTGGCACATATACCGTTACTGCAACTATCAAGTATCGATTGAATGGTTACGCATCGACTTCTTTCGAATCTACTGCTACAGCGACTACAACCATCACAGTTGCTTCTGCTGCAGAACCAAAGCATGATGTAAAGGTTACATGGACGGATGGAACAAAGGAGCTTCAATCAAGCCAAACTCTCTCTGTAGGCGAGAGCACAGGATATCCAGTTGAGGCACCTGAGTTCAAGGATTATACATTCTCTGGCTGGACATTAGGCTCTGGTGTGCAATCTGCTGATGAAAATGCTAATCCTATCAGCATTACAACAAAGGCTTCTGGCGAATATACCCTCGTTGCTAACTATGACTACATTGAGCCTGTTATCAAAACCATTTATTGCAAGATGGAGTATAGCTGGTGGACACAAGCAAGTGCCGCTATTAGCGCATTCATCTCAGGTACCTATGGCGAAAGCGCAACATCACTTGGCACTCTTATGACATTGGCACCTCTTGAGAGCAATGTTTGGAAAATAGATATAGATGTCGCAAGATACCAAAAAGTTAAATTTATTCGTGTAAAATCTGATGGCTCAGAAGATTGGGGTGCTCGCACAGGATTGGTAGAAATACCAACAGATGATAAAAATCTATATACCATTACACAATCTTCTGAAAAATGGAGTGGAGAGTGCTCCGGAACCTGGGGAGTATATGAAGCTCCTGCTACTGCCCCAAAACGCTACATCACAGGTACCAAAGAATTGGTTGGTGGCGAAGGCTGGAAAGCCAACGAGATTGAAATGACCTATGATAATGCTACTTCCATTTACTCACATACCTTTACTGGTCTCGCTACGGGTGTTTCGTATGCATTGAAAGTTACCACAGGAGGATGGAATTCAGGAGATACTAATTGGGGATATGATGCAGTTAAAAACCCTGCTGAAGGTGTAGTGAATTCTGACGGAAATGTAGGATTCCAACTTGCTACTGCTGGTGATGTGACCGTCACATTCGATGGCGCAAAAATCACCGTTTCTACTACTGGTACATTCTATATTCCAAAAACGTACGAATACTATATCGCAGGTGATGAGTCTATGACTGGATACAATTGGAATCCATCAGGTCTTGGCATTGAAGATACTGATGCCGATGGCATTTACTCTCATGAATTTACTAATCTAGCTGCTGGTACTTATCAATTCCGTATCACCAACGGTTCATGGAGCAATACTTGGGGTTGGAGTGATGTTGAAAATAAGGAGTTTGCAGAGCTCTCCGCAGGTGATGATAATAATAATATCAAACTCACTCTTACTGCTGCAAAAACCGTAACGGTTAATTATAACAAAACTACCAAGAAAATTTCTCTTGATGGTTTAACTCCACTCATCAAGCAAAACCTTAAATACACCGTTACTGTACCAAAAGGCACAACAAAGTGCTACCTCGTAGGCTTAGGTGATTGGAATAACTTCCGCGAGATGACACAAGACCCAGGAAACAACCGCATCTTTACCCTGACTGTTAACGATGTCTATATTACTGATGAATACAAATACTCAGCAAGCAAAAATTGGGATAATGCGGAAGTTGATGTAAACAACAATGATACAGGAAACCGCAAGTGGAGCGAAAGTGATGTGGTAGTGAAATGGAAAGGTATAGACCTTGTACCAGAAGCACTTACTTACACTGTGACGGTTCCTGCTGGTACTGAAGAATGTTATATCGCAGGTACTATGAATAATTGGGAATTTGCTGCAATGGAAAAATCAACCACTACACCTAACACATTTACAATTGATATTGCAAACGCAAACGAAGCACATGAATACAAATATGCTTGCAAGAAAAATTGGGATTATGCAGAGGTTAATGCTGATGGTTCATCTGTAAGCAATCGTACTTATTCTGCAAACGACGTTGTAGCTAAATGGGGATATCCTACCTACACCGTTGCAGGTGACAATCGAATTGTATTTGGTGAAGAATGGAAAGAGACATTAACCGACAACGATATGGTTGACCAAGGTGATGGTACATATAAATGGACTAAGTCAAAAATTGCTTTAAAGAAGAACACAGAAATCAAATTCCAAGTAGTAAAAAATCATAGTTGGGAGAATAAATGGCCTAATGATCCTTGGGTAATCAATACCATCAGCAAAGATGGTTATTATACTATTACTATCATTTTCAAAGAGAGCGATCAATCTATCACAGCAACCGCAAATTGGACAGGCGAAGCACCTTTCAAAGACTTCTCTAACCAACCTGCTACTCTCTACTTCCACCCAAGCTTCCACTGGACATCTGATAATGCAGAATTTGCAGCATATTTCTACAACGAAGGATTTGGTGCTGATGCAGAACCAACATGGGCTGACATGACCGATAGCGATGGTGATGGCGTTTACGAAGTAGCCAACGCTAAGCAACACGAGTATGTTATCATCTGTCGTATGAACCCAGACCGTACAGAAAACAAGTGGGATGATGCAGTTAGTTGGAATAAAATTGAGACTGGTATCACAATTCCTAACACCGCAGGTGATCTCAACACATGTATCGCATTCTGGAAAAACTGCCAAGGCGATGTACCTACCAGCGAATGCACATGGGTAGCTCCTACTCCTCTTACAGATAAGAACTGGTCTGCTTTCGTTAGTGCTTATGCTGGCAAAACTATCAATGCTGTTATTGAGCGTTCATTCAAATCTGGTCAATACCACACCCTATGCTTGCCATTCGACATCCCAACCAATTGGCTCGGCGAAGGAACTAAAGCATACCAATTGACTTCTATCGTTGCTAATAATACAGGTGATAAATTGAGCCTCAACGCTACATTATGGAATACCATTGTAGCTGGTCAACCATACATCATCGTGCCAGTTAAGGGTAGCGAATATGAGCATGTTATTATCAACAATGTTACCGTTAAAAACGCTTCTGCGGGTACCAATGTGGCTTCTGGTGATGGCTATAAAGCAACCCTCAAAGCGGTTACTGCTACTGGAGGTAAAACCAATGGTTCTACCGAATATTATGTAGGTGCAAACGATGGTAAGTTGTACAATGCAGAAACCAATAAACTCGGTTTGCGTGCAATCATCGAGTTGACTACCACTACTGGACAACCTCTCCCTGCTAAAGTACGCGCGTATGTGGCAGCAGGTGAAAATGTAGAAACAGGTGTGGAAGATATCATTACTACTGATGCTCCTGTTAAGGTTATCGAGAACGGTCAACTCATTATCATCCGCGATGGCGTGAAGTATAATGTACAAGGTCAATTGGTAAAATAAAAACAACATAGACAACCTTTCCGCTCGCGCAACATAGCGAGCGGTGAGGAAGTCTAATAAACACTCATGCAAGCGCCAATGTTGGGCGCGCGCAGATGTTGTTTAAGTTGTCTTTAATAAAAAAAATAACTAATCAATTTATTAATTTGTATTTAGATATGAAAAAAGCATATATCGCGCCTCAAACTGAGGCAATCAAATTACTCGGAGAAAATGCCATTATGGCTGCAAGTCCTCAAGGCGTTGGTAATTTCGACATGATGTACGGAAGCGGTGATGGTGGTGGTATGGGATAATTCCCTCTACCCTTAAGCATTATTATTCGTACAACGAGTTAATAGGCATTTGCATTAACAGCATTTGTCTTTTCCACACCAACCGCCTCACAAGGGCGGTTGGTTGTGTATTTTGAGATATACAGACTTTTCTTCATAAACTCAGCGGAAAATATAAAAAAAACAACATTTCCGCTGAGTTTGTTGTGTATATCAAAGAAAATTACTACCTTTGCAGCAAAAATAAGGATGATGTACTAATGAGTGCAACGGATTATTTAAATAATGCACAAGAGTGGTTAGCTCAGCAATCTCAAAGAACGATCGATTACCAATGGGAGATTCAGCATCACAACCAAATGCACAAAGCCTACGAAACCTCCTGGTAGGTCTTTCTCGATTTGAGCAATTTCCAGTAGCAATACAATGGGCAAGAGAAAACCATTGTGTTGTAGATATGTTTGGCGCTTTTGCAAAAGAGCGACATTTGTTGTTATTCCAAAGTGGTAACGAAAGCGAGAATTGGATTGATCCCACCACAAACTTGGTCTATAAAATGAATAATCTCATGCATGTTGGTGGAGATATACTAAAACTATTAAATAGAGTTGAGTTATACAACCACTTATTCCCACACATTGCATTGCGGTTCGTGGGGTTTCATGTGATGAGTGAAAGTAATGCTTATCCTGTATTCACACAACCATTTGTAGATAATGTGCGTTTTGCTACGGTAGAAGAGATTCTCGCATATATGAAATCTCGCGGGTTCAAGCCACAAGATAGAGATGGTGTTTTCTCAAATGGATATTACTTGTTGAGTGATGTTAAACCCAAAAATGTATTAGCATCTGATAATGGTTTAGCCATATTTGTGATTGATGCTGATGTCTCCTTGGTGTAACATTCTCATTCGTAAACAGCCTATTTGGACATAGCCATTGGCTATTCCACACAGCAACCGCCCCCACACAGGGCGGTTGGTTGTATTATAAACTTTTGTTTTGGGTTGCCAGCGACAAGTCGCTCTTCCAACCCAAGCAAAAGATAATCATTGATTTTTAACTATTTTTGTAGCGAAGCGTATTTTTGTTTCAAAAAAATTGTCAATAATTGACACTATAATTGACATGAATTGTCTTAAAAATAGGGATTTATATACCCATTGACACCTTTTTTGTTTTGCTCTCTAATGCAGTGTGCTGCATTCATTAGAGCAAAAACAAAAATATGCTTCTTGATTTTTGAATATTTTTGTAGCGAAGCGTATTTTTGTTTCAAAAAATAATTGTCAATAATTGACACTATAATTGACATGAATTGTCTTAAAAATAGGGATTTATATACCCATTGCCCTTTTTTTACATTAGCATTTACTTAAGATTCAGTGAGCTTTTATCGCGTAGCGATGATCAGTCATAGCGTTAGCGTAATGACGCAAAAGCGAGCGGTTGCAATCGGTTTCGGAGAACCTTGAGTTGGGCGGATATAAGTGCAATAAGATTTAGTAAGATTTCTTATTTTGCCAAAGGCTCAAACGATTTTTTCGTGAGCGAAGCGAACAGGAGCTTTACTGCTATCAACTCGCTTTTGGGGTGTTTGATGGTGAAAATGCAGAAAAACAAACAAAAATATACAATTTGTTTGGTAGTATGAAAAAAATATAGTAATTTTGCGCAATCTTAAAGTTCAACTTTAAATTAGCGCAAAAATGAACTATATTTATCGAAGCATTTCTAAGAGTATTCTCGAAGCAAATCAGTATTATTCTGTTATTACGATAACAGGTCCACGACAGGTGGGTAAAACAACATTGTGCAAAAATCTTTTTCCAGATTATACTTATATCAATTTGGAACGCCCTGCACAACGCAACATAATCGAGCAAGATATAGAAGCTTTTTTTGCAAACTCTAACACCCATCTTATCATCGATGAGGTACACCACTTGCCACAAATATTATCCTATATCCAAGTATTAGTTGATGAAAATCCCGACCGTAAATTTGTACTGACTGGCAGTAGTAATTTTGCACTCCTGCATCAAATAACACAATCACTTGCAGGTAGAACAGCGCTATTTACCCTATTGCCATTTGCCCACAGCGAATTGGCAGAAACGAAAGATTTATCAACCGATCAGTTGTTATATCAAGGTTTTTATCCAGCCATTTACACAAAAAAAATGCCTGCGAATATGCTCTACCGCGATTATTACAACACCTATGTAGAAAGAGATATACACCAGTTACTCAAAGTCAAAAACTTACAATCCTTCCAGACTTTTATTCGCCTATGTGCAGGACGAGTAGGCAGTGAGTGCAATTTCTCATCATTATCCAATGATGTAGGGGTATCTGTCCCCACAATATCCGAATGGGTAAGTATCCTCCAAGCATCATATATCGTATGGAAACTACCACCATATTTTGCCAATATCAACAAGCGACTTGTAAAGACTCCAAAACTATACTTCTATGATACAGGGCTATTGTGCTATCTATTAGGAATTGAAAATGTACAACAACTTAAAACCCATCCGCTGCGCGGAAGTATCTTTGAAAACATGGTTTTGAACGAAGTACTGAAAAGTCGCTTCAATCAAGGAAAAGACAATAATTTGTGCTTCTATCGCGAGAATAAAGGTTATGAGGTAGATTTAGTTTCTCCACAAGGTAATAAACTGAGCATTATGGAAATTAAATCAGCACAAACATTTACCAAAGATTTTATGCGTGGTATCAAGCATTTAGAAGAAGTATTGGGAGAAGATATAGTGCGTTCATGTGTAGCATACGATGGCGAATTAGAATCGCCTACCCTGATGAGAGGAATATATAATTTCCGAAATATAACCGATTTTTAACACTAAAAATACAGGCAAAAATAGCGCAATATTAAAGTTCAACTTTAAATTAGCGCAATATTTAAGGGATTTATATACCCATTAACACCTTTTTTGTTTTGCTCTCTAATGCAGTGTACTGCATTCATTAGAGCAAAAACAAAAATATGCTTCTTGATTTTTAACTATTTTTGTAGCGTAGCGTATTTTTGTTTCAAAAAATAATTGTCAATAATTGACACTATAATTGACGACGATTGTCTTAAAAAAAGGGATTTATATACCCATTGACACCTACACTATATTCCTAACCGCGGCAGGGACATTGATTGCCGCGGAATATTGTCGGTATTGTCGTCTTTCTAAAGAGTTCTTGTCGTTTTTGCCTTCAGTGTCAACTCGTATATAGTTCTCGTATTTAATATACTCACACCCAGCCTTTAAACTATAAACTTTAACCTATAACCTAAATATGCAACGAGAACAGATAACGCTTTTGTGGCTTATAGGTCAGGGTCTCCATCTTCAGCATATCCGATGCTTCGGCAATATCGCGCACAGAACCATCCTTATACAAGATATCTATCGCTTCTCCCTTCTCGCTATATGTATTGGAGGTGGAGATATGTTCTACAAAGAAATAATCCGCCTCCTTGCTACTTACACCCAAACGCGCTACATACTGCTCACACAACGCCTCACGCTCCGCAGCACTCAATGGCGCATCCAACAACCTACCCTTAAACAACTGACGATTGGTAAAACATTCGCACAACACACTCAACACCTTATCACTGCTACCACTCCATACCTTTATAGCCGACAACAAGTCCGAATCATCCAACGCAGCATAATGACTGAGCAAAGTGGAGTTCTGAAGTGAGAATTTTGAATTAACAGGTACTTTGGAATGCTCCCATTCCTTGCTGCTCAGGAAATACCGCAGCGCAGGCGAAGCAAACAATTCCACACCGTTGGCAATCAACTCTTTAGCACGCGTTAGAATCTTTATCAACAACTGCTCGGCTGCCACACTCGTATGGTGCAAATACACCTGCCAATACATCAGTCGGCGTGCCACCAGAAACTTCTCTACCGAATAAATACCCTTAGCCTCCACCACCAAACGACCATCCTTCACATTCATCATCTTCAGTATGCGCGCACTCGCCACACTACCTTCCGTCACACCGCAGAAGAACGAATCACGACACAGATAATCCAACCTATCCACATCCAACTGCGAGGAAATGAGTTGGTGCAAGAAATGCTTATCATACTCATCCTTAAAGATACGAATCGCCAGCTCCATAATGGCAAACACCTCGGCGCGCTCCTTAGGCAATGCCACATGCGTAGCAGCCAGACTATCGCAAATCTCGCGCATCATCATCAGACTGATATCCTCGTGGCTCATACCCTCGGGCAACATACCCGCCTCCTCAAACACATGCGAGAACGGACCATGACCCACATCGTGCAACAATATGGCTGCCATAGCAGCAGTGGCCTCGTTATCCGTAATCTCCACCCCTTTCTCGCACAGCGAAGTAAGAGCCTCGTGCATCAAGTGCATAGCACCCAATGAGTGCAAAAAACGACTATGCATGGCACCTGGATAGACAAAAAAACTCAAACCCAACTGCCGAATACGATTCAATCGCTGCATATAAGGGTGTTGCAAAATCTGAAATAGCACACCATCGGGTATGCTGAGAAAACCAAACACAGGGTCATTAATGATTTTTCGTGTCTTTGTCATAATGCCTACTCCTATACTAAAAAAAGCACGCAAAGTTACGACAAAAAAAGCACATACGCAAGAAAAACTTGCATAAATGCAAAAAAAGCAGTACTTTTGCAGCATGAAACAAATCAACGACATCGAAATCATGGCGCCCGTGGGCTGCTGGGAGAGTTTAGCAGCCGCTATTGAGGCAGGTGCGACCAGTGTATATTTTGGCATAGAATACCTGAACATGCGTTCGCGCTCATCAGCCAACTTCACTACCCAAGACCTCCATACCATTGTGGAGCGTTGCCAAGCCGTAGGCGTGAAAACCTACCTCACGCTCAATACCGTCATGTACCCCGAGGACTTGCCCCTCATGCGCGAGATTGTGGACCACGCCAAGCAAGCAGGCGTGTCGGCTATCATTGCATCCGACATTGCTGCCCTGCAATATGCCTACAACCAAGGTGTGGAGGTACACCTATCCACCCAACTCAATATCGCCAACACCGAGGCACTGAAGTTCTACGCGCAGTTTGCTGATGTAGTCGTATTGGCGCGCGAACTGAATGTGGAACAGGTAGCAAGCATCCATCGCGATATTGTGGAGCAAGATATCCGTGGTCCGAAAGGCGAACTGATTCGTATTGAGATGTTCTGCCACGGTGCGCTGTGCATGGCAGTGAGTGGCAAATGCTATCTGAGCCTCAACAACCTTGGCGCAAGTGCCAACCGCGGAGCATGTATGCAAATCTGCCGCCGCGGCTATATCGTGAAAGATAAAGAGAGCGACCTGGAACTGGAGGTGGACAACCAATACATTATGTCGCCCAAAGACCTGAAAACCATTCATTTCCTCAACAAAATGCTGGACGCGGGCGTGCGCGTATTAAAGATAGAAGGACGCGCGCGCGGAGCCGAGTATGTAAAAACCGTGGTGGAATGCTACAAAGAGGCAGTGGAGTTGTGGGCTATTGGTGATGGGCGATGGGCTATAGGCGATGAGGCGATAGAGGCGAAGATTGAGGAGTGGAATACTCGCTTAGCGCGTGTGTTCAATCGTGGCTTCTGGGATGGCTACTACCAAGGACAGCGGTTGGGCGAGTGGACACACAAGTATGGTTCGCGCGCTACACGCAAGAAAGTGTTTGCAGGCAAATGCACCAATTTCTTTAAGAACATTAGCGTAGCAGAGTTCTATCTGGAAGCCACACAGGAGATTCGCGAGGGCGATGAACTGCTCATTACAGGCGAGACCACAGGCGCACTCGAACTGGTGGCAAAAAACCTGCATGATGGCAAAGGACAACTGCGCAGCGAAATACAAAAAGGCGAGTATTTTGCCATTAAAACCGACAAAATCGTCCGCCGTGGCGACCGTATATTCCTGCTCAAAATAGATAACGAATAACCAATAGGCGAAAGGCTATTAGGCGAAAGGCGAAAGGCAAGAAATAGCGGCAACGCCACCGTGGCGAAGCCCATGCCTTTAAACTTTACACTATAAACTTTAAACTAAAACAATATGAACAAACCATTACTATTATTGCTGCTCGTATGCAGCCTTAGTGCCTGCCATCGCCCTGTGCGCGTGGTGGAGGCGCACAGCGAAGTGCTAATGATTGATAGCACCTTAGACCCTATACAAGATACTGATTATTTGGCATATATAACCCCCATCAAAGCCGACTTGGAGCGCGAACTGAATATCCCTATCGGCTATGCGCCTGAGGCGCTGACTGTACACCAACCTGAATGTAGCATGCTCAACTGGGCCAGCGATGCGCTCTTTGCTATGGCTCAGCAACGCTGCCCCAACCGCGTGGATATGGCGGTGGTGAATATAGGCGGCATGCGCACCGACTGGGCAGCAGGCGACATTACACGCCGATATATCTTCGAACTCATGCCTTTCGACAACGAACTGGTGGTGCTGACCATGACGGGCGAAGAGATACTTCGCCTATGCGAGATCTTCGTGCAGTTGGGCGGTCAGGGCGTGGCTGGCTTGCGCATGCAAGCCCGCAATGGCAAATTCCTATCTGCTACTATTGACGGGAAAAAGATTATACCTACTGCCTACTACACCGTTGCCACCAGCGACTACCTTAGCCAAGGCAACGACGGTATGACACCGCTGAAGAATCATGAAGCAGTATGGCGCTCAGAGGAGAAGATCCGCGACCTATACATAGAATATGTACAACAACAGAAAACCGTGCAAGCCAAAGTAGATGGCAGAATGGATATTCAATAGTAAACCATCCTACACTACTCTATCCTTTCCAACTTCGCGTAGGTGAGCAGCAAGGTCTTTTTGCCAACGGTATCGAATTGGATATCAATCTTCTCGTTATCGTTCTCGCGATATACCTCCAACACCGTTCCTTGACCAAAGACGCGGTGTAGCACACGATCGTCCTTCGCCCATTCGGAGCGGAGGACTTTCTTTTTGCCTTTCTCTTTTGCGCCCGTGGTAGGAGTGAGGCGTGAGGAGGTAGGTGATGGGCTATAGGCAATAGGCGATAGGTTATTGGCGATAGGACGAGACATAGTATCGGTGTTCAAGATAAATTGTTTATCGATGTCCTTCAGAAAGCGCGAGGGGGTAGTGAAAGTGACTTGCCCGTTGCGGAAACGCTGTTTGGCGTTCATCAGGTGGCAATACTCCATACTGCGCGTGATAGCCACATACAGCAATCGGCGTTCCTCCTCTATCTCGCGAGCCGTCATGCTGAAAGCCGAAGGGAACAGTGCTTCCTCCAAGCCCACGATAAAAGTAGCCTTATACTCCAAGCCCTTGGCAGCATGTATGGTGAGCAATGTCACGCGCGATTGTGTGTCATCCAAGTTCTGATCTTGGTCGGTAAGCAGACTTACCTCCGCGAGGAAGTCGGCAATCGGGGTGAAGTCGATACCCTCTTGTTGGCGGCGTTCGCAGAACTCATGAATACCTGAAAGCATTTCCTCTAAGTTCTCGTAGCGTGCTACGCCCTCGGGGGTAGTATCGTTCTTGGCTTCGCGCAAGATACCTGTCTCGGTCAATAAGTCTTGTGCAAATACAAAAGCATCTTTCTTGCCCATATCCTCAGCAAAACGCTCAATCATCTGTGCAAACTCTTGCACACGCTTTTGTGCTGCTGCCGAGAGGTCGCTAATCATCTTTTCGGGGGCTATAGCCACCTGCATGAGCGAACATTTATTCTGACGCGAAGCATCGTATAGTTTGCCCACAGTGGTATCACCAATGCCGCGTGTAGGGTAGTTGATTACGCGCAAGAATGCCTCGTTGTCGTCCCTATTAGTGACCAATCGCAGGTACGCCAACGCATCCTTAATCTCCTTGCGTTGGTAGAAACTCATGCCTCCGTAGATACGATACGGAATACCCAATGTGCGCAACTCATCTTCTATCACACGCGACTGCGCATTGGTGCGGTACATCACCGCTATCTCATCATAGGCGTATTTCTTAGGGGCGATAGCATGGATCTGCTTTGCTACTGCTTTGGCCTCATCGCGGTCAGACATGTGGGTGGACAATGCCACGCGCTCGCCGATATTGCGCTCGGAGAATACCACTTTAGGTATCTGCCCTTTGTTGTGGCGAATGAGGGAGTTGGCAGCATTCACAATCGTTTGGGTGCTGCGGTAGTTCTGCTCTAACTTATGCAGTTGGGCATTAGGGTAGTCCTTTTGGAAGTTCAGGATATTGCTAATGTCCGCTCCGCGGAAGGAGTAGATAGATTGTGCATCATCGCCCACTACGCAGATACGCTGGTGTTGCTCTGCCAACTTGCGGATAATCATATATTGCGCACGGTTGGTATCTTGGTACTCGTCCACGAGGATATACTGAAACATTTGTTGGTATTTCTCCGCCACTTCGGGATGTTTCTGTAGGAGTTTGTGGGTATTGAGCAGAATATCATCAAAGTCCATTGCGTTGGCAGCTTTCAGTCGGCGGTTGTATTCGATATAAATACGCACCATCTCCATCATCTTGTCGAATCGGTCGCGCATGAGGTAATCGCGGTCGGCAGCATACATGTCGGGCGATTGCAAGCGGTTCTTAGCCATGGAGATACGCCCATGTACCACCGCAGGCTTATACACCTTCTCATCCAAATGAAAGTCGCGAATGATATGTTTAATCACCGAATTGGAGTCGGTGGTATCATAGATGGTATAGTCGCGTGTGTACCCCAATAACTCGGCTTCTTGACGCAAGAGGCGAGCAAAAATAGAGTGAAAGGTTCCCATCCACAGATAGCGTGCATAGTCCTCGCCCACCAATTGGCAAATTCGGTTTTTCATCTCTCGTGCGGCTTTGTTGGTAAAGGTCAGTGCCAATATATGTCCTGCGGGGACACCTTGTTCAAGCAAGTGGGCTACTTTGTAGGTGAGTACGCGTGTCTTGCCAGAGCCTGCGCCTGCCACTATGATTTGAGGACCATCGTTGTAAGTAACTGCTGCTAATTGCGCGGGGTTGAGTTCGGAGGTATTCATGGGGGTAATATTGTGTTTTTGTTGCTATTTACTCGCAACAGGTTATTAAATGCGCTGCAAAGGTACAAAAAAATATGCACAAATACAAACAAAAATCGCGGAAAGTTCATAAAATAATGTACTTTTCTCTTGCATATATCATAAAAAAGCAGTAATTTTGCAGCCACTTTTAGTAAAGTGCCGTTGTGTTGCCTGTTGAGTTCATAGAAAATCTGCACAATCAGTTGGCACCCGAAGAGGTACAACAGTTGTGTCAAGCGTTGGAAACAACGCCTGTCACTTCTATTCGCCTCAATGACAAAATAGACTATCTCACCTTTGAGTGCGACACCGATGAAGTGCCTTGGCACGAAGATGGCTACTACCTCAGCGAGCGTCCACAATTCACCCTTGACCCACTATTCCATGCCGGATGCTATTATGTACAAGAAGCCAGCAGTATGTTCGTGGAATGTGTGCTGCAGCAGTACCTCTCACGCAATAGCGTAGTATTAGATATGTGCGCTGCGCCTGGTGGCAAGTCCACGCTCATCAGTCAGTTCTTGGGCGATGAGGGACTATTGGTGAGCAACGAAGTGGTGCGCCAACGCGTGTTCGTGCTCTCGGAGAATATCCAAAAATGGGGCAACGGCAACACCGTAGTGACCCACAACCAAGCAGCCGACTTCGGCATGCGTCTGCCTGGTGTGTTCGACTGCGTACTGGTAGATGCCCCCTGTTCGGGCGAGGGTATGTTCCGCAAAGATGATGGCGCCATAGCCGAATGGAGCGAAGCAAATGTAGATGCCTGTGTGGCACGCCAACGCAAGATAGTGGAAGACCTATGGGCATCCTTGCGCCCCGGAGGACTGTTGATATACTCCACCTGCACCTTCAATCCTTGGGAGAACGAAGAGAACATAGAATGGATAGCCGAACACTTAGGAGCAGACATTCTGCCCGTGGATATCCACCCCTCATGGGGAATCACCGAAGGTAACCCCGGCTACCATTTCTATCCCCATAAGACCAAAGGCGAGGGCTTTTACCTCTGTGCGCTGCGCAAACATGGCAGCGACACGCGCTCGTTGGACAAACGCTTACCCAAAGTGAAACTGCCTGCACCACAAGCCGTAGAGCATACGAATATCATCCGCACTTGGGTACACCACCCCGAGCGTTGGGTGCTTCGCCAACAAGACCGTTTCGTGGTGGCTTATCCATCGAAATACAAAGACCTAATCGATATTCTAAGCAAGCAGTTTATCTGCATCAGTACGGGCTTTGGTATCTGCGAGTTACGCGGTAAGAACCCTGTGCCACAACATGCGCTATCCATGGCAAAAGACCTGCGACAAGAGGCGTTCAAGAGTGTCGAACTGTCGTTAGAGCAGGCGTTGAGTTACCTGCGCACAGAAGCTATCGTACTGCCCAATATGCCTACCGAAGTGCTATTAGTGAAGTACGAAGGTGTGCCATTGGGTTTCGTGAAAAATGTGGGCAACCACTGCAATAACCTCTACCCAAAAGAGTGGCGGATACGGAAGTTGTAAGTTAGACCGCTGCGCTGTTAGAAGTTAGACCGCTAACGCTGTTAGATGTTAGACTGACCGGCTGCCGGAAGCCGGCTAATAGATATCGGACACCGGAAGCCGGAAACCGGAAACCAACAGACTATGGTATATAACAAGTTACATATCCTACTGATTTTTCTGTTGTTTACTTGCTCTGCTGTTGCTCAACAGCAGTGGTATTTCTCTGTGGATGAGCGTTATCCTGCCGAGCGTAGGCAATTGCAGGGTAAACAGCGTATATTGGTGGTAAACAACGCATTGCAGCAGCCTAATGATTTTGGTCATACCACTATGATAGATGGTGCGAGTGGCGGTTCGGTGGAAGTGGATTTGAGCCGCAGCGTGCTATATTGCCTCTTCTCTACCACCCAGACTATGGAAAATAGTGGCGAGTTTGAAACAGTAGAACTCATGGATATCTCGCAAAACACCTCCACGAACTATTACACACGCCATCCGCTTACCTTCTCGCAAACAGAACAATTATGCGCTGACTATCAGGCAGAAGCGTTATTGGTGCTGAATCAGTTGGTGCTATACGATATGGTGGAGAGTTTTCCTACCGAAGGTGGTGCGTATTACGCCTACTTGCAAGCATACGCCCAATCGCATTGGACTATTCATTATGCGGGTCAGTCGCGCGATTACTCATTCGTGCAATCCGATACGCTGCTTTGGGAGAGCCAACTGCACTATAATCGCGTACAGAGCCTCAACGACCTGCCATCTCGCCAAGAAGCGTTGCTGTATCTGGCACGCGAATTGGGCAACCGATTAGGCAATAGTTTTACCCCCTCATGGCAGCCCACCCGTCGCTATATCTATGACCTACCTGAGCTGCAAGAGGGCTTAGGCGCCTTCCGTCTGCAACGATGGCAGGAGGCAATAGGGGATTGGCAATTGGCGATAGGAAAGGAGGATAAAAAAGCCGCAGCGTGTGCTGCGGCGAATATCGCTATTGCTTATGAGATGCAGGGCGATTATGTTTCGGCTTGCGATTACGCCCAGCGTGCCATCCGCCTTTTCGGGACTTGGAAGAACGCTTACGGTCGTCAGCAGCAAGCGAACATACGCTACTATCTGGCGCATCTCCAAACTCGGCAGGCAAGGGAACGCGGTCGATGACCTTCTGCAAAAATCGCTCAATCTTATTAAAGAATCGCTTATCCTCGGGGCTCACCAAAGTGATAGCTTCGCCTTTGTTCTCCGCACGCGCCGTGCGACCAATACGGTGTACATAATCCTCCGCATCGCGAGGCACATCGTAGTTAATAACCAATGGTATATCATCCACATCAATACCGCGTGACACAATATCCGTTGCCACCAACACATCCACCTTGCCATTGCGGAAATTGAGCATCACCTCATCGCGCTCTTTCTGCTCCAGGTCGGAGTGCATGGCGCGTGCATCAATATGCTTGGCACGCAAAGCACGCGTCAGGTCCTTCACTTTCTGCTTCTTACCCACGAAAATGATGACTTTTTTGAGTTTCTCCCCAACTTCCGGCATCCGGCTTTCAGGTTGCGAATCGCCCAATAGTCTAACAAGAAATGCCGTCTTCTGTGCCTCGAATATATCCACAGCCATTTGGCGAATACTCTCTGGTGGACGCGAGATAGCAATCTGCACCTCTACGGGATTGTGCATAATGGCTTTTGCCATCTTGCGGATATTGGTAGGCATGGTGGCAGAAAACATAATGGTTTGGCGGTCTTTGGGCAACTTATTGACGATAGTCATAATATCGTCATAAAAGCCCATGTCGAGCATACGGTCGGCTTCATCCAAGATAAAATACTTCACGCCTGAGAAGTCAATGTCGTATATATTCATCTGACTAAGCAGTCGCCCTGGTGTAGCGATAACAATGTCCGCACCGCGTTGCAAACCAGTCACTTGCGTGCTCCATGCGCCACTATCATTACCACCATAAATCGCCACGGAGGAGAAAGGTACATAGAAACCAAAGCCCTCCATCTGTTGGTCGATCTGCTGCGCGAGTTCGCGCGTAGGTGCCATAATGATGGCATTGAGTTTATTAGGGTCGTGATTGTCGTATTGCAAATTTGTGAGGAGAGGAAGGATATATGCGGCAGTTTTGCCTGTACCCGTCTGCGCACAAGAGATTACATCGTGTCCCTCTAAAATCACGGGTATAGTCTGTTCTTGTACAGGTGTACAAGTATCGAAATGCATATCCCACAACGCATCCAACACCTCATCTGATAATGGTAGTTCGTCAAAGTACATATTTCACAAATTTGGTGCAAAAATACTACTTTTTTTTCGATTATCCAATATTTTCGTGAATTTATTTGCATATTTGCAAAAAAAGTAGTAATTTTGCAGGGTAATTGATAATTTGCCTAAATGGGCAAACAAAATAGAAAAAACATGAATAATACAAACCCCACGAATAATATAAATAATATGAATTATATTCATCCAGAAGCAAAGCTTCATCCTTCTGTGCAAGTAGGTCCGTTTACTTGCATTCATGGCGATGTAGAGATTGGCGAAGGCACCATTATTGATAGTAATGTAACTATTCACGACGGCGTTCGAATTGGTAAAAACTGCCATATCCACGCAGGTGCAGTCGTTGGTGGCAATCCACAAGACCTGAAATACAAAGGCGAAAAGACATACGCTATCATCGGCGATAACACCACCATCCGCGAATTTGTAACCATCCACCGCGGTACCGCCAGCAAAGGTAAAACCGTAGTTGGCAACCATTGCTTGATTATGGCATATTGCCATGTGGCGCACGACTGCCTGCTGCACGACCATATTATTATGTCCAATGCTACACAACTGGCAGGCGAAGTGGTAGTGGACGATTGGGCTATCATTGGTGGCGGTAGTCTCGTACACCAATTCAGCCATATCGGTGCCCATGTAATGGTACAAGGTGGTTCGAAAATCAACAAAGATGTGCCACCATATATCATTGCTGCGCGTGAGCCTATATCCTATTGCGGTATCAACTCGGTAGGACTGAACCGCCGCGCTTTTACCAAAGAGCAAATTGCGGCTATCCAAGACACCTATCGCCTGCTGTATATGTCAGGCTTGAATGTAAGTCAAGCAGTAGCACAAATCGAAGAAACATTACCACAGAGTGCAGAACGCGACCTGATATTGGAATTTATAAAAGGTTCGCCACGAGGTATTGTGAGAGGATACAATTAGTTTAACGCGTAAAGGCACAAAACATGCGGCTCGCCGCACTGCCTTTATTCTTTAAACACACACTTTAAACTTCAAAACATCTAATATATGAAAGTACTACAAGAAATGACCGCCCACAGGTTGCTACAACTAAAGGCCATTAAGTTTCAACCTAAAAATCCGTTCACTTGGGCGAATGGTTGGACTTCCCCCATGTACTGCGATGATAGAAAGATTCTATCATACCCTAAGATGCGCGATTTTATCCGTTTGGAGTTGGCGCGAGTGATAGCCGAAATGTATCCTGATGCCGATATTATTGCGGGCGTAGCCACCAACGCTATTGCCCACGCCGTATTGGTAGCAGAGCAACTGAGTTTGCCCTTTGTGTATGTACACCCTCAACCCAAAGACCACGGATTGGAAAACCAAATAGAAGGTGACCTGCGACCACGACAAAGCGTAGTGTTGGTGGAAAATCAAGTGAATACAGGCGTCAATTGCGCCAAAGTGATTGAGGCTATTCGCAATAACGGTTGCCAAGTGTTGGGCGTAGTGACCATATTTGATTATGGATTTGCCGCTACCAAAAAGAAATTGGAGAAAATGGATATTACCCTGACTTCGCTGACCAATTTCGAAACCGTATTGCGTCATGCTTCTGCAATGGGCATTATTGATTACGAACAACAAAAAGAAATAGAAAATTGGCAGCACAACCCTGCTAAATGGGAAAAATAACATGGCAGCAACTAAATACGAAAGCAAAATAGGACAAATACCACACAACGACAAAGTGGTATTCGCCGTGCTGAGCAATCTGGAAAATCTGAATCGCTTCAGCGACCTTATCCCTAAAGATAAGGTAAAAGAACTGGAGATTACACAAGATTACATCCGCATTCAAGTGGATGGCTTGGCACAGAAATTCGCTATCCGCATTGTGGAGAAAGAAGAGTGGAAAACCATTAAGTTTGGCGTGGAGAACCTGCCCATGGATGCCAATATGTGGATTCAACTCAAGCAAGTGGCAGAACAGGACACACGCATCAAACTGACCATCAAGGCTGATATACCTATGATGTTCCGCATGATGTTTGAAAAGAAACTGCAACAAGGTCTGGATCAGGCTGTAGATATGCTGAGCCAAGTTCCGTATGATCAATGGGTATAGAGTTTAAAGTTTAAAGGCAAGGATATATGGGACATAAAAGAAAAAGAAGAATTCGTATTCATCGCGAAGGTCGTGGGATAATCGCAACCCTGACATTGCTGATATTTGCAGTGAATGTGCCATTGTTTATGTACATGCCCAACTGGGTAGGTGCCATCACACTGCTGTTGAGTGCGGTGCTACTGGTGTTTGTAACCTATTTCTTCCGCAACCCAAGCCGTGTGGTGGAAGTGAGCGATGACAAGATACTGGTGGCTCCTGCGGATGGTCGCATCGTAGTGATTGAACCCACAATGGAGAATGAGTATTTCCATGACAAGCGTTTGCAGGTGAGCATCTTCATGTCGCCATTCAATGTACACGCCAACTGGTATCCTATCGAGGGTACCGTATTGGTATCGCAACATCAAAATGGTCGCCATCAAGGCGCATGGCTGCCCAAATCCAGCACAGAGAATGAGCGTTCGTTGGTGGTGATAGAGACCAAAAACAAGGTGCAACTGGCCGTTCGTCAGATAGCAGGTGCCATGGCACGACGCATCGTAACATACGCCAAACCTACGCTCAAAGCCCAACGAAACGAACATTTTGGTTTTATCAAATTTGGCTCCCGCGTGGATATGTATCTGCCATTAGATACCGAGATATTCGTGAAAGTGGGCGAAGCCGTAACAGGCAACGAAACGATTATTGGCAGGTTAAGTTGAAAAATTATAGTTTAAAGGCAAGGATTATGGATAAATTTGAAAAATTATTTGCAGAATACCCCTGCACACTTACCGATGAATTGGTAAAGAAAAATGCTGCCGATATTTTGGCGCAACATACAGCAGAAAACAACACCCGCGAGGTGTGGATGCAATGCCTGCATCAAATTGATTTGACCACGCTAAACGGCGAAGATACTACCGCTAAAGTAGCCACTATGGCTGAGAAAGTAAACGACTTTGATGGTTATTTCCCTGGCGTGCCCAATGTAGCAGCCATGTGCGTATATCCCGCGTTGGTAGAAACAGCACGCGAAGTACTCACCGAGCCTATCGGCATTGCCGCAGTGGCAGGTGGTTTCCCTGCTTCGCAAACATTCATCGAAGTGAAAGTGGCAGAGGCAGCCATGGCGGTGGCAGCAGGTGCTACCGAAATCGACATCGTGATATCTATCGGCAAATTCCTTGAAGGTAACTACCAAGAGGTATATGACGAAATCTCTGAGATTAAAGCCGCTATCCGAGATGCACACTTGAAAGTGATATTGGAAACAGGCGTTCTTCAATCTGCTGAGAACATCTACAAAGCCAGCATATTGGCTATGGCAGCAGGTGCCGACTTCATCAAGACCTCCACTGGCAAAGTAGCCGTCAACGCTACCCCAGAAGCCACCTATGTAATGTGCCAAGCCATCAAAGACTGGCACGCAAAAACAGGTCAAAAAGTATGCTACAAGCCTGCAGGAGGCGTAAGCACCACCGAAGAGGCTGTGCAACACTATACCTTGGTTAAAGAGATATTGGGTCAAGACTGGTTGAATAACCAATCATTCCGCTTTGGTGCAAGTCGTTTGGCAAATAACTTGCTCACGAGCATTATGGGCAAAGAAGTGAAGTATTTTTAAAGCCCCTCCTAACCTCCCCTGATAGGAGAGGAGATAAGCGAGAGGGTATAGGCAGGATTATGGCAAAGATTGTATCTAAGCGTTTCTTCTCGGAGAATGTAGCAGAGTTGGTGATAGAGGCTCCTATGATTGCTCGTAGTCGTCGTGCGGGTCACTTTGTGATGGTGCGCGTGGATGAACATTCCGAGCGTATGCCGCTGACTATTGCAGATGCCAACATAGAGCAGGGCACCATCACCTTAGTAGTACAACGCATTGGTGTGAGTAGTGCAAAATTGGTGGCACTCGAGGTAGGCGATGAAGTGCATAACTTAGTCGGACCATTAGGCAAAGCCACTACGATAAAGCAGTTTGGTACCGTGGTTTGCGCGTGTGGCGGCGTGGGTGCAGCACCTATGCTCCCCATTGCGCAAGCCCTCAAACAAGCAGGCAACCGAGTTATCACCGTATTGGCAGCACGCACTGCCGAACTGATTATCCTGCGCGAGCAGTTGGCTGCCGTATCCGATGAAGTAATCGTGATGACCGATGATGGTTCATTGGGTCAAAAAGGATTAGTAACAACGGGCGTAGAACAAGTCATCCAACGCGAGAAGGTGGATAAGTGCATCACCATAGGTCCTGCTATCATGATGAAGTTTGTTGCCCTAACCACCAAGAAATACAATATCCCTACCGAAGCCAGCCTGAATACTATCATGGTGGACGGCACAGGTATGTGTGGCGCATGCCGTGTGACAGTAGGCGGTAAGACGAAGTTCGTATGCGTGGATGGTCCTGAGTTTGATGCCCATGCCGTGGATTTCGATGAGATGTTATCGCGTCTGCGCCAATATAAGACGGAGGAAGAGGTGGCAAAAAAAGCACCCTTGGGCAATGAGGCAACAAGGCTATTAGGCGAAGAGGCGAAAGGCGAGGAGTTAGAGGCAAAAGCCGAAGGGCAAGAAGCGAAAGCCTCAAAACAAGAGGGAAGCCTCAAAGCCAAAGACCGCGTGGCTATTCCGCGAGTGAAAATGCCTGAGTTGAGCCCCACAGAGCGTATTCAATCTCTCTACAAAGAAGTAAACATAGGACTGAGTTTTGAGCAAGCCGTAATGGAAGCACACCGCTGTTTGGATTGCAAAAATCCAACCTGCGTGCAAGGTTGCCCCGTGAATATCAATATCCCTAAGTTTATCAAACAAGTAGAAGTAGGTAATATATCGGGTGCAGCAGAAGTAATACAAGAGAGTAGTACCCTGCCTGCTGTGTGCGGTCGTGTGTGTCCACAAGAGAAACAGTGCGAGGCACAATGTATCCATCTGAAAATGGGCAAAGAGCCTGTGGCTATTGGCTACTTAGAGCGTTTCGTAGCAGATAATAATATGGCAATGGGCGATGGGCAATTGGCAATAGGCGAAAGGCAAGAGCTTAGAGGCGAGAAGATAGCCGTCGTAGGTTCAGGTCCTGCGGGCTTGGCTTTTGCGGGCGATATGGCCAAGTATGGTTATCAAGTAACCGTCTTTGAAGCACTACACGAGATTGGCGGTGTGTTGAAATATGGTATTCCAGAGTTCCGCTTGCCCAATGCTGTGGTGGACCGCGAGATAGAAGGATTGAAGCGCTTGGGTGTGGAGTTTCAATGCGACACCATCATCGGCAAGACGCTGACCGTTAACGAACTGTTGGCACAAGGCTACAAAGGTATATTCGTAGGTAGCGGTGCTGGTCTGCCACGCTTTATGAATATCCCAGGCGAGAACCTCAATGGTGTATTGTCGTGCAACGAGTACCTGACGCGCGTTAATCTAATGGGCGCATCATTGCCTATCAACGATACGCCTATCTTGAAAGCCCAAAAGGTAATGGTGGTGGGTGGTGGCAATACCGCCATGGACGCTGTGCGTACCGCCAAGCGATTGGGTGCTGAGCGTGCTATCATCGTATATCGCCGCAGCGAGGAAGAGATGCCTGCGCGCGTGGAGGAAGTGCGCCATGCCAAAGAAGAGGGCGTAGAGTTTATGACCCTGCATAATCCTATCGAATATCACGCAGATGAACAAGGACGCGTATGCGAAGCGGTGCTGCAAGTAATGACCTTGGGCGAACCCGATGAGTCAGGTCGCCGCAGCCCTGTGGCTGTAGAAGGTAAGACCGTTACAATAGCAGTGGACGCAGTCATTGTGAGCGTAGGCGTGAGTCCCAACCCATTGATTCCGTCCACCGTGGAAGGGTTGGATATTTCCAAGAAAGGTACTATCATAGTAAACGAACAAATGCAATCGTCATTACCTACCCTCTTTGCAGGTGGTGATATTGTTCGTGGCGGTGCCACCGTGATATTGGCCATGTCGGATGGTAGAAAAGCCGCCAAAGCCATGCATGAGAAATTGAGTGGGAGTTGATAGTTTAAAGGCAAGGGTTAAAGGTATGCCGTCGGCTATTGTACTTAATCTCACACGCTATTCCGATACAGGTAGTATAGCGCACCTCTACACCGCTGAACATGGGCGAATGCAATATGTGGTGTATGGCAACAAACTCAAAGGCTTGCTCCGCCCGCTATCTATCATTGAGTTTGTGGCTACTCGCCGCAATAACGCCCCCAACCAAATGGGCACCCTATCCAGCGTATCCCTACTCTACACGCCACAACGCCTACCTATAGAGGTGCAACGCCAGTGTGTGGCTATGTTCATGGCAGAGGTATTGGGCAACACCCTGCGCCATCCCATGAGCGATGAGCCGCTATACGATTGGCTATGCGAAGTGATTCGACACTTAGACCAAGACATAGATATCAGCAACCTGCATTTGCATTTTATGATGGAATATGCCACGCTGTTGGGTATTGGTATCGATGATACAGAGCACCCCGAATGGTTTGTGGCACCTAACAACCGCAGCGAACGCCAGCAACGCCTACGCGAACTGACCGCCTATTACGAAGAACATATCGAGGATTTTCGCACACCCAAATCGCTGGATGTGCTCATAGAGGTATTCGATTAACTTATTGGCCACCGGATGCCGGAAGCTGGCTATTGGCCACCGGATGCCAGAAGCCGGCTATTAGCCACCGGATGCCGGAAGCCGGGAGCCCAAAACGCTAAAAAGATACTCCTGTTCGCTTTGCCCCGCAGTAGGATGAAACTCGGCTTTGTGCAAGAGGTTTAATACCGATAAATCCATAATCGTGCTATAGCCACTACGCACGATTATTTTTTTTGCCTGCTGCATGAGTGGCAACAATTCATCATCACGCATATATGGTACCAAGGTCACAGCCCCGATATGGGTGGTGGTCATTGGTCCGCCCATCTTACCGCGAACAATCAGCACGGGCTGTTCGCTATCGCGAAAACGCTCAATAAGCGATTGCTCAAATAGCGTGCGCTGTGGCTCCAATCCAGATAAGACAGCGATGATTGGCCACCCGGAAGCCGGTATCTGGATACCCAAATTAGGCATCCGTCTCCCGGAAGCCAGACTCCCAAACCGCGATAGCGGCCCGATATATTTCACCTGTTGATCAAAACGCCCACCATGTGCCAATGCCCCAGCGAGATTATGGATAGGGTCTGCAAAGTCGGGTACCCATACCTCATCATACCTTCTATATATACACGCGTGCATCGCGCGCGCGAGGGGCTGAAAAATCTTCAATCGCTTAGGCAATTGCACATACAACTGATGCGTGATATACACACTGTGTGTATCGCGCGAAAAAAGACCAAAACGATTATCCGAAATTACCCAATCGAAATGCTCAATGGCCAATTGCTGACGCAGATAATAGTGGTCGGCTATGGTAAAACGAATAAGCGCGGGTATAGCACGCAGATAGAATCCGCGTTGCTGTTGGTTGTAAGTATATCGCAATTCCAATGAAGGCAAATCCACCACGCGCAAATGCGGAAAAGTGCGGCGCAGCAGCATGATACTATCGCCATCACCACCCAACACTACCTCATCGCCCTGAGCAAGATAATGGCGAATAAGCGGAATACAACGGGTGGCATGACCCAATCCCCAGTTGAGTGGTGCTATCAAGATTTTCATGCGCAGACAATCACATCAATGCCCTGTTCTTGAAGAGGGGCTGCAATGGCTTCCATCTCCGCAGCAGGCACTTTGGATAATGTTTCGAGGGGTGTAGCACGGTCAATGACATAAATCATCACTTGCTTAGGGTGCAAGCGATCAACCATTGCATACCATGCAGATAATTCTTCGGGCGTGGTATTATCGATTAGTTGCCCGTGATATTCGCCACGCAGGAAGCAGGTCTGTAGGGTAAAATCGCCATCAAAAAGCGACAACCATTGTGCAATCTGCTCCACAGTCAGGTGCTCATTAACAGGCTTGTCAATCAGGCGCATAGTCGTATCAATAGCCGAATCCAGTTTCAATATGCGGTTATCGCATAGGCGCAAAGCTTCTACCACATCTTTACGCCCCAGTTGGGTGGAATTGCTAAGTACGGATATCTTGGCATTGGGACAAGACGCATCACGCAAGGCGCAAGTATCCTGAATAATGCCAAAAAAATCGGGGTGCAAAGTAGGTTCGCCATTACCACTGAAGGTAATAACATCCAGACTATTCGGCGATAAGGCGATAAGGCGAGAGGCAAGGGCTTCGCGCACTTGTTCGCGGGTAGGGAGAACTGGGTGCAACACGGGCTGATTCCATCCACATTCGCAATACACGCAATCAAAAGTACATAGTTTAGCGATGGTGGGCATAAGGTTCATTCCCAACGAAACGCCCAAGCGGCGCGAACGAATCGGACCATATACAATTGAATCGAAAAGCATACTTATCTTACTATAACACGGTTACCCAACGCACGACAGAGTTGTTTGCGAATCTCCATGAGTTGGGGTTGTTGTTCCAAAATCACCATCACTAATTGCCAATCATCACGATCTTGTGCCTCTTTGAGTAGGCGTTGCATACTATCGATACGCTCGTCCACCACGGTATATTTGAGTTCCAATAACAAGCGTTGCACCAATTCGGGCAAAATACTCACTTCATCCTGCTGCACCTCTTGCACCACATTCTCGGAAATGCTGCGTTTGCTGTACATACGACTGATTTGGTACTTATCCGCAATCATATCCACAGCCAATTGGCTAATAGCCGCATTGGGATGGTGTTGAAAAAATGTAGAAGCCACAAAGTGTGGTGATTGATAATTAAGGCAATACTCATCTATTACCTGCTTATGCAGTGGATTGGGTATATCAATACTGTCGTTTTTCATTTCGGTAATGATATATTCGCCCACTGTTATCAGTTGGTCTTCCGTTTGGTATAACACCCGTTCTCCGTAGCGAATCAACACCTGTATGAGGTTCAATATATTACGCTCTTTGTGGTTAATGGGTGATTCATCAGGCGATTCAGCAAGTGGGATTTCTACTGAACTATCCTCCTGCACCTCTTCGGCAAATGGTTGGGTTGCTTGTGCTGCAGCCTGGCGTTGTTCGGTTTCTTTGCGTTTTTTGCGTTCTTCGGCTTCTTTTTGGCGTATCTCAATCACCTTTCGGGTGAGTACATTTTCAGGAATAGAGAGTAGAGAAGCAGTATCTTTGATATATACTTGTCGCTTGATAATATCAGGAATAATAGCTATCGAGCGTACTATTTGCAGAATCATATCCGAGCGTTTCGTTGGGTCGTTTTGTGCCTCTTCGCTCAGCAGTTGCGTTTTGAAGCGGATAAAATCGTGGTGGTTATTCTCCAGAAATGCTTGCAAATCCGATGCATTACGACTCTTAGCAAAACTATCAGGGTCCTCGCCTTCGGGCAGCAGAATAATACGCACATTCAAACCCTCTTCCAACATCATATCAATACCGCGCAATGCGGCTTTGATACCCGCTTTATCGCCATCGTAGAGCAATGTGATATTCTCTGTGAAGCGGTGCAGCAAGCGTATCTGATTAATGGTAAGGGCTGTACCGCCTGATGCCACCACATTCTCAATACCCGATTGCACCAGTTGAATCACATCCATCTGCCCTTCCACAAGATAGCAACTATTGTTTTTGGATATGGCTTGCTTGGCTTGATAAAGACCAAACAATTCGTTATGCTTTTCGTAAATAAGTGAGGTAGGCGAATTGACATATTTGCCCACCTTATCGTTCTTCACGAGCAATCGACCCGAGAAACCTACCACCTTACCGCTGACCGACAGAAATGGAAACATCACACGCCCGCGGAAACGGTCGAAGAGTTTGCCATTCTCGCTCTTACCACACACACCCGTGCCTATGTATGGCGGGTTTTGGGCATCATTCAGCAGGTATTTCTCTTGGAAGCCTTTCTTCTGCGCCACCGACCACAGGGTGGCTTTTTCAGGCGAGTAGCCTATTTGAAATTTGCGAATAATATCCTCACGCAAGCCACGCTGACGCAGGTAACTCATTGCCACCGCAGTGCCTTCGGGCGTGTCCCATAGTTGCTCCTTAAACCACTTATTGGCAAAATCATTCACCACGAACATCGACTCGCGGTCATCCTGCTTTTGCTTTTCTTCGGCGGTAAGTTCACGCTCCTCAATCTCAATGTGATATTTCTTGGCGAGTTGGCGCAACGCATCCACATACGAGCATTGCTCGATCTCCATCACAAAGCCTACTGCATGACCCGCCTTACCACAACCAAAACATTTGAATATTCCCTTACTGGGCGACACGGTAAACGAACCCGTCTTCTCATCGTGGAAAGGACAAAGACCAATCAAATTGGCACCGCGTTTCTTCAGCGACACATAATCGCCTACCACATCTTCAATGCGGGCAGCGGAGAATATTCTATCTATTGTTTCGCGTGGAATCATTTTTCCCAGAGATAAACACCCAACTTGATTTGCCATTGGTCGAAGCGACCACGGGTATAAGGATGATAATCTTCGCTTACATTAAAATGCCTTTCCTTATATGGATTGATAATACCAAAATCGTATCCACCACGCAAGAAATAGCGGTCATATTGGAAGCCTGCACCCACGCCCCAGGTCACATTCAATCGTTGCAACGCGAACA
Organism: Paludibacteraceae bacterium; assembly: GCA_045121435.1. Lineage (GTDB taxonomy): Bacteria > Bacteroidota > Bacteroidia > Bacteroidales > Paludibacteraceae > Colicola. The sequence goes on along the minus strand of JBGVFY010000024.1, from coordinate 10,469 downwards.
TATTATCCATCTCATAGCGATTTACCTCCTGCGAAGCGGTATTGCCGTTAGGCAAAATCTGTGTGCGGGTATTTTGCTTAAACGACAAACCCAGTTGCAATGTAGGACCTGTATAGAGCATCAACCAAGTGTTCTTAGCAATTTCAAACTTATATTGCCAATCCACAGGTATCTCCAATTGGTGATACATTTCTTGTTTCTGTGTGCGTGGATAATCCAATGAGCCAACCGATTTCCAATCATCGGTTTTAGCACCAAAGGTATAATTCAATCCCAAGGTATAACCAAACCCTTTCTTAATGGTAGCATCATACACTGCTCCCACCTTAAAGCCATTATAAGCGGTAGAGGTAAGTTTTTTCTCCTGACCTTGTGCGGGCACATTCAGTCGTGTGATAGGTTGGGTAAAGCCCACTTGTACACCCACATATTGTTTGCCTTCCGCGTGTGCGAAAGCCACGGTGCTGCTCAGCAGCAGAATGCTAAAAAGTATTTTTTTCATTGTTTATCTGTTTTGTTGTGAATGATTCTTGTTGCGTTGCTTCGATTTTGCTTTGCCTTTCACTTCCAACTCCTCTTCTTCGTCTGCAGCCGAAGCAGAAATGGCTACTGTTTCAGGTCGTTTGGTGCGAATGGGGTGCAGGAATATATCTTTCGCTTGGCGTGGTCGCTCGGCTTCAGCCCAAAAGAATCCGTTGAGTTTTGTCTCCTCGGGCATTGCTTGATCCAATGGTATCATCACGCCAGTGGTGGAGGTGGTGAACAACACACGATCCACCTGACGCTCATGCAGATACACCTTCACGAAACTGCTTTGTGTGCGATTCAGTCCCACATACGACCCATCATCTTCGCGCGGATAAAACACCGTCTCGGCATTACCCTGCACATCCACCATATACACATCCCCATCACGCACATACGCCAATATCTCTTTGCCACCCATTTGATTATATTCATCCAGTCCCTCGCGCTTAATCATCAAACCACTACCCACTCCGTGCATATAATCCACCGTTCCATTCTTGACATAGATATCCATTTGGTCGGCAGACATTTGGTTATCCTCATTCCAGCAGATTGGCAATCCGAATAGGGTTAATATCGAGTCTTTACCATGATAGCGGGCTGAATCGCATACTGCCTGAATATCCTTGCGATAGATACGCACATTCCAAAACGCACGCAGTTGCTGATAACTGGTATCTCGCCACAGGGTATCGGGTGCTTGCGCCACCAGCACCGAATCCACCATCACGCTATCGCGATGGCGCAGGCTGTAGGTCTGATAGGCAACCTCCTCTGTCCAAAGTGTATCGGCATGCATATAGGTAAAGGCAGTAGAATCTGACCAATCCAATAGCATAGCACTATCCGTTACATAGCCTTTACCACCATCTTCCCACACCTCGCTTTTCTGACCATACAGCGTAGCATGATTAGTAGAGTCTGTGGACGCTATGTTACCCAAGCAGCGACCATAGCCATTGGCTTTGTCGTAATAAATAGTGTCACCGGTCAGGGTGATACCATCGATATGAATAATCTGTGAACGGTCGAGCAGTTGCGATAGTTCCGTTTTGGTATTGTACCACCCATTGCTCGAGAGAATGGTGGTCTCTTTCTCATAGAGGATGGTAGTAGGTCCCACGAGGTCCGACTGATAACTCTCGGTATTATAGCCCAGCGTGTCGGCTGTCAGCACGAACTTAGGGTTCGTCAGTTTCACCTCGCCGCGAAAAATAGCTTGATGATTATCGGGCGTATATTGTCCCCAGTTAGAGGTCAATGTATTCAGGCTATCCACAATCATACCGCCTGAAAAGTAGTAGGCTATATTGCGCATGCGGTCATAGTTGAGACTATCAGTGGTCAGGGTGGTCTGCTGATGAATCAGCCGTACATGTCGGCGCAGCCGAGCCAACTTGGTATTACCATTGTAATACAGTATATCGCCAAAGCCTTCCAAGGTGTCGCCCTGTACGATGTGTACATGACCAAAAGCGTGCAGCGAGTTTTCTTTTTCAAAGAAATAGGCAGAATCGCAATACATCAGCACAGAGTCGTGACGGAAGCACACATCGCCTCGTAATATCTGTGCATCGGGCAAGCGTTGCTCATCAAAGGATAAGGTTTCCGAATGTTCCAAAAACACCAAAGATACCTTGGTGTTTTCCTGCGCCATCAACCCATTGCCTATACCCAATAGCCAATAGCCAATAGCCCATTGTCCATTGCCCATCGCCAATAGCCAATAGCCAATCACCAATATAATACTCTTCCTTTTAAACAAATCCGTGCCCTTACCCTTGCCTTTAAACTTTAAACTCTAAACTCTACCTACCTCACCCAACCTGGATATTGGAAATCGCATCCACGCCAAGCGGGATCGATATGCACATATATATCTTTTTGCTTATTGCGTATCCACGCATCGAGGGTTTCGGTTTTTTGTTTCTCTATCAGCATATTGCGAATGGTCTGAAAGTCATCCGTGAGGTTGGCTTTGTGTGCATCGCGTTTGGTTTTAAGGCGCACGATTACGCATACCTCTTTGTTCTTGGCGCGGTCCATCATGGTGAATGGCATACTCACATCGCCTTCTTGCATGCTGTATATTTGTCGTGCCAACTCGGGTGGCAGTTCTTGGTATTCAAACTTGCTGGCTCCGGTGTTAGGGTTGGTCATCAATCCACCGCTCATCACCGTCGTTTTATCCTCCGAATAGCGTGCTACAGCATGCTCAAACGACAAACTATCCGCTACAATCAAATTGCGAATAGAATCCAAACGGGTGATCGCATTCTGCTTGTCGATATACGACACGCGAGGCTTCAACAATATATGACGACAATTCACACGATCGCCCTTACGCTCAATCAACTGAATGATATGATAGCCATACTCTGTTTCTACCACACGCGACACACGCTTAGGGTCGGTCAAGTTAAACGCCACATCCGCAAAAGCACTCACCAACTGACCTTTGCCCACAAAGCCCAACTCTCCACCGCGTTTGGCTGACTCGGTATCTTCAGAATACAAACGAGCCAACATACTGAAGTCAGCATTACCACTCATCACACGCTCTGTAAACTCACGCAACTGGTTCTTTATGCGCTCGGTTTCTTCCACGGGTACAGGTGGCTCAAAACTCAACACTTGCACCTCTACTTGCGCAGGCACCATAGGCAGCGAATCGCCGGTTAAGGTGTTGAAATAGCGGCGCACCTCGGCGGGAGTAGGTTGTATCTTCTCCGTCAGTTTACTTTGCATTTGTTGGATAATCATTTGGTTGCGCACTGCCTCCATCATTTCTTCACGAATCTCGCTACTCGTCTTGCGGAAGTACTCCTCCAACTTCTCTTTGCTACCGATTTGCGAGATATAGTAGTTCATACGCATATCCACTTGGCTGCTTACAGACGACTCGTTGGCTTCTATGGAGTCCAACTCGGCTTGGTGCAGATACAGTTTCTGAATAGCCAACTGTTCGGGTATCACGCAATAGGGGTCGCCAGCAATAGGTTGTCCCTCATACTGCGCACGCAGACGCTCATCTTCTACCTCGCTACGCAAGATAGCCTCATCGCCCACTATCCATATCACTTCATCTATAATATTATCTTGTGCTAAACAGCCTGTAGCCAACAGCCAATAACCAATAACCAATAACCCTTTATTTACCAATTTATTCATTTTCATACAGTTTTAATTTTCCTAATTCTATTGCTTTTTCATATAATTCGTTGCGCTCTTTATGCAAGAACTCTACTTGACGCTGACGCAAGAGTATATCTTCTATCTCTTTTCGCGCATAGGTCAAAGGCTTCAGTTCGCCTTGCATCAATAGGTCTGTTACTTGCAGAAGATAGGTGTTGATAGTGTCTTGCACCTCTATCTGACGCTTTTTTTTCAATTCTTTATTCAAGTTATCTTGTTCAAACGGCATCAACACAATAATCTCGCTCATTGTTCGCCAATCTTCCAAAAACAATTCGTACCCTACTGCATATTGGTATGCAAATTTTTCAATCCACTCTATATTCTCTTCGGTTTCGGGTTGTTGGATTTTTTTGCGCAAATCGTTTAGGTTGGGGGCTTCGTTGGGCACTACCAATAGCAATCCTCTAATAATGGTTTCGGAAAGTATCAAATGGTCGCTATGCAGGTTATAGAAGGCTTGAATCAGTGTATCTTCCACTATGCGCGACATGCGTTGTGCAATCAACTTCTCTTCGTATTCATGCAGATACAGCGAGCGGCGATAATCTTCCACCAATTGTTCTATCGTTTTGTTGGTTTGGTCTTTGGCTTTGTCATATTCAATCTGATCAATAGCCCACTGACGGATATATTCCTTTGCTATCCTACTGCTATCTTCAGGTGTTAAGCCCGCAGTAAGCATATCTATCTGATCCACGGTAATGGTTTTACCATTATACTCAGCCACAGTACCCATTTTACGCTTTTCTTCGAACAAGTGACAACCGCCGAGCAAGCAGCACAGCAAACAAAGTACAACTATTTTCATTTCTTTTCGCATATTTGCCAATTTCGGTGCAAAGATACAGAAAAATACGCATAAATGCAAGAAAAACGAGTAAAAGTTTACTTTTGGGCTCGTTTTTCATGCATTTAGGCTGCGTAGGGTGGCAGTAGCTTCGAGGTCGGTGCCCTCGAAGATACAGTCTTTGCCACACTACGCGAGAGCAATGTTACTCTTCAGACGCTCTCTTGTTTTCACCTGTTTGTTTCAGGTGGGTGAGGATAGCAATTAGCAACTGCAATAACCAACGAATAAGTTGTGGGATTTGTTGTGGATTTTTCATAGGAATTTTGAATTATTGGATATTTATTAATCAAAAATATTATCCTTAGCAACCATCCGAGAGCCTCGTGGGCTCGAGGATAGAGGAAGAATGGCGGCGAGCAAAATTCGCGGAGCGGATTTCTTTCTCGCGAGCACATTCTGACGAAGGGCAAGGGGTATTGTAGCCTAATTCCGTGCCAGAGCGAAAGTCGCTAACTTCCAGGATAATCTCTTCATGTTCTTGTTGGGCTTTTAACAACAATTGGGTTAGCTGAGTCTCCACGTCAGCAGCCGAACGACAACCAATGGGAATGTGTCTTGACGACAACGTTTCTGTTTTTTCTAAAGACAACATAGACAACATTTCCGCTTCGCCGTACGCAACGCGATCGTTCGAACGAAGTGAGATAAGAACATTGCTCAGCGGCAAGGGAGACAATTTTTGTTCACCTTTAGCAAGCGCCAATGTTGGGCGCGCGCAGAGGTTGTTTAAGTTGTCTTTATTTTTATTATCTGCGACAACGAGGATGCAACCAGTGGAGTGTTCGGGTTTGGTACCACGGTGGAAGCGTATCCCTTGCCTCATCGCCTTATCACCTTTCGCCTTATCGCCTGTCTGAGGCACATTCTGCACGATGGGCAGCAGGCGTTTGAACTTGGGTGACATGGTTACGGCGACATGGTAGCAGAGCGATGGGATTTGATAGCCTACACGCTCCAGCGTGTTGCAGAACCAGCGACCATCAATAACAAGCCGCCCTGTCATAGCAGAGCCTTTCGGCTGATTGCGGATTAAACGGATGTACATAATAGGACTTACGCTTGGTACTTCGCCCACTCTTGGTTAAACACATACTGGTACAATGTCTTGTACTTTGTTTGTGCTTTGTACGCCAATTGGTCTGCTTGCATTTGTGTTGGGTCAGCCATGCGGGTGCGGGTAGCAGCAGCCACAGCAGCGAACTTCGTGCGGTGATCCACCTCGGCTTGCGACACTTTCGTGCTGCGCTTGCCATACGACTGGGTGTAGTTGAGTTTACTTGCTACGCGGTGTGCGAAGCCAATCTTGTGGCTCTTAGCCACTTTGCCGTGGATTTTCTCCACAGGGAATGCATATTCTACTTTTGCCATTTCGTTTCGGCAATCGAACAGAGAGTAAGAAGACAAACAGGATATGTTTTTTATTAAAGACAACTTAGACAACAATTCCGCTTTCGCCGTACGCTACGCGATCGTTCGAACGAAGTGAGATAAGAACATTGCTCAGCGGCAAGGATTATTTTCATTGTTGAACTCAAATTGTTTTTATTGTTGGTAAAAATGCTACCTTAGCAAGCGCCAATGTTGGGCGCGCGCAGAAGTTGTTTGAGTTGTCTTTAATTAATTCACTCTTCTGTTCGTTATCCTCCATGCCGTGGGAGGGGTTAAGGTTTAATGAATTTAGGTTTAAGGTGTAGGGTGTAAAGGCTGGGGTTAGATTTTTGCCATTTCCATGGCGAGCATATAGCCCTGCAAGGTTTTGTACTTGCGTTGTTTCTTGAACGCCTCTTTGTAGGCTGCCACATCTTCGGGTGTGAGCTTGGCCACATTGCCTTTAGCTTGCGAGAAGCGTTCGCGCTGAGCCACTTGTGCTTCGGTAGGCGGATAAGGATTCTCGCCTATTTTGCCTGTGAACTGAGTACCATATCTGACTGCGGCGTAGTACTCGCTCTCGCCGTGGAACTTACCGTGCATCTCATCAATGAGTTCCATAGGTTTAAATTTTGCCATAGTTTGTTTAGTGTTTAGTGGACGCCCTGTTGGGGTTACTGTTTAGGGGTTAGAGACTGGGGTTAATTGCTTTGTGAAATGTGCACTTTTTCAAAAGACGATACAAAGGTACAACAAACCCACACAGCGTTGTGGGCTTGTGTGGGTTTGCGATGGAATAAAGTAGAATAAAGTAGTTTCAGAGGGGATTAGAGGGAAGAACTAATTTTAATTTCTGTGTTAATTGGATGTAGTGATTGCTGCTTAGGGACTATTACTGGCTGAGATTGAACATCAAACAAACTACCTGTGAATAGCCTCTCTTTTCCTATTTTTTCCTTTTTTAGGTTAGTAATATCTACAACAGCTCCATATTCCATAAACATCTCAGAAAATTTTTGGACATTAGTTCCCCAATAAATGAAACAACATGCCATAGGTGCGCCTTTGTGCTCTTCTGATCCGTCAATTAGGAATTTTAGACGAGTGTCGTAAAGGAAACAGATTGCTGATGCCTTTCCAAAAACAGATTGCTTCCAGTGTCCCGTGTTTGTAGCTACAGGAACTAATGCAATTACTTCAGAACCATAAGTTTGATTGGTCAAGCAGCATTTAGCAAGCCAATTTTTGATAGTAGTTCCTCTTAATTTGTCGGATCCATAAGGTGGATTAACATAGATTTTTTGAAAATTCCAATCTTCTTTTAATCCATCGTGTAATGGTAGTCTGTATTCTACTTGCGCATTGACAATAGAATATTGATTGGAGCAAGGGTCAAGTTGTATCTCCCCTCCAAAAAATTTCTTAACAGCTGCCACATATTTAGCAGGTGTACACCATTCGTGGCTTAGTGTATTAACTCTTCTTCCTGCGCTCATAGTTAATTGATTTTAGCAATTAATGTATTTAGGTTATCTTTGAGGTTTTCTATTGTTTGTTGGTTAGGCGAAATAATATTAAACCATTGCTCTATCTGTTGTCTTTTATTGTGGAAATAATTGATGAGTGCATTATGCGCTTCGATATTCATTTTCACTTTGGTAAACATATTTTGCTTTTTTCCTTCTTTATAAGATTCGAGGAAAGCATGTTTGATAGGTTGATACTGTTCTTCTGGTTCAAGCAAGAGTTCAGTAATAAATTGCGCTAATCCTTTGTCTGATAAGAACAATAACCAGTCATAGGATTGTGCAAGAACTTTTAATTCCTTATTTTGGTTTTCAGCAGTAAACCAGTTTCCATGATTACTAACCACCCCTATGGATAGCATAAACGATGTAGGAATGCATTGACTATCATGTATAATTTCGTGTAGGAGTTCAAAATAAGGTTTGATAACAGGTTCTCCATTGTGATATATAAGCCCCATTATATCTCCATTTTCACTTCTTACCTTTTGTAACGCAGATGTTGTTTTAGCAACATAAGCACCTTGTTTTGCTTTTTCAATAGTTTGAGGTCCTTTTTTAGCCCCTTCTTCTACGCCTACTCGTTTGCATTCGAACATGGCATAAGGCTTTTTAGATTGGTAAACTATTTTGATATTAGCTTGATTTTGATCTTGTATATTCTGTAATTCAGCCAAAATCATTTGTTCTTGGTTTTCGGCGATAATACAAGCATTTTTAATGATTGAATTATCAATAAGATTGTGGGTCTTTATGGAGAAATTATCGTCAATTTGTAGTTTCTGTGCTATTTTCTTAGCAGATAGCCTTTTGTCAAACTCAACAAAGATTGTCTGTGTATTGAGTACTGGGTGTACAGAAAATTCTACATTATGTGTGATTTCTGCGTTGCCGTATTCTTCAATACCTCTTTCGATAGCGAGCGAGTCCGTTATTCCCCATTCGTTAAGCAGGTAATAAGTTATGATTTCAATAAGCGTTCCGAGTGCTCTACCAGCCGCCTTTTTTGCATCAAGCGTGTGTTGAAAAACAGTTCCGCTCAATGTCTTTTGTAATTCATCAATAGAAGGATATGGCATAAATTCTATAGTTTTAATTTTCGGGTGCAAAGATAGCACTTTTTTGTGAAATAAACAAAAAAGCAAACAAAAAAATATATTTTTCCTATTCTTCGATCTCTATACAATACTTCTCGCACAAGTACTTCACCACCTTTGGTGGAAAGAGTTTAGTGGTAGGTCGTATTCCATTAGCTTCCAAAAAAGCACGGTCGCTCTTCAGCCAACGGCGAAAAGTTTCGGGACTCACACCCGCAGCACGGGCAAGTTCAATCTTCGTTCGAGATTTCATAAATATAACACACTACTATCAATTGCTTTATACATCTTTTTTGTCTACGCTTGGTTCAGTGTAGTTCCGTGCGGTTCAGTGGTAAAACACCATCCCTTCTCCTCCTTCTTCCGAAGGGATACCGAAGGGATGCCGAACAAACAACTTACGCAGCTTTGTACATTTCGCGGAAGACATAGCCGTAGATGGTTTGGAGTTTGTCTTTGCGGTTCTTCCACTTCTTCGTATAAATGGTGGTCAATACTGGGTCACGGAGGACCTTCCATGTCGCAGTCAACGTGCGAACAAATCGAATTTGATTCTGGGTCATAATGTAGAATTTTAAATTATTTGGTAAAACAAAAATGCATGTCGGTGTAACGGTGTAACAGTGTAACAGCTATTTTTATACTTATGTCCCCGTATGCGCGCGGACGAGAATAGTAAAAGAAGTGTTACACCGTTACACCTTCCTTTGCCAAAAGTTTTTTATTGGCTGTTATTTCTTGCGTATCTCTCTGATATACAATCCATCCACGTATTCTGGATTGTTTGCTCCCCCGTGTAACAGATCTATAGCCCTTTTGTCCGAGTAACACGCCTAATCGCCCTATCGCCATCGGCTTTTTGATATTGCCGTAGGTAACGAGGCGTTCGCTGATCTGAGCGGTGGTCATGAACTCGCCTTTGCCCTCCGCAGGCACATCAAAGAGGATTGGCAACAGCTGCTCCTCGTTGCTCTCGTCGCGGAAATGCTGATTGTGCTGCTCCAGTACCTCTATCTCATCCAACTCAAACCAATAGCAGAAAGTCGGGTCTTGTGCCAACGCCCACGCCTGCGCGTACATGAGGTCATAGGGCAAAGTGGTGAAGAACGGGTTTTGGATACTCTCCACCTCAAAGGGCAGCCATCGGCGGTTGCCCGTGATGTCGGTGAGGAAGTCCCGCCTGTTACCACTGGCGCAAAAACTCGCCAACCGCACCCTGCGCTCTTTGGTGTAGGCGTAGGCAGCGCGCTCGTTGACATCGGTGGCGGTGATGACGGACTTGAGTTGATTGAGTTCGCGGTTGTTCATGGAGTCAATCTCATCGAGGGAGATTAGCCCGAACTCGGCGATACGGAGGCGTTCATCTTTGTTGAGGTCGGCAGAGTTGGCAAGCTTGCAGGCGTAGGCACGCAGGTGAGGCGGAATGAGGTGTTCGAGCCATGTGGTCTTGTAGATGCCTTGTTTGCCGATAAGCACAAGGACTTGGTGATTCACCACTTCGTCCCGCATCCAACTCGCCACCATAGCGACAAACCACTTTTTGAAGCATACCCGCCACAACTCGTCCGCAGGATTGTTTGGTGACGACAAGGGTGCTGATTTTTCTGAAGACAACATAGACAACTCTTCCGCTTCGCCGTACGCAACGCGATCGTTCGAACGAAGTGAGATAAGAACATTGCTCAGCGGCGAGGATACGCTCTGTTGCTGGGATAATGGAGATATATCTTCCTTGGCAAGCGCCAATGTTGGGCGCGCGCAGAGGTTGTTTAAGTTGTCTTTATTAATCCCACAATCCGTGTCGTTGTTTTTTACCCTCACCTGTGCTGATTTTTCTGAAGACAACATAGACAACTCTTCCGCTTCGCCGTACGCAACGCGATCGTTCGAACGAAGTGAGAT
>JBGVFY010000023.1:0-74798 GCA_045121435.1 Paludibacteraceae bacterium | reverse complement strand
TGGTTTGGAGTGCACCGAGGATACGACTTATACAGTAGAGAAGTCATTGTCTTGCGGTACTGCAACATACACTCTCGTGGTAACCTATAAGGATGATTGTACTCCAGTAGTACCTCCAACCCTAGAGTGCGAGGATATTGTAACAGATACCCTTATTTGCGCAGGTAAGACATATGAATGGCCAGTAAATGGCAAGGTATACACAGAGAAGACACAAGTTACTGTTTCAGCAGTCACAACTGAGGGTTGTAAATTCAACTACATTTTGAAGTTGGATGTAATCAATGGTGATACATTGATGCCAGTTGAGTATGCAGAGATCTGTGAAGGTGAGGTATTCCCATGGCGTGGTTTGGAGTGCACCGAGGATACGACTTATACAGTAGAGAAGTCATTGTCTTGCGGTACTGCAACATACACTCTCGTGGTAACCTATAAGGATGATTGCGGTCCTATCGTTCCTCCTGCAGGTGAGGATTGCGAGCATGCAACCTTGTTGAACTGGCGCAATGGTATCCGTCTGTCTCAACTGAGCGCAGGTTGGTATAAGTTGGATGTTAAGGCTGTTCATGCCAACAAGGAGAGTGTAGCCGTTAAGGTTATTAACGACTTGACCTGCAAGGCAACCGTAACAGCAGCTGCTTATGCTCACTGCGAGGATGAGGATGCATTGTCTGAGGGTTCTAAGACCTTCAAGTTGGGCGAGAGCACTAAGACTGTAAGTTATGCAGACTTTGCAGATGTAGTACCTCCTCATGTAGATGTAGTATATGTAAATATCGTAAGCATCGTTGAAAACTGTGATCCAATTATCCCAGGTAAGGATTGCGAGGATGCAACCGAGTTGAACTGGCGTAACGGTATCCGTCTGAGCCAATTGAGCGCAGGCTGGTATAAGTTGGATGTTAAGGCTGTTCATGCAAACAAGGAGAGTGTAACCGCTAAGGTTATTAACGACTTGACCTGTAAGGCAACCGTAACAGCAGCTGGTTACGCACACTGCGAGGATGAGGATGCGTTGTATGACGGTTCTAAGACCTTTAAGTTGGGTGAGGCAAGCAAGACCATTGCTTATGCCGACTTTGCAGATGTAGTACCAGCTCATGTTGAGTATATCTATGTTAAGATAGCAAGCATCGTAGAGGACTGCGAGCCAATCGAGCCAGGTAAGGATTGCGAGGATGCAACCGAGTTGAACTGGCGTAACGGTATCCGTCTGAGCCAATTGAGCGCAGGCTGGTATAAGTTGGATGTTAAGGATGTACACGCAAATCAAGAGAGTGTAACTGCTTTGGTTATCAACGATTTGGATTGCGAGGCAACCGTAGTAGCAGCTGGTTACGCACACTGCGAGGATGAGGATGCGTTGTATGACGGTTCTAAGACCTTCGCATTGGGTGAGGCAAGCAAGACAGTAAGTTATGCCGACTTTGCAGATGTAGTACCTGCTCATGTTGAGTATATTTATGTGCACATTACTGATATCTCTACTGCATGTGAGCCTGAGTGCGAGGATGTATATGTAGAGTTTACAGCTAAGTTCTGCGGTACTTATAAATGGAATGGTGAGACCTTCACTGAGGCTGGCGACTATGTACGCGAGTTCGCATTGGAAACAGGTTGCAAGTTTATCGTTACTTTGCACTTGATTGAAGATTGCGAGCCATGTGCTGATTGGACAGAAATTGATTGGCGTGCAGGTATCAAGTTGAGCCAATTGACCGAGGGTGGTAAGTACAAATTGAATGTAGCATCTGTACATGCAGGTAAGGCTGATGTAACCGTGGCTGTTGATAACGACTTGGAGTGCAAAGCGACTGTAGCGGCTACTGCTAAGGCATACTGCGAGGATGACGAGGTACTCATTGACGGTTCTAATCCATTTGAGTTGGGCGTAACAGAGCATGTGATTAAGTATGCTGAGTTCGCAGATGTTGTTGCTCCACATGTAGAATACTTGTATGTTCAAGTAACCAGCATCGTTGAGGAGTGCGAGGTTGAGAAAGATACCGTAATCAACACTGTAACAGAATTTATCTGTGACGGCACAGAGTATGTAGATGTTACAGGTGAGAAACATGTTGTTTCTTCGTTGATTGATCCAGCATTGCTGACATGGTCTGTAACTACTGAAACCGAAACAACTGTTACTATCTATAATTATGTGATTACTCCTATCGTTGCTCCTGTAGTAATGACAGCAGAAGTGTTGGCTACCATCCCAGGTGCAACACCAGTATTGGAGGCAGGCAAGAAAGTAGATGTAACCGGTACTTTGGAGGCAATCAAGAACTACTATGATATGAATGACACAGAGGCTATTGCCGATGTTGAAACTGTAGTTTGGGCTGCTGGTGCTGATGCAACTTTGGCTTGCGACGCAGAGAGTCACACTATGATTTTGGCTTTGACTTCTGGTTGTGAGTTCAAGTGGACTGCTGAATTGACATTCGAGGTTGCTCCAGTAGATGTTATTAAAACAACTGAGACTGCTACTATCTGCGAGGGCGAAACTTATCCATGGGGTGATGAGTTCTTGTCAGAGACTGGTACTTATCCTCTCGAGGTTAAGAACGAGGCAGGTTGCGTAGTTGAGATTAAGACACTTGAGTTGACTGTAACTCCTGCTGAGGAAGTTGAGGAGACCGTAGCAGCATGTGATTCTTACGAGTGGCATGGTACTACTTACACCAAGAGCGGTGACTACACTTATACTGAGAACTGCCGCAAGGAGATTCTCCACTTGACTATCAACACAACTGAGGTGGTTGAGGAGACCGTAGCAGCATGTGATTCTTACGAGTGGCATGGTACTACTTACACCACAAGTGGTGACTACACCTTCGAGGCAGATTGCCGCAAGGAGATTCTCCACTTGACTATCAATACTGCTGCTGCAGAGGACACTACCGTTACAGAGTGCTATGCTTACACATGGAACGGTGAGACCTATACAGAGAGTGGCGACTACACATACAATACTACCGCTGCTAATGGTTGCGATAGCATTGTTACTCTCCACTTGACAATCACCGTTGAGACTCCAGAGACTAACCCTACATTGGGTGAGGCTGTGGCTGTGGCTAAGTATGGTAATCGTATGGTGGTATTGCACTTGAACGGCTTCGCTGAGAAGTACGGTTGGACTCCAGCAGGTGATCAAGTAACATGGTACCAAGTAGTAGGTGAGATGGATAACTCATGGAATATTGTTGATGATGAGGTATTAGGTTCTGGCATGTACATTGAGAATCTCAATGGCTTCGCTGGCGAAATCTATGCTATCATTGATGCATCTGATGCAGACGCTTGCGGTAACTTGTATCGCACTCAGGTTCTTACATTGGCTGCTACTGGTCAAGCACCTAAGTTGATGCCAACTATCGCTCAACCAGGCGAGACTCTCCATCTGACTAACTTGAATCCAGAGAATGTAACTGAAGTTCGCGTTTATAGCACGAGCGGTGAGTTGATGGCAACTTACAATGCTGAGCAAGCATCTGAGTTCATCTTCAAGGCTGCTACATTGCCAGGCTACTACATGGTAGAAGTTCAAAACAATGGCGAGCAAACAACCTTACGTTACATTGTTAAATAATAATGGGAGGAAAAGAAATGAAAACAATTATGAATAAAATGTTTAAGGTTATCCTGTTGGTGGCAATTTTTGCCACCACACAGGTATCTTTGTCAAGCGTTTCAGCACAAACCACCGACGCTGCCCAACCTGCTGTAGAGTTTGTCTATAGTTCTGGTGCTGCTATGGAGATTGGTGATACTGTGATGATCAACAAAGATAGTTTGCGCTATTTGACAGGCGAGCGTATGTCAACATGGGTATATGGTGTGCCTCACACTATTCGTCAGTTGGGTACAAAGACCAAACCTACAGGCGTATTGCTTCGTGGTATCTACTCTTGGATTGCTCAAGGTAGTTTGATTCCTTTGAACCACAACAAGACTCAAGAGTATTTTGATGCTCTTCGTGCTGCAGAGGAGGCTGAGCGTGTACGCGTGGCTGCAGAGGCTGCTGCCGCTGCTGCTGCAGAAGAGGCTGCTCGCGCTAAGATGTTTGAGGAGTATGTAGAGGAAGATACTATTGTGGAGCAAGACACTGTAGTGCCAGATCTCCCATACCAAGTTAATCGTTTCTCTATCGGTGTACGCGGTGGTATCGCAGCGCAAAGCGTTCCTTCGTTCGGCTTCTCTACTATGCTTGACTTGCGCTATGCTCACTATTGGGTTAAATCAAGCAAGAGTCCTATGTTGGGTATCTTGACTGGTGTAAGCGTTGGTTATATGCAATTTGGTCAAAACTTAGGTTTGGACAAATATAATGTTACTATTCCAGACGCTACTGGTACTTTGAACTATTTGGTGGATATTAAGAACGCAAGTTCTATCAACCGTCAAGTACAATTGGAAGTACCTGTAATGTTCTCTATGGTAATGCAAAACGGTTTCTTCGTGAACGCTGGTCCTAAGTTGATTTTGCCTGCTTACGCTGGTTACAAGCAAGACATGTCAGGTGTGACTTTGACTGCTACCCATGTAGAGGAAGGCGTAACTATCGCTCCAAACGATCCTTTGATGGGTGTTGTTGCTGATGCTATTGAGAGCGGCAAGAACAAGAACGCATGGGATGTAACTGTAGGTTTGGGTGCTGAACTCGGTTACGAACTCAAGTTTGAGTCTGGCTACGCATTGGATTTGGGTGTATATGCTACCTATGGCATCAACACCAAGACCTATAAAGATGCTAACGGACAAATCTTGACCATCACTCCTCCAGATGAAGTGAATGTAGGTGCTGGTAAAATGCAATCTATCATGAATGCAGGTCCAGTGAACATGTCGTATTTGGACGCAGGTCTGAAACTGACATTCCACTTCAATTGGGATAACAAGAAATAATCTTTAGTAGATTACGATACAAAAACGGCTGTGATAATTCACAGCCGTTTTTGTATCGTAGGTATGGAAACTCCAAAATTGGCGTCCGGCGTCCAGAAACCGAAATCCAAGATATAGTGTCTGGCGTCCGGCATCCGGTGTCCAATGTCCGGATCCGGTGTTCAATGTCTGGTGTCCAGTGTCCAATGTTTGGTGTCCGGCGTGGGGAAAATGGTGTAAAGGCAGGGGTTAGAACTGCCATTTTACACCTAACAGGAAGTGAATGCCTTGTGATTTGTAACCGTAGAAAATATCGTGTTTGCGGTTGAGGTAATCATTTAATTGCGCATAGACAAACAACCAACGATTAATAGCATATTGACCACCCACATTGAGCAAAATGATAGGCGCAAGGGTTTTGTCTCCCTGATTGGTAAGTGCCAAACGACTGCCCGCAAATTGATTCTCGGAATAAAGACTCCACTTGCTGTTGATATGCACATCCAAACGCAGTTGTGCATCCCAATTAGGACGGTCGTATGCAACAGGCTGAGGATTATTTGGCTCTATAGGTCTAAAGAAATAGTAGTTACCTGCTGCATTAAGTTCTATAATATCGCGGTAGTGATAGTGTAATGAGGCACCTGCTTTCCAGCGTTGGAAACTGCTTTGCCAAAGTTTATAGTTCATAGCATCTTCTTGGAAAATCGTTTGCATATTGCAAGCGTTTTGCATATAGGCATACCCACCATAGATATCTATCAATAGTGTTTTGGTAGGGCGAATCTTAAAGCCTACTTGTACATCCACTGGTGTATAGTCGCGTGGCATTTGCCATGCCAATCCTTCACGGATATTCAAATAGCGATTGTAACTCATATATTCCTCTAACGAGCCTAATCCGTAGTGTCCTGTAGCATGGGCATAGACATGGAATATATTGTCCATCATATTCCATTCGAACTTCACATTGGGAGATGGCGCGAAACTAATGTTATTGATATTGCTCAATAACTCGCCTGTACCGATATTCATATCCACATTCACACCCACATGCAAGCGGACATGTTTGCTCGCAAACTCGTAGAAAGGCTCTACGCGAATGGCATGGCGTGGAGAGGTGGTAAGTGTAGTGTCCAGAGGTGTATAAAAACTATTTTGCACATAGGCATTTACACCTGCGCTATGTGTTTTGTTGGTCCAATACAAATCCAAATGCGATTTAGCATGATGTTCTACTGCCCAATCGGTGGCAATAAAAGCCGTGTAGCCTGTTTGTATGCGGTATTGGATAGGTGATTTGCCCGTGGATTTAACACCGATTTTAGCATTGGCATTCCATAGCGTTTGCCAGTTGAACCAAGGTTGGTAGGCGTATGCATCGCTTTGCCCCTCTATGCCAAAATAGAAATCCGCTTGCGAGAAGTGGCGTGTGACTTGCATACCCAACTGCGATTCAGAAAGCGCATCTTTTCCCCAATAGGCATCGTGATTGGCATAGAGGTCAAGCGACATTTTTTTCTTTTGGTGAATCTGATAACCAAACATGAAATGGGTATTGCGATAGCCGCCTGCTGCCTCTAATACACCCTGCAACGGTGTCTGTGACACAAATCGCACTTCTGCCGCACGCATCGGATTGAGGTTGTTGCCAATAGAGAGCGTGTCGGAGTAGGTGGAATAAACCACAGGGTTGAGAGGAATCTCATGCGAGATAATCGCAGGGCGTTGGTTAATCTTACCCGCATTTTGTATCACGGGTTGAAAATCACGCTCCACAGTCACTACGCGACTAATAGTAGTATCGGATTGAGCCATCAGTGATTGAAAAGATAGTTGTCCGATGACTAAGAATAATATGATTGACTTTTTCATAGGGTGTTATCTTCTAATTCGTTATTTTCCTCGTTGTTATCTTCGTTGTTTTCCGTATCGCTATCCTCCAATGCTGCCAATTTCTCCAAAATGATAGTTTGAATATCATCTGTTTGCTGATAGTTGGCTTGCAATGCCAAGAGGTATTGTTTGGCTTGGAAGATATCGTTGCGTTGTGCATTGATATCAGAAAGCAGAATCAAACTCTTAGCCAACCAGTATTGTTGCGATGTTTGCATTTGGGTAAAGGCTGTAATCTCTTGTTCTGCCAAATCCATTGAACCTAAATGGAAATATGCCTCTGCCAACAGGTATTTAGCTTCTGCTCCCATAGGTGTGCGTACCTCTTGAGATAGTGGCGTAAGATCCACAACCGCCAAACCGTATTGCTGTTTGGTTAGGTGTGCTTTGGCGCGACAATACAACGCCTCTTGGCGTATGCTTTCGGTTAGTTCCTCTTGCTCCAATAGTTGAGTAGCAGCCGCTATAACTTCATCTATATTGCCTTCTTGTTGGTTGCAACGCAAAATGCCCAACTGTGCCGTAATACGCATATTGGAGGAGGAAGCTACACGCAACATCTTTTGGAAATAATACGCAGCAGTATGATATTCCTGTTTGTCGTATGCAATCTCTGCTGCACGCATGCACGCATCTTCCATATATGGATTACCCTCTATGTCCGCCAATGCGCTATATTGTTCCAAAGCCGCATCGTATTGACGCAGTTGGTAGAAGCTGTTGGCTGCGTAATACTGCGCTGTAGCGCAATAGCGTCCACCAGGGCAGAATGAGGTAAGGTAGGTGGTCAAACCTGCTGCTGCCTCTTCGTAGCGTCCCATGAGGTATTGTAATTCGGCTGTAACATACACCAACGAATCCTCTTGGGTAGTGGTGTACATATTGATTCGATTGAGCGTTTTGGTGTATGCCAAGTAGTCTTTAATGTTATTGGTTTCTACATACACTTGCTCCAATCCTTCAAGGGCGGCGTATGCCTCCTCGCTGCCTGCATATTTCTCAATGGTGTTTTTGTAGGCTTGAATGGCTTTGTCGTATTGTTTCAGTGTACGGTAGGTCATACCTAATTCCAAAGCCGATTTAGAGGCCTTGTTGCTATTAGGATATTGTCCTAATAGGCGTGTGTAGATTTTGATAGCCGCATCGTTTTGCTCGAGTTGCAGGTGTGCTCGTGCTGTTTCGTAGAGTGCATCATCTGCATAATCGGAGCGTGGATAGCGTGTAGATAGTAGTTCCATCTTTTTGATTTTCTCGGGATAGCGATGTAGTAATCCGAGTGCGTAACCCTCTTGAAATAGCGCGTAATCTACACCGTAGATGCGTAAATTTACTACGCGGTCGTAGGTAGCAACTGCATCATCAAACTGACGGCTACTAAAGAGGCAGTCGCCCAAACGGTTGAGCGCATCGGCATACATGGTTTGGGTACTATCTGCGTGAGAGAGATATTGGCGGAAAATATACTCGGATTGTTTCAGCAACTGTTGGTTGAATAGGGCGTATCCTTTGAGGTAGAAGGAATTGGTATAGTTGCGTGATGTCTTGGCATTGGGTTGCTTGTGGAAATCCTCAATATCCTCAATACAAGCGGGATATTGCAACATGCGATAGCGACTTTCGGCACGCACATAATAGGCATCGGTCTTGTATTCAGATGGGGCTTTTTCTTCTTTGATTACCTGTGTCATCCATTGTGCTGCCTCCTTCATTTTGCCCTGCAAGAAGGCATCCATACCTATCTGATAGCGTAGGTACTGTATGGTTTGGCGGGTCTTTTCATCGGGATGTTGAACCTCGGATAATGCTTCGTAGGCAGCTTTATAATTCTTGCTATTCATATACATATCCGCCATCAGGGCATAGACTTTGCTGGCGTATTTGGTGTTGGGGTATTCGCGCAAGAAATCTTGGAAGGCAGTAATATTTTCACCCAATGCAGAACCTTGTAGGTAGGTTATTTGCACATAGTTGTACATGGCTTCCTCGCGTACTTGGTTATTGAGGTTGAGACGCATGGCAGCCGCATAGGATAGTTTGGCTTTCTCCTCTTCGCCCATGCGTAGGTAACTATGTCCGAGGTGCAGGTAGGTACTTTCGGAGATAGAGTCTTTTTGCTCTTTCACCGTTTTCAGTTTTTGGATAGCCTCTTGATACTTTCCCACACGATAGTTGGCTACGCCCAATAGATAAATGTCGTTGCGCAGCGGTTCGCGCTTTTGTTCGAGAGTGAGTGTATGGTAGGATTCCAAATGCTGAATGGATTCTTGATAGGCACTATCTTGGTAGTACAACTCACCCAACATACGGTGCAACTCGTAGTTGTGTGGATTGTCAGGGAAGGTATCCAATAATTGGTTGGCGCGTGTATATACCTCATCGTATTTGCCTTGCGCATAGTCGATTTGAACGATATAGTATGGTACAATCTGTTGATAACCAGCCAAATACTCTACCGCCGTAAATTCTGCCAATGCACTTTGGAAATCCTTCATACAATAGTGGCAATACCCTGCGTAGTAGCGAGCATGTGGTGTGTAAAGCGAGTTTTTATCCTTCAAACGGAGTAGGTAGGATAGGGCTTTTTCATAATTCTCTTGTTTCAGCAGTGCATATCCCCAATAGAAATACAACATCGGTTGCGACTCGCGCGAGAGGTTTTTGGCATTGACCTT
The DNA here is from genome assembly GCA_045121435.1 of Paludibacteraceae bacterium. Taxonomy (GTDB): domain Bacteria; phylum Bacteroidota; class Bacteroidia; order Bacteroidales; family Paludibacteraceae; genus Colicola. The sequence continues at coordinate 65,337 of JBGVFY010000023.1, read as the reverse complement.
TCCAAATGCCTTAATCGCTTGTTTGTATTTCTCCTGTTCGGCATACAACACACCTTCCATAAAGTAGATTTCATCACTATATGGTGTGTGTGGGTATTGCTCCAAATAGGTTTTGAGGTTGGCAGAAGTTGCTTTCTGGCGCTCTTGGAACTGCTGTTGTAGGTCGCGGAAGGGTTGTTCGTAGTCTTGCGCGCTCGCTAAAGAGGTCCCGAGAACGATACCGATAATATAGATTAGTACTCGTTTCATTCTAAATGCGACTGGAATAGTATGGTTATTGTGTGGTTATTGTATGGTTATTGTGTGGTGCGGATGGCTATTTTTCGGGCAAATTATCTTCTGCGGCTGCGTTTCTTGCGTTGCAACTCGCGTTGGCGTTTGCGGTTTATGGCTTGTGCTACGAACACAATCACAATCAATGCCAATACGACGAGGATAAAAATCACCAATCCCATGCTCAGGTTATCGCCTTTCACGCGTGACCACATGGCCAACATGTCCTCGGTCTTATCGCCGCAGTCGTGCATCAAAGCGCAACGCTCAATGACGGTTTGGTCAGGGTAGAACACATGATTTGCATGCACTGCCTCTGCACCTTCACCGAAGAAATAGGTGAGGTTGGAGGTTTGCTCTATCTCCTCATCATTCGCCCAATCAAGAATAGTGGAGTCAGCCACAACACTCACATAACCAATCTCTTCCATGTTGAGAATGGCATTCTCAGGCATACACATATAGTTTATGAAGTAACTGGCAGCCTTGGTGTTCTTGGCATACACAGGGATACACCAACCATCAAACCACACATTACTTCCCTCTTGTGGCACAAAGTATTCGAGGTTAACGCCCACTTCGGCAGCTTCATCGATAGCCCATTGTGCGTCACCCGACCAACTGAGGTTGAGCCATGCTTTACCTTTGGTCATTTCTTCTTTGCCAAAGTCCACTTCCCAGCCTGCGATATTGCTCTTCATGCTGGTCAGAAACTCCTCTACGCGTTGGATACGCTCGTCGGTCACATTAGCCACCAACTCATCGCGACTCACTTCGCCACGCGCGATCTCATCGCGGAAGGCATAGAGTACCACCACAGAATAAATGTCGCGGAAGGCGTCTTTCATAAAGACTTTACCTGCAAACTTTTCGTTTTGCAAGCCGCCCAAAGAAAGAATCTCCTCTTTATCAACCAATGCGGTGTTGTAGAGAATACCTGTGGTACCCCACATATAACCCACAGTGTAGTCTGCCACGCACACGCTGCTGTCTGTTGCCATTTGTTGGAACTTATCCACCGCAAAAGGTGATACCAGTTTCGTGTAGTCAGGCGTATTGCCAAAATCCTTGTTGATAGGTTGCAACAACTTGTTGCGCAACATACGCTCAATGATATATTCCGAAGGACAAATCACATCGTAGTCCTCGTGACCCACCTCAATCTCGGTAAGCATCGACTCATTAATGTCGAATGTCTGGTATAGAACTTCTACTTGTTCGCCTGTTTGCTCATAGTACCACGCTGGGAAACCATTGAGCACATTCATGTCAATATAGTCTGCCCAGTTATACACCTTCAGCGTATGCTCGCGGTCAGCAGCAAAAGTGTTGGATACCAACAGACAAGGTAGCACCAATGCGGCTACAGCAAAAAAGAGTTTTTTCATTGTTTTGTTTGTTTATGGGTTCGTATGTTCATTATTATTAGTAAGACTAAGATAGTCAGGAATATAAGCGAGAATAGTGGGCGCAATTCGGGTGTAAGACCGCCCTTGCGCGCGTCTGCGTAAATGAAAGTGGATAGGGTTTCCAGTCCGCTACTGCCTTTGGTGAAATAGGTTACGCCGAAGTCGTCGATACTGAGGGTGAGGCTCAGAATGAATCCACTGATCATACCTGGCCACAATTCAGGCATCATTACTTTGCGCAGGGCTTGGAAAGGTGTGGCACCAAGGTCAAGTGCTGCTTCGTAAATGTTTGGATTCATCTTGGTGAGGCGAGGCATAACGCTCAGCACTACATACGGCGTACAGAATACCACATGCGCAGCAATCACAGTGCCTAAACCGCGACTGATACCCAAGAATACGAATAACAAGAACAGACTGATACCCGTCAGAATGTCGGGGTTAATCATTGGGATACTATTCATGAAAGTGAGTATCTTGCGGTCGCGATTACGCATATGGTAGATACCGATTGCCGCCAAAGTACCTAATACTGTGGATATTAGTGCAGCAGAGATCGCAATTACCACGGTGAAGAAGATAGCACGGTAGAGGTTTGGATCTACTTTCACTTGTGCCACTGCATCATAACCTGTGAATAGGTTTTCGTACAGACCAAATGTAAAGCCTGTCCAGTTGCCAAACACCTTACTTTGGGTGAACGAGAATATGATAATCAGCAGGATAGGGGCATATAAAACCACCAACAGTAACCATAAGTAGGCTTGTGCTGCCACGCGCGACGCCAATCCGCGTTGTTCGATTTTCGATTTCTTATAATTTTCAAACATAGTTCTTTATTTATTCCAGAATCCAGATTTGGATTTCCTTCTTCACAATCAACGATTTATATCCTCTTTGTCGCCTCCGAAGAAACTGGTTAATCCAATGATGATCAACATAATCAACGATAATGCTGCGCCGTAGTTCCACATTGCTATACCACCTTCACCGAAGCAGCGTTGAATGAGTGAACCGAATAATGTTACTTTGTTGTGGGTCAGCAGTTCCGCGATAGCAAAAGTTGATACAGTAGGCATGAACACCATCACAATACCCGAGTAGATACCTGGTGTGGAGAGTGGTAGTGTGACTTTGAGGAATACTTGGTGCCGCTTTGCACCTAAGTCATGAGCCGCCTCAATCAGACTGGTATCCATCTTTTGTAGGGTGTTGTAAATAGGATAAATCATAAAGGGGAGGAAGTCATACACCATACCAAATAGCAATGCGCCTTCGCCCAACGGTAATCCAAACATGCGGAACAATTCCACTGTGGCAATGGTACGGAGCAGGAAGTTGATCCACATGGGCAATATGAACAACATCGCCATCACTTGTGGCGTCTTGAAGTCCGACATTGCCATGATATACGCTGCGGGATACCCCAAGACGAGGCATATAATTGTGGTAATCAATGCAATGGCCAATGAATACACGAAAGTGTTGATAGCCTCGGATTTGGTAAAGAAACTCACGAAGTTTTGCAGCGTGAAACTTCCGTTGGCATCCGTGAAAGCATATACTCCAATCAGCACCAATGGCAAAATCACCAAGCACAGCATAAATAACGCATAGGGCCAAGCCCATGTACTGCGCGACTGAAATACCATTCTCAATTTATTATTCTTCATTTTAGGAACACTTTGTTGTTAGCGTTTAGATTGCCTGTTAGAAGTTAGATTCGCGGAATCTCTCAGTGCGGAGCGCGGTCTAACAGTATAACGGTCACTCTTCTTTCAGCACCGTGGGCGCGGTCTTCTTATATAATCGAATATAACTTGGCGCAATGCGGATACCCACGCGATCGCCATCGTCCCATACATCGTTGGTGTCCACATAAATATCGTCGCCATCATCGGTGCGGACAGTCAGGTGGTAGTGGTCGCCTTTGTACAAAATGAAATACACTTCGCCACACAGCACACCATCTTCCTCGTCGTCTTGCAGGTTTACGCGGTTGAAGTCCACTTCCACTTCTACCTCTTCGCCTACCTCGAATCGCTCAGCCACGCGCTCTGGAATATCCCATTCTTCATCCAAGAAACGCACGCGGTTATCCTCCAACACTTCGCCATCGAAGGTATTGCACAATCGCTCTTTCTTCATTACTTGAATGTCCTCGGGCTTTACCAATAGACCTACTTTGGTGCCTGGCTCAAAGGCATGATAGTCTTGAATCATTAACTCATAGCCCTCATCGGTCAGCACGGTCATTTCGTAGTGCACACCTTTGAAGATACAACTATGCACTTCGCCATGCAACTGCCAGTTGTCTTCCTTGCCTTCTTGCAGGGTGCCAATATAAATATCTTCTGGGCGAACAACTACATCCACCTCGGTGTCTTCGCCAAAACCTTTGTCCACGCACTCGAAGTCATGCTCGCAGAAGTTCACCATTTTATCCTTCACCATAGTGGCGTCCAAAATGTTACTTTCCCCGATGAAATCGGCAACAAAACAGTTTTGTGGCTCGTTATACACATCGGTTGGCGTGCCAATCTGTTGAATCTTACCCTCGCTCATCACCACCACACGGTCACTGAGTGTCAATGCCTCTTCTTGGTCGTGGGTTACATAAATGAAGGTAATGCCCAATTTCTTATGCATGGCGCGAAGTTCCATTTGCATATCTTTGCGCATCTTGAGGTCGAGCGCAGCTAATGGCTCATCCAGCAGCAGTACCTCTGGCTCGTTAATGATTGCACGCGCAATGGCTACACGCTGTTGCTGACCGCCTGAGAGGCTATCTACATCGCGGTACTCGTAGTCTGTCATGCCTACTGTCTTGAGTGCTTGTTTTACTTTCTTTTCAATGACTTTTTTGTCTGTTTTCTTGAGTTTCAGACCAAAAGCCACATTGTCAAACACATTCAAGTGGGGGAAAAGGGCGTACTTTTGGAAGACCGTGTTCACATCGCGCATGTGCGGAGGCATGGTGGTTACATCTTCGCCGTTGAGCAAGATATCTCCCTCTGTTGCCACCTGAAAACCGGCTATACAACGCAATAGCGTAGTCTTGCCACAGCCCGATGGCCCCAAAATAGTTACAAACTCGCCTTTCTTGATAGATAGGCTTACATCGTCCAAGGCGAATTTACCGTCCTCAAACTGTTTGGACACATGATTTACCTCAATGATAAAATCCGATTTCTGCATTTCTGTTTCTACTAATATACACTAAAAGTGTAGGGTATAAAATATTTTTGCAAATTTGGGCGCAAAGTTACAAAAAATATCGCACATACGCAAGCGTACACGCGATATTTTACAAATATCGAAGTAAAATGGGGATTAATAGCCCTTTTCTTTTAGATATTGCAATACTATTTCGCCTATTTTGGGGCTTTTATATACAAATGACCCATGATCTTCGTTGGGTACAATCAACATTTTGCCGTTAGGAATGTTCTCCGCAATCATGCGGGTGTGTGCCTCATCAATAAGGTCGTGTTCGCCTGCCACAATCAGTGCAGGACATTGGATTGTTTGCATATCTGCCCAAGTCATCTGAGGTTCCAGTAGCATCATCTTAGTGAGCGGTGGAATCGAGTCTTTTTGCAATTCTTGTTTAAAATATTCCCATAAATCGGGCTTTACGCCCTCGGGGAAGATGTTGGCTCCTGCGGTAATGATTAATCCTGCGGTATTAGGGTGGAGCACTTCCATTTGCAGGGCTACATTTCCGCCGTCACTCCAACCGAAGATAGCGGGTTTTTCTAATCCGATTTTCTCGATGAAATCGGACAAATCGTTCGCCATATCGATATAATGATACTCCTTTAATGGGGCGTTTGCACCTTGTCCGCGAGAGTCGAGCGCATATACCAAATAGCCTGCTGAGTCCAATTGGTCCACCATAATGCTGAGGTGGTCGTGTTCGCCCGAATTGCCGTGTAATAGGATAATGGGTTTGTCCTTGCTATTGCCTTTTACTTGATATACAATATTGACACCATTTATATCAATATCTCCGATTTCATCGTAGTTTTTCGAACGAAAAATTGGGGATAAGCATAGAAAAACGCTTACAAAAAGTAGCGCCCACGGATATTTGCTCTTTTGGATACCTTGCATAATATTTGGCTTTAGTTAGTGATTAGTATATCTATTCCCTATTTGGTTGGGATAAATGGGAATACTATTGCTGGTAGAATAAGGAAAGTGCCCAACATTTTCATGTTAAGCACTTCCTTTTTGTCTTGTTCGTTCCATTCAGTACCGCGAGCGGGACTTTCTTCGTAAGTCCCTTTGCGCCACTTGCAAATGTAACTCACAAAACCGCATGCAAGTGAACTTGAGCGGCTTTGTTTGTTCCATTCAGTACCGCGAGCGGGACTTGAACCCGCACAGCCATCACTGGCCAAAGGATTTTAAGTCCTTCGTGTCTACCGATTCCACCATCGCGGCTTGAAATCGGCTGCAAAAGTACTGCTTTTTTTGCATATATGCAAGAAAATTGTAATAAAAGTGATATTTTTTACTAAAAAACGCAAAAATATTTGGTCAATTAAAAAAAAAGCAGTACCTTTGCACCCGCTTTCTAAGAAGAACGCACATTTTGGTACCTTGCCCGAGCGGTTAGGGATCGGTCTGCAAAACCGGGGACGGCGGTTCGAATCCGCCAGGTACCTCAGAGAAAGAGCCGCTCAAGAGAGTGGCTCTTTTTTTGTTCGCCCTCTAAGCCCCTTCTTTAAAAGAGGAGCGGTGTGGGGTGTGTTAGGTATTTTGTTGTGATAAAATACGGATAGTCGGTATAGAGAAATGAAAGAAATAGAAGAAATAACAAGTCAGGAATATAAGTACGGTTTTACAACAAATGTGGAAACCGAGGTGATTCCTATGGGTTTGAATGAGGATGTTGTTCGGCTGATTTCTGCCAAGAAGAATGAGCCCGAATGGCTGCTGGAGTTTCGTCTGAAAGCATACCGCAAATGGCTAACTATGCCACACCCAACTTGGGCACATTTGAATATTCCAGAGATTGATTTTCAGGCGATTTCGTACTACGCTGCGCCCAAAACACATACAGGAGAAGAGAAGAAAGAGATTGACCCAGAATTGATGAAAACCTTTGATAAACTGGGTATTCCGTTGGAGGAGCGCGCTGCGTTGGCAGGAAACATGGCAGTGGATGCTGTGATGGACTCGGTGTCGGTGAAAACTACTTTCCGCGAGACATTGGCGGAGAAGGGGATTATCTTTTGTTCTATCTCGGAGGCGGTGCAAGAGTACCCAGAGCTGGTGCAGAAGTACTTGGGGTCGGTGGTGCCTGCAAATGATAATTTCTATGCAGCATTGAACTCGGCGGTGTTCTCAGACGGTTCGTTTGTGTATATACCCAAGGGTGTGCGTTGTCCGATGGAACTCAGTACCTATTTCCGTATCAATGCAGGTAACACGGGTCAGTTTGAGCGTACCTTGTTGGTCGCAGATGAGGGGGCGTATTTGAGTTATTTGGAGGGTTGTACTGCTCCTATGCGCGATGAGAATCAGTTGCACGCAGCGATTGTGGAGATTGTGGTGCATAAGGATGCGGAAGTGAAGTATTCGACGGTGCAGAACTGGTATCCTGGCGATAAAGAAGGCAAGGGCGGTATCTATAACTTCGTGACCAAACGCGGAATCACCCACGAGAATGCGCGATTGAGTTGGACACAAGTGGAGACTGGTTCGGCAATCACATGGAAGTACCCAAGTTGCATATTGAAGGGCGATAACTCCAGTGCTGAGTTCTATTCGGTGGCAGTGACCAATAACTACCAGCAGGCGGATACTGGCACAAAGATGATACATATAGGTAAGAACACGCGCTCGCGTATAATTAGCAAGGGTATATCGGCAGGCAAGAGTCAGAACGCGTATCGCGGACTGGTGCGTGTGATGCCGAATGCAGAGAATGTGCGCAACTATAGTCAGTGCGATAGTCTTTTGTTGGGCGATAAATGTGGCGCGCATACCTTCCCAACCATGCGCATACAAAATCCGACAGCGATTATTGAGCACGAGGCAACGACGAGTAAGATTAGTGAGGATCAACTCTTCTACTGCCAACAGCGTGGCATAGGTGTAGAGGATGCAGTGGGATTGATAGTGAATGGTTATGCCAAGGAGGTGATGGACAAACTGCCAATGGAGTTTGCGGTAGAGGCGCAGAAGTTATTGCAGGTGAGTCTGGAAGGATCAGTAGGATAAACACACAAAATAAATCTATAATAAAAACAACTAAAACAATTATGACAAAACGATTTTTTGGCATTTTAGCGGCTTGCTTCATGTTCATGACAGCAACTGCAGCCACATTGTTCCCATCGCGTACAGACTTTCGCGATGAGCAAATTTATTTTGTTATGACCACTCGTTTCTACAACGGTGATCCTAACAATGACACTCAATGCTGGGACGCACAAAACTACAACGTAGGTGACCCTGCTTGGCGTGGTGACTTCAAAGGTTTGATTGAAAAATTGGACTACATCAAGGCGCTCGGTTTTACCGCAGTTTGGATCACTCCTATCGTGGAGAATGCTTCTGGTTATGACTATCACGGCTATCATGCACATGACATGTCTAAAGTGGACAAACGCTATGAGAGTGAGGATGTGAAGTTCCAAGATTTGATTGATGCAGCACACGCAAAGGGTATGAAAATAATCCTTGATATTGTGCTTAACCATACAGGTAACTTTGGTGAGGCAAATCTTTGCAAACTCTTTACTCGTGATTGGGAGGCAGACCAAAGCAATATCGATGCATGTATGGTGCCTTATACCAAGAAAGATGGCGGAAAGTTGCCTGATAACTATCTCTCATTGCCTGGTGGTGAGCAATACGCAAAACGTTTGGCTGAGATGAAGAATACCGATGGTCAAAACCACGACAAAAATAACTACTGGCACCACTACGGTAACTTCAACTGGGATGATGACACTCGTTGGTGGGCACAAATAGCAGGTGACTGCGTGGATTTGAACACTGAGAACCAATATGTGGCTAACTACTTGGTAAAATGCTATGGTGAGTTTATTAAAATGGGTGTGGACGGTTTCCGTATTGATACCGGTGGACACATCTCTCGTTTGACTTTCAATAAGAATTTTATCCCTCAATTTACTGCTTTGGCTGAGCAGTACAAGGCAAAGCGTAATGGTGGTGACTTCTTTATGTATGCAGAGGTTTGCTCACGCGACCGCAATGTGACTTATCGTGGTCAAGACCGTTTGAGCCCTTATTTCTACACATGGACCGAGAAGAAGAACTACGCTTGGGACACCAGCGAGACTTCTTGGAACGATATGTTTGTAAAAGAAGGTGAAAAAGGTAGTCATACCAATGTGACTTCTGTGGATCAACACGCTGCTGACTATGTAGGTCAATACAGCGACGGTCGCACTTCTAACAATGCGTTGTTGAGTGGTAATAACTACCATACACCTGATTATAGTCAATACTCTGGTTTGAGCGTAATTGACTTCCCAATGCACTGGAACTTCCGTTCTGCTAACGAGGCATGGGGTGTTCGTGGTAACGACAATCGCTACAACGATGCTACATGGAATGTGACCTATGTAGATTCTCACGACTACGCTCCTGATGGTGCACCAGAAGGTACTCGTTTTGATCAAAGCGAAGATACTTGGGCTGAGAACTTGGCATTGATGTTTACTTTCCGTGGTATCCCTTGTGTATATTATGGTTCAGAGATTCAATTCAAGAAGGGTTGCGTAATTGACAAAGGTCCAAATATCGCATTGAAAGAAACTGGTCGTGCATACTTTGGTGGTTACATTAAAGGTGATATCAATGTAACTGATTTCGCAGAGTATAGCAATGCTTCTGGCAATATCGCTCAAACATTGAAGCACCCTCTTGCTTTGCATATCCAACGCTTGGCTAAGATTCGTATGGCTGTGCCAGCGTTGCGTAAAGGTCAATATTCTACTGATGGCTGCAATGGTTCATTTGCTTTTAAACGTCGTTATACCGATGCTACAACTGACTCTTATGCTTTGGTATGTATCTCTGGTGGTGCTACCTTTAGCAATATTTTGAATGGTACTTATGTAGATTGCGTGACAGGTGATAAGAAGACTGTTACCAATGGTACGCTCAGCGTTTCTTGCTCTGGCAAGGGTAACATGCGTGTGTATGTATTGGATACTGAGAAGACCAAAGCTCCTGGTAAAGTGGGTGTGGATGGCAAATATGTTTATGGCTCAAAGAACGCAGGTAGTTATCCAAGTTGGGATGGTACTCAAGAGGAGTTGGATGACCGCTTCGGTCAAGGTGGCAACACCGATTGGGGTGAGCCAGTTGAGCCTTGTGTGGCTTCTGCAACAGAGCGTGCCGTATTCTTCAAGGGCGATAAAGAGTGGGGTACATCCATGGCTGTATATATGTGGAATGGCGCGGGTAATATCGCAGGTTGGCCAGGACAGCGTGCAGAGCACCTCGGTGGCGGTACTTTCAAATATGTAATTCCTGAGGGCGTTGATGTAAGTGGTTCTGACTGGCAAATCATTTGGAATAATAACAACAATGGTAGGCAAACTGCTGACTTGCCATTCCATATGCGTGGTCTTTACACCACAAGTGGCTATCAAAATCTTGTAACTAAAATCTGTGAGGGTGGCGATACTGGTGAAAAACCTGTTGATCCTAAGCCAGAGGATCCAAAGGATTCAGAAATGTGCTTGGAATCTGCTGACGAACGTGCAGTGTTCTTCCAAGGCTCTGACTTTGGTACAACTGCCAATGTATATATGTGGATTAAGGGCACTGAGACTGCTCTTGCAGGTTCATGGCCAGGTACTGCTGCTACTCACTTGGGCGATGGTAAGTTCAAATTCGTGGTTCCTACAAGTGCTACAGGCGATCCTTCTACATGGATGATCATTTGGAATGGCAACGGCAAACAAACCGCTGACCTTGCCTTTACAATGCACGGTCTGTACAACTTCAGCGGTTGCAATGGTACTGTAACAGCATTGTGCGACGGTGGTGAAACACCTAATCCAGGCGATGATCCAAAACCAGAAGATCCAAAGGGTATCACTGTGAAGGCTAAAATGCCTGCACATTGGACAGAGACTATCACAGCTTGGGTATGGCCTGAAGGTGGAAATGGTCGTGTGGTAACTCCAAGCAAGGATGGTGATTGGTATGTAGTGACTGAAGATACTGAGGTGTTGAATATCATTTTCCGCAATGGTACAGATTGGAATGGTAATGCCAACCAAACTGAAGATATGACTTTCACAGCCAATACCTGTATCCAACTTGCACAATCGGGTGACACAAAGGCTACCTATCAAGTGGTAGATTGCCCTGTAAGCACCCAAGTGGAGGAGATAGAAGTGCCTAATAAGGCTATGGCTCGCAAGGTACTCATTAACCAATCGTTGTACCTCGTGATGCCAAATGGTGATGTATATGATATATCGGGTCGCTTAGTTCGCTAAGAATCCTAAATCTAAAAAATAAGAGGTGCGTCAACATATTGGCGCACTTTTTTTATTGCCGATTTGGGATAATAGGTCCGTGTGTTTTTCATTTGTTCCTTATATATTCCCTATAGGCTTCCTTGCTGTAGGGTATTCATAGGATATTCGTGGGATATTCACGGGATATTCATATGTATCGGTTATGTGTCGGTTATGTATCGGTTATGTATCGGTTATGTGTCGGTTATGTGTCGGAATATACAATGAGCGAACAAAAAAAAGAAGAGTATGACTATCCGCTAAGATGGTATGAGAAACAAAAAAGCCGCTTTACTAAGCGGCTTTTCTTTCTTGTTGCGGAGGGCGGGATCGAACCACCGACCTTCAGGTTATGAGCCTGACGAGCTACCACTGCTCTACTCCGCGATATATCATCTCTTATCGAAATGCGGTGCAAAGGTACTGCTTTTTTTTGACATGACCAAATATTTTTGCACTTTTTAGCGAAAAAAATGATATTTTGTTGAAATTACTTGCGTATTTACAAATTTTATAGTATCTTTGCACGCTATTTTGTGCTGATTATCTTCTCGCGTGTGCGAGGGCGTGCGAGAGCAGCGCGCGCGTACCTCAAAAAAGAAGTAGAAAATAACAGCGATTGAGATTGCACGAACAAAAATTAATAACAAATAAAACTAAATTAAAATTATGCAAAACAAAGGACTTGTTATCACATTGGCAGTCTGCCTTGCTTTGGTAAGCGCGTTCTATTTGTCATTCTCATTTGTGACAAATCACTACGACAACAAAGCCGCAGAGTATGCTCAAGGTGATAATGCAAAAGAGTACCAATACTTGGACTCTATTGCTGGTGAGAAGGTGTGGTTTGGCTACACGCTGAAAGAGTGCCGCGAGAAAGAGATCAATCTTGGTCTTGACCTCAAGGGTGGTATGAACGTAACTATGGAAGTGTCTGTACCAGACATTATCCGTGCATTGAGCGGTTACAACACTACTGAGAATTTTAACCAAGCGATTGCAAAGGCACAAGAGAAACAAAAAACATCGGGTGCAGATTTCTTGACCCTTTTCTTTGAATCATTCTACGAGATTGATCCTAATGCTCAGTTGGCATCGGTGTTCTCTACATTTGAGCTCCGCGACAAGGTGAGTTTGAACTCCACCAACCAAGAGGTGGAGAAAGTGGTTCGCGAGGAGGTACAAGGCGCTATCGATAACTCATTTAATGTGCTTCGTACTCGTATCGACCGCTTCGGTGTGGTACAACCTAATATTCAAAAGTTGAGCCAAACAGGTCGTATTTTGATTGAGTTGCCAGGTATCAAAGAGCCAGAGCGCGTTCGTAAACTGCTTCAAGGTAGTGCAAACCTTGAGTTCTGGGAGACCTACAACTTGGCAGAGATTCTTCCACAATTGGCACAAATCAACAACGAGTTTGCTGCGCAAAACGCAAGCACAGAGGCTGCTCAAGCAGAGGCTGCTCCTGTGAAAGAGGAAGTGAAGGCTGAGGCTAATGAGTTGGACGCTTTGGTGGAGGCTGCTGATAGCCTTGCTCAAGTAGAGGCCGATCAAGAGGCTGCTATGGCAGAGTACAAGCAGGCCAACCCATTGTTTGCCGTGCTTAATCCTTCTGTAAGCCCAGCAGGTCAACCATATCAAGGTCCAGTGGTAGGTACTGTACATTATACTGACACTGCAAAGGTAATGGCTATGTTGAACTCACAAGTGGCTAAGTCGTTGCTCCCACGCGAGTTGCGTCTGTGCTGGACCGTGAAGGCTATTGACGAGGCAGAGTCATTCTATCAATTGGTAGCATTGAAGTCACAAACCAGTGGTCGTCCTTCTTTGGAGGGTGATGTAATCACAGATGCTCGCGCTGACTTCGGTCAAACATCTGCTTACGCTAATGTCAGTATGACCATGAACGCTGAGGGTGCACGCGATTGGCAACGAATCACTCGCGACAATATCGGCAAATCTATCGCCATCGTATTGGATGGCTATGTATATAGTTTCCCAACCGTACAAAACGAGATTGCTGGTGGTAGCTCACAAATTACTGGTAACTTCACCGTAGAAGAGGCTAAGGACTTGGCTAACACCTTGAACTCAGGTAAAATGCCTGCTCCTGCTCGTATCATCCAAGAGGATGTAGTAGGTCCATCACTCGGTAAAGAGGCTATCAACGCAGGTATGTGGAGTTTCGTATTGGGCTTCATCCTCATTATGCTCTACATGATTTGCTACTATGGCTTTACCGCAGGTATGATTGCTAACATCGCATTGCTCTGCAACGTATTCTTGTTGGCAGGTATCTTGTCATCATTCTCCGCAGTATTGACCTTGCCTGGTATTGCCGGTATCGTGCTGACCATGGGTATGGCTGTGGATGCTAATGTGCTTATCTACGAGCGTATCCGCGAGGAGCGTCGTGCAGGTAAGAACTTGCGCAAAGCTATTGAGGATGGTTTCTCTGGTGCTATCTCTGCCATCATTGACTCGAACGTGACTTCGTTCTTGACTGGTGCTATCTTGGCTATCTTCGGTACTGGTCCTATCAAGGGCTTCGCTGTAACTTATATGATTGGTATCATCTCTTCGTTCTTGACTGCTGTGTTTGTTTGCCGCATGTTGTTGGAGACTTATGCTAAGAAAGAGAACGCTAAAGAGTTGAACTTCACAACCAAGTTGATGCAAAACTTCTTGCAAAACACCAAGGTGAACTTCATCGGTGCGCGCAAGGTAACTTATATCATTTCTGGTATCTTTGTAGTTGTTGGTGCGTTGGCACTTAACCCACACTTCTTTGGTAAGTTGAACTTGGGTATCGACTTCTCTGGTGGTCGCAACTATATCATCCGTTTTGCTCAAGATGTGAACACCGAGGAAGTAAATGCTTCTTTGGACAATGTGTTTATGGCTGCAAAAGCAGAGCTTGGCGATGAGGAGAACTTTGCACTCAACGTAATCACTATCGGTGACGCTAACCAAGTGCGTGTATCTACCAACTACCTCATTAACGACAACTCTGAGGATGTAGAGGAGACTATTGAGACATTGCTCTATGAGGGTTGCAAACCATTCTTGGCTGAGGATATTACTTTTGATGCGTTCAAATCTACTGAGTTGAATCCAGAGGTAGGTATCATGCAATCACAAAAGGTAGGTCCTGCTATCGCTGACGATATTACCCAATCTGCTGTTTGGGCTGTGTTGGCTGCGTTGGTAGGTATCTTCCTCTATGTATTGCTCCGCTTCCGCAATGTGGCATTCTCTGTAGGTGCGTTGGTTGGTTTGGCACACGATGCGCTCTTCGTATTGGGTGCATACGCCCTCCTTTGGAAGGTAATGCCATTCTCAATGGAGATTGACCAATCATTTATCGCAGCTATCTTGACCATCATTGGTTACTCTATCAACGATACTGTGGTTGTATTCGACCGCGTACGCGAGTATAAGGGTCTGTATCCAAAACGCGAACTCATGCTCAATATGAACAACGCGTTGAACGATACCTTGAGCCGTACCTTCTCAACCTCTATGTCTACCTTCGTAGTGTTGCTGGCAATCTTCTGCTTCGGTGGTGAGACTATCCGCGGTTTCGTATTCGCATTGATGTTGGGTGTGATGATTGGTACCTATTCTACTCTCGGTTTGGCTACTCCTTTGGCTTACGATATCCAACAGGCTATCGCTCGTCGCAAAGAGAAGAAAGCAGAGTTGAAGAAGTAATCACTGCTATACGCACACATGCGCATACGCGCGAATAATAAATAAGGTACTGCCCGGCATCAGTCGGGCAGTACTTGAAAAAAAGAATAACATTAAACACTAAACTCTAAACGAAAACTAACATGAAGAATGATTTTTTGAAATTTGCGACTTCGCGTGGCATGAACTCGATGCATGTGGAGAACGCTATGAATGCATCGGCAAGTTATATCAGTCCTTCTATCCTTGAAGAACGCCAGTTGAATGTGACCCAAATGGATGTGTTTTCGCGTCTGATGATGGATCGTATCATTTTCCTTGGCACAGAGGTGAATGACTATACTGCTAATGTAATCCAAGCGCAGTTGCTCTATTTGGATTCGGTGGACTCGGAGCGTGATATCAATATCTACCTCAACACCCCTGGTGGCTCGGTATATGCAGGCTTGGGGATCTATGACACCATGCAGTTTATCCACTCGCGCGTGGCTACTATCTGTACAGGTA
The DNA here is from genome assembly GCA_045121435.1 of Paludibacteraceae bacterium. Classification (GTDB taxonomy): domain Bacteria; phylum Bacteroidota; class Bacteroidia; order Bacteroidales; family Paludibacteraceae; genus Colicola. The sequence goes on along the minus strand of JBGVFY010000023.1, from coordinate 49,934 downwards.
TGGCTGCTTCGATGGGTGCGGTGCTGTTGGTAGCAGGCGAGAAAGGCATGCGTGCAGCATTGCCTCATAGCCGTGTGATGATTCACCAACCATTGGGCGGTATCCAAGGTCAAGCATCTGATATTGAGATTACTGCACGCGAGATTCTGAAATTGAAAGATGAACTTTATCAAATCATTTCTGATCACTCGGGTCAGACAGTAGAGAAGATTCGCCAAGATGCTGATCGCGACTATTGGATGACCGCTGAGGAGGCACTGAAATATGGTATGATTGATAAGGTGTATCGCCGAGAGAACAAGTAAAAGGGGATTATGGCAAAAAAGAAAGAACAATGCTCTTTTTGCGGTCGTGAGATGCCGCATATGTTCCGTGGTGATGATGGCAGTTTGATTTGCCATGACTGTATAGAGGCGGGTCATAAGATGATTCGTGAAATGAAGCAGTACATGGAGAATGAAACCGACATTAAGGGCTTGGAACTCAATACACTGCCTAAACCTGCGGAGATTAAGGCGTTTCTTGATCAATATGTGATTGGTCAGGATGATGCCAAACGCTATTTGTCGGTGGCGGTATATAACCACTATAAGCGTGTGCTGCAACCTCGCACAGAGGGTGGAGTGGAGATTGAGAAATCGAATATTATTTTGGTAGGCTCAACAGGTACGGGCAAAACATTACTGGCTCGCACGATTGCCAAACTGCTGAAAGTGCCTTTCACTATTGTGGATGCCACAGTGCTGACTGAGGCAGGTTATGTGGGCGAGGATGTGGAGAGCCTGCTCACTCGCCTATTGCAAGAGGCAGATTACAATGTGAAGAAAGCCGAGAAAGGTATCGTTTTTATCGATGAAATCGACAAAATTGCCCGCAAATCGGATAACCCAAGTATCACTCGTGATGTGTCGGGTGAGGGTGTACAACAAGGTCTGCTGAAATTGTTGGAGGGTTCGGTGGTGAATGTGCCACCTCAAGGTGGACGCAAGCACCCAGAGCAGGAGTTTATTCATGTGAATACACAGAATATCTTATTTATCTGTGGTGGTGCTTTTGATGGCATTGAGCGCAAGATTGCGCAACGCCTCAATACCCAAGTGGTGGGCTTTGATGCCAGCAAGAAAGCGCAAAAGATTGATAAGAGTGACCTATTGCAATACATTGCGCCACAAGACTTGAAGTCCTTTGGACTGATTCCTGAGATTATCGGTCGTCTACCTATATTGACCTATCTCAAACCATTGGATAAGGATGCACTGCGCAATATCCTTACCGACCCTAACAACGCCATTACCAAGCAATACCAAAAACTATTGGAGATGGATGGCTTCCAACTGACTTTTGCGCCTGATATGTTGGATTATATCGTGGACAAAGCCATTGAGTATAAGTTGGGTGCGCGCGGTTTGCGTGGCTTGATGGAGACGGTGATGATGGATGTGATGTATGATTTGCCTTCGTCTAAAACGCGCAAAAAGACCTTTGAGGTCACTAAAGATTATGCAGTTCAACGCATTGAGAAGGCAGATTTTTATCAATTAAGAATGCAGAACTAAGAATTATGAATTATATGAAAAAAGTACTGATTATGATGACTCTTGCAGCCACTCTTATGGGTTGCTGTGCCAAAAAGCCTCATTATGAGAGCGTGAATGACTACCCAGTGAAGCAAGGTTCGCTGAGTGAGATGACCTATTCGCCAGAGAGCACTACTTTCTCAGTGTGGAGTCCTAATGCAGATACCGTGTATCTGAATCTGTATGCTGATGCTACTACCATTGAGCCCTTGAAGACCCTCACCATGTGCCGTCAAAAGGATGGCAGTTGGACTAAGGCCGTAAAGGGCGACCTCAATGGTCAGTTCTACACCTTCAAAATCGTAGAGCCAAGTTCTCGTTGGACTCTGCACGAGACCCCAGGTATCTTTGCTAAGGCTGTGGGCGTGAATGGCCGCCGTGCTGCGGTGATTGACCTCGCCACTACCAATCCAGAGGGTTGGAGCGAGGATGTGCGTCCTGCTTTTGCAGGTGCGAAAGATGCTATCATCTACGAGATGCACCACCGTGATATGTCTATCCACTCTACTTCAGGTGTGGAGAACAAGGGTAAGTTTGTACAATGGACCGAGCATGGCACCAAGACAGCGGAGGGCTTCTCCACAGGTATTGACCACCTCATCGAGTTGGGCGTGACACACGTGCAAATCCTTCCTTCTTACGACTACGGATCAGTGGATGAGACTCGCTTGAGCGATAACCGCTACAACTGGGGTTATGATCCAGTGAACTACAATGTGCCAGATGGTGGCTATAGCACCAACCCATACGACCCTGCTACGCGTGTTCGCGAGATGAAGCAGATGATTCAAGCTCTTCACAAAGCAGGTATTCGTGTAATTTTGGATGTGGTGTATAACCATACTTTCAATGTAGAAAACAGCAACTTTACTCAAACAGCACCTGACTATTTCTACCGTCTTCACGAGAATGGCGACTTGGGTAACGCTTCGGGTTGTGGTAATGAAACTGCCAGTGAGCGTGCAATGATGCGTAAGTTTATTGTAGAGTCTTGCCGCTATTGGATTGAGGAGTATCACATGGACGGTTTCCGTTTTGACCTCATGGGTATCCATGATGTGGAGACTATGAACCAAGTGCGTGCTATGATGGATAGTATTGACCCAAGTTTGTTGCTCTACGGCGAGGGTTGGGCTGCAGGTGGTCCACTCTTCAAGGGTGATTCGCTCTGCATGAAGGCGAACATGCAAAAGTTGCCTAATATCGGTGCTTTCTGCGATGATATGCGTGATGCGTTGCGTGGTCCTTTCTCTGATAATAACCGTGGTGCTTTCCTTGTGGGCGAGAAAGGACATGAGGAGAGTATTAAGTTCGGTTTGGTAGGTTGTATTGCGCACCCAGAGGTGGATATGGAGAAAGTGAACTACTCCAAGCAAGCTTGGACAGCACAACCAACCCAATGTATCAGTTATGTGTCTTGCCACGATGATATGATGCTTACCGACCGCCTCAAAGCCAATAAGAAACTGCGTGCAGGTGAACTGCAAAAACTCAGCAAGTTGGCGCAAACAGCGGTTTTGACTTCACAAGGTATGCCATTCTTGTGGTGTGGTGAGGAGATTGCGCGCGATAAGAAAGGTGTGCACAACTCATATTGCAGTCCTGATGATATCAACGCTATTGACTGGTCGTTGAAGGCGAAGAACATTGACCTCTTCCGCTACTATCAAGGTCTGATTGCGCTCCGCAAGGCGCACCCTGCTTTCCACATGGGTGATGCTGAGTTGGTGCGTCAGAATGTACATTTCTTGCCTGCAAAAGAGGGCGTTGTGGCTTATCAATTGAATGGCGAGGCAGTAGGTGATAGTTGGAAGACCATCGTAGTTGTTCTCAATGGTCAAGAGAAGGCTGCTCAAGTGGCATTGCCAGAGGGTGAGTTCCGCTATGCTTGTGTAGATGGTGAGTGCCCTGCTAAGAGCGAAGCGGTAGTATCTGGTACCGTGCGCGTAGCACCACAATCTGCTGCTATTTTCTATCTCGACTAACAACTTATCCACCGCTTATTCACCGCTTATCCACCCGATAGCGTGCAGAGGATGGCGGGTAAAGGACACAACAAAAGGGACTGCTAATGGCAGTCCCTTCATTATGTTTTGCAGGTATGTCTTTCTTTTCTTTCCTTTCGCCTCTCGCCTCTCGCCTTTAGCCTAAGTAGGTCTTGAGGATACGACTTCTGGAACTGGATTTGAGATGACGGATGGCTTTCTCCTTGATTTGTCGAACACGCTCACGGGTGAGGTGGAACTCAATGCCAATCTCTTCCAGTGTTTTTTCTGGCACACCAATGCCAAAGAACTTGCGGATAATGTCCGCTTCGCGAGCGGGTAAGGTAGCCAAAGCACGGTCAATCTCACGCGAGAGTGATTCGTTGATGAGTGAGTGGTCGGCGTTGGGAGAGTCCTCATTGACCATCACATCAATCAAACTGTTGTCTTCACCTTCAACGAAAGGTGCGTCCACACTTACTTGGCGCCCCGACATTTTTAGCGTATCAGCAATTTTGTCCACTGGAATATCCAGCAATTCTGCCAACTCTTCAGCGCTTGGTTTGCGTTCGTGCTCTTGTTCAAAACGCTGATATGCCTTGTTGATTTTGTTGAGCGAACCCACTTGGTTAAGTGGGAGGCGTACAATACGCGATTGCTCTGCCAAGGCTTGAAGAATAGATTGGCGAATCCACCATACTGCGTAGGAAATGAATTTGAATCCGCGTGTTTCGTCGAATTTTTCTGCTGCTTTGATAAGCCCAAGGTTACCTTCGTCAATAAGGTCTGGAAGGCTAAGTCCTTGATTTTGATACTGTTTTGCTACCGAAACAACGAAACGCAGATTGGCTCTAACCAATTTTTCTAATGCTGCACGATCGCCGTGGCGAATCATGCGTGCCAATTCTACTTCTTCATCTACGGGAATCAGCGGTTCGCGACCAATCTCCTGCAAATACTTGTCAAGCGATGCCGATTCTCGGTTTGTGATTGATTTGGTGATTTTTAACTGACGCATGTAGTACAGTTAAATTAATAATTAATAGTTAATAGTTAATATCATAAGGCAATTGCCTTGTGATCCGGTCGGGATTCGAACCCGAGACCCACAGCTTAGAAGGCTGTTGCTCTATCCAGCTGAGCTACCAGACCCTCGTCGGAATTGGTTTGCGAGAAAGAAATGCGCCCTGCGCATTTGGCTCGCTGCCATTCCTCCTCCTTAAATTGAAATCGATAAATCAATTTCAATTTAGTGTATCGTTTTTAAGGTGCTTACGCACAAAACTACCCATGTAGGCACACAAAATAGTGCCTACAAAGGCAATTTGGGCGCAAAAGTACTGCTTTTTTTTGACTTATGCAAATATTTTTGCAAAAATCTGCAAAAATATCACTCTTTTATTACAAAAGTTCTTCAAACAGCTTTTGCAAGTCAGGTTTGCGGATAGCACCTACTTGACGGTGAACCAACTCGCCATTCTTGAAGAACAAGATAGTTGGAATGTTCATAATGCCATACGCAGCGCAGGTCTCGTCGTTGTCATCTACATTCACTTTGCCTGCAATGATACGATCTGCATACTCCTCTGCCAATTCATCAAAAATAGGAGCAATCATTTTACATGGACCACACCAAGGTGCCCAAAAATCTACTACGAGGGGTTTGCCCTCTGCTAACAGTTCTTGAAAGTTAGCGTCTGTAATCTCTTTTGCCATAATCTTATATTTTTATTATTTTATTTTCTATTTCACCTGCCAATATTTTGTCGGTCAGTGGGTCTTCAATCAGCGTTTGTATGGCTCGCTTGAGTGGTCGTGCGCCATATTGCTTGTCGCGTGCCAAGCGCAGTATCTCATCGCGGGTTTGGTCTGTTAGTTCCAATGTATATCCCATGGCTTCCAAACGCATTTGTAGGGGGTGCAATTCGAGCCACAATATCTGTGCCAGAGCATCATCATTGAGGGCATGAAAGACAATAATGTCATCTAATCGATTGACAAACTCGGGTGGGAAGGTGCGTTGCAGTGCCTTCATTAGTGTGCGCTCGGATGCCTTATCGTCCAGATTATCAGCACTAAATCCAATACCTGCGCCAAAATCGCTCAACTGGCGTGTACCCACATTACTGGTGAGAATAATAATGGTATTCTTGAAATCCACCACATGTCCCTGCCTATCCGTCAGTCGGCCTTCGTCCATTACTTGCAGTAGCACATTGAATATGTCAGGGTGAGCCTTTTCAATCTCATCAAACAGCACAATGGAGTAGGGTTTGCGGCGTACTGCTTCGGTGAGTTTACCTCCGTCCTCGTGTGCTACATATCCTGGAGGCGCGCCCACCAATAGGCTGACGGTGTGCTTCTCCATATATTCCGACATGTCGAAACGGATAATGGCATTTTTGTTGCCAAACATTTCTTCTGCCAAGCATTGTGCTAAGTGCGTTTTTCCCACGCCTGTAGGTCCGAGCAGGAAGAAGGTGCCAATGGGTTTGCGTGGGTCGCGTAGGCCCATACGCGAACGCTGAATGGCTTTTACTACTTTCTTTACAGCCTCGTCTTGACCTATCACGCGTTGTTGCAGGGTGTGTGCCATCTGGCGCAGTTGTTCGCCTTCGGCTTGTGCTACGCGTTGCACGGGCACGCCAGACATCTGGCTAACTATGCGTGCTACATCTGCCTCGGTAATCTCTCGCCTTGTCGTTTCCTCGCCTTTTGCTTCTGCGGGGGTATTAACGCTATTGGTGTTGTGAGGTGCTTTTTCGCCTACGCATGCACCCACCTCATCCATGGCATCAATGGCTTTGTCGGGGAATTGGCGGTCGGTAATATATCTATCGGTAAGGTTCACGCACGCGCGAAGTGCCTCTTGGGTGTATTGTACATGGTGGAATTGTCCGTAGGTTTCGCTCAGTCGAGTGAGGATAGTATATGTCTCATCGGGTGTGGTAGGTTGTACGGTTACTTTTTGGAAGCGGCGTTCCAATGCGCCATCTTTCTCAATGCTGGTGCGGTATTCGTTAATGGTGGTTGCACCAATACATTGCACCTCGCCACGCGCCAAAGCAGGTTTGAGTATGTTGGCTGCGTCCAACGAACCTTGGGCATTGCCTGCACCCATTAAGGTATGAATCTCATCAATAAAAAGGATAATCTCTGGGTGGTCGTTCAGTTCCTTAATCACGGTTTTGATACGCTCCTCAAACTGACCGCGATAGGTGGTGCCTGCAACCATAGAGGCTATATCTAATGAAATGATTCGTTTGTTTTCCAACGCAGGAATCTCTTTGGCAGCGATACGCAATGCCAAGCCTTCTACGATTGCCGATTTGCCTACACCTGGTTCGCCGATAAGGATAGGATTATTCTTTTTGCGGCGTGATAGGATTTGTATCACGCGGTCAATCTCTATCTGACGACCAATGACAGGGTCAAGTTCGCCGTTCTTGGCTTGTGCGGTAAGGTCACGACCGTATTTGGTAAGGGCAGGCGTGTCGGTTTTGCCTTTTGCCTTTTTGCTATTACCTGTGTCGGGACCAAAAATATGAATGGTGGTATCGTATTCTTGAGGTCGCTCCTCCATTGTCAGTTCGCCTTGTGGCAGTAGGTCTGGCTTGGGGTAGAGTCGTTCAATGCACTCGTAGTCAATACCATGCTGCTGTTCGAGGTACATGGCAGGGAAGTTGATACGGTCGTGCAATAGGCCCATGAGTAGGTGTACCGACCCGCAAGTCTCGGCTTGGTAGGTGCGAGCCTCAATGCCTGTGAGGCGCACTATGCGTTCGCTGGCGCGCGATAGTTTCTTGGTTTGGGTGGGCTCTGCTTGGCGCAGACGCTCATCTATCTTGCGTTTGCACTGCACGGGGTCCATGCCTGCTTGCATCAGGAGTTCGAAAGCTTTGCCTGCGCCCAAGCGTATGATACCTAATAGGAAGTGGTCGGGCATAATCTCTGGGTTGCCCAAACGACCTGCTTCTTCGCAGGCGTAACTGAATATCGTATGTAAATTAGGTGTTTGTTGCATAAAATAGTTTATAGTTGAAAGTTTATAGTTTAAAGGCAAGGTTATTTATAAAAGTGCCATGATAATCCAGCGCGGAACATGTCGGGTGCCATAGGATAATTGGGCATGGCAAAGTATTGTTTGTTCATAAATGAAGCGTTAAAGTGCTGATACTGAGCAAAGAGTTTGAGTCGGATATGCTTGACATAGAAGTTGGCATACACATTCATGACTGGGTAGTTGCCTACTTGCTCTTGGTCTTGTACACAGAATTGTCCTAACGCAGGGTTGAGTATAGGGGCATAATACTTGGTAAAGAATCGCATGTCCACGCCGAACTGCACATCCAATGCTTTCACCCAAGTATCGTGATAATACAGGTTGTTGTACAGGGTTAGTGTGGGCAATGGTAGGTAGGCGGATGAACTATGTTGATATACAATACTATTATCCAGATTGACCCAAGGAGTGGTAATGTTAAGTTGCAGATTGGCTGCCAATACTTGGATATTACCATTCATCTGTTGGGGTAATCCGTTATTGTCGAAGTAAATGTAGTTGGTGATATTCTCAAACGACACATTTAGTTTGGGTTTTACCCATTGGGTAGGGTAGGCTATCTCGCCACCTACATAGAAACGATAGGTCTTGGTAAACTCATTGTCCCATTGATAGTGGTTGCTACGGTAGTGCTGCAAGTAGAAATCAGGTGTTTCGTTCTTGATATATGCTTTTGCAGCCAAGGTCATGGAGTCTTTGCCGAGGCGAAAGCCTGCATCCAAGTGTCCGTTTACTTGGAACTCGCCCAATTTGTAGCCTAACAAGCAGATGTTGCCATCAAAACCATAGTGGATATACTTGCCTTGATTCTTGTACAGTGCGGCACCGATATAGGTGTTGTTGGTCCAACGCTCGCCGTATAGTGTGTCGGGTACTGCATGAAAAGCGGTGTCGGGGAATAGTGGAATGGCATTGCCGAACAAAGTATTATTGGTAGTAGGCAGGGATACGGCTTGTCCAATGGGCAATATATGGCGTTGCACTTCGTTCATGGCATAGACCATTGCGCCGAAGTGTAGCCAAGTGTTAAACTCTTCTTCGAAGGTGACCGACAGGGTATTCTTGATGGTTAGGCACGCTGCGGAGTCGTTGGTAGCGAGCGTGTTGCGGTATATATTTGGATAGAATCCTTGGCGGGGATTTTTCTCGATATATTTCTTGGTGGCATCGGTTGTTTCAAACACATGGCGGAAGGTGGTTACGGGTACATATTCTATCTTTATTGAGTCCTTTTTTACCCATTTGCCTTCCTCATCGCGTTCGCGGTAGGTTACTTTGCGTTCGCGCTCCACGCAGATACTATAGTAGTGGTTGAGGTAGCCCGATAGATAGCGGAACTTTGACATACCCTGCATCTTGACGGGCATATCTTGTGGCTTGAGACTACCTTGTAGGTCACTTGGATTGAGCAACCCGCCGTTTTCGAAGTTGCTGAGGGTGTTCCATGTGAATGCCGCCTGCAAAGAGTAGTGGTCGCCATTGAAACTGCCAAAGACGGAACCAAAGACGGTTTTGCCCTCCTGCGAGGCAAAGCGTCCGTAGGAGTTGAGGTAGTCAATGGTCATGCCGAGGTTGGTGCGGCGACTCACATTGCCTGTGAACATGAAACTAATATCGTTTTGATCCATGTCCGTAACGAAGCCTTTTTTGTAGCCTACGGAGGAGTAGGGCGTGGTAGTGTGATAGAACTTCACATTTTGTGGTGCGATGATATATGGGGTATATGCATCCGCAAAGAGGAAGTCTGCTCGTTTCTCGCGGTCGAAATAGATACGCGATTGGGTAGGGGATATGAGGTTGGCGTTGGTAATGTTGGAGATGGAGTAGTCATTGAGCACATCGCGCATAGGTAGGTGCATGTAGGAAGTGTCCACGATAGGCACGGTGTCTGCAATGCCAGTCCATGGATCCAATTGCCATGCTCGCATTACGGTTGGCACGCTTTGTATGTTCTGCGCTGCGGCTTGCATGCCGAAGAAACTGCATAAAATGACCATGCAGAGGCAGAAACGATGTGCTATGTGGGTAATGCAATGACTCATACCGATACTTCCCCAATTTATAATTGGGGCACAAAGGTACAACAAAAAAAGCACATACGCAAGTAATTTAGTGAAAATTTATTTTCAATGCGATTTTATCTGCTACTCTATGCGAGGGCGTAGCCCACAAGTAGAGACCCTCCTTATTTCGCCTTGTGCGTAATTCGTGCGCTGAATCTTCAGTAAATGTAGTGGTAGCGAAATATATAGTAAAGACAATTAATGTAAATTTAATCGACAATTAATGACAATTCTATGGTTATTTTTGTTTGTCCAAATGAATGCAGTACACTGCATTGGTGGACAAAACAAAAATTATACTAATGTTACCTATTTGCGCGCTCGATGAATGTCTCTATATATTATATGGGGTGCTGAATACTCAGCGTTTTGGTGTTTTGTGCCGAACATTGGAGAACTTAGAGAGAAAAGTGGTATAAAAAGCACACGGAAGTGGCTGTTTTGTAACCACTTCCGCATGGGTGTGTTTTTTTGAAAAAAGTTTTTGGGTGCTGAGAGTATAATGCTGAAGATTGTGCCGAAAATTGTGATTGGATGTTGAAAGCACTGCCAGTTCCTTTTGAATCATTCCATATGTTATATGGCTTTGTCGTTAATAGTAAAATAGGCTTGCATGAACTCCTCAGGATAATGCGCTTTTAGATATGCCATCTTATACGCAAGCCATGTATAGCAAACTGCATGAGATTTGTTGAAGAGATAATTACCACATCTCATCCAATCTCTCCAAATTTTCTCAAGAAATTCTTCCGTATATCCATTTTCCATACCACCTCTAATAAATTTCTCTTTCCAAGCAGGTTTTGATTGAGTTCGTCTGTGATGGCAGACAGCCCTTGCCAATAAATCACTTTCCTCTGGCGTGAAGTTAGCAATCTCCTGACTAAGCAACATGAGTTGTTCTTGATAGATGGTAACACCGTAGGTATCTTTTAAGTACTTCTCCATCATTGGGTGATAATAAGTAATTGGTTCCAAACCACGCTTCCGCTTTGTATATCCGTCAATGCAATCTATTATTCTTGGACGATACATGGTATTTAGTGCAATAAGTTCTTCAAATGTAGATGGTTGCAATCTCTTTAGATACCAGCGTATTTCATCCGATTCAAAGTAGAACACACCAACAGTATGAGCCCCCTGAAATAGGCGGAATGTCTGCAGGTCATCTTTCGGAGGATTTATTGCAGATTTCATGATATCACCACCATACTTGTGCTCTATGTTTTTGAGGCATTCTTTCATTATGGTGAATATTCGAAGCCCTATTATATCAAATGTTAAAACCTTACCAACTTGTATGACAGCGGACTTTTGAGCAAGAAGATCCAAGTCAATTAGGTGAGCCAGTTGATTATCTCCATAGTTTTGTTTCAAATAATCTACAATGCGCAACCTCTCATCATATTCCACATCAATATCTATTTGGACTTTAGATATTCCTATGGGATTTATAAAGCGTTCAAAAAGCAGTCCATATTTCAGAGGGTCAATATCTGTTATCCCTAAACAATATGCAACCACCGAACCTGCGACAGAACTTCTACCTGGCCCATGATAGATGTTCATATTTTCAAATGTCTCATGCAGAAGATCTGCAATAAAGAGAAAATAGGATTCAAACCTCAAATCACAGATTTGTTTTACTTCATGTTCGATACGGTCATGTAATGCATTGTCACACGACACCCTTTCTAATCCATATCGCAACTCAGCACCAGCGTTCACTTTGGCGATAAAGTATTGTGATAAAGACTCAAAGCCTTCGGGGATTTTAATAAGATCATTAAACATTGAACTTTGAGATTGGATTTGCAGAGGTGACATACTTAGATAATTGATAATTTGTTGTGCTTTGATGTAACCAACCTCAAATTGTCTTTGAATTTGTGAACAAGCGCTTTGGGTGTTTTTAGATGTTCGGATGATATGCATAATCTCATCGCGATTCTGTGCAATTATTCTTTCCATATTATGCATGATTAGTAAGTACATATTTGTTATCAAGGTATTCTGCAAGTCCGTTTGGTATTTGCGATTGTATCTCTGCAAAGAGTTCTGGATAAGTTGTGATGAAGCGGGATAAGAGCAAAGGTTCGTCCAAATTATTTTGCAGATGGTCAAATAGAAATTCTGCGAGAAGGTATGGGTAAGTTTTCTCTTCTGCATGGATATCACCATAGATGTCTGTTCCTATTTCGGGGCAGTAATATAGCAGATTGGTGAAGATAATCTCGGTATTTTGATTGATTTGCGCTAATACTTCTGGCTCAATTAATGGATTATTTGCTTTGAACCAAGCGAGCGCACTTTCATCGTGCATGATGTTGGTGATACCGAGCAGTAAGCTGATATTCTGCTGAACACCGGCGAAGAAACCATTGGCCTGCTCGTTGTAGCGTAGAGCCTGGCGAAGGAAAGAGGCACGGTAGGGGTTCCCCTTGTAGTAGCAAGAGGGTTTGAAATAGGCGTCTGCGAAGTTGGCAGCCTGCTTGTGCATGTGCTCGGTATGGCAACTCGTGATGCATTGCATGGCAAGGCAGTCATCACTAATCAGCACGACATCCATGTTCGCGGGCTGATTGTACGGTTGTCCGTCGGTTGTTTTTGCAAACACCGGAAACTTGATGCCGAAATAGACCTTGTCGTAGGTCAAGCCGTTGAGCGTAAGCGGGTGCTCAGCACTTATCCATCCGAAGAAATCACGGGCAATGTCCTCTTCTTTCGGAAAGGAGAATACTTTTTGGAGGCGGTTTTTGGACTTGTTTTCGGGGGTGACATTTTTGATTGTAATCTTGCGCATAATCGTATAAATTTTGAAATTTGCTGCAAAATAACTACTTTACTATTTCACAAAATGAAAGAGCGGAAAATTATTTTACATTTCCGTCAATCCTCATTGCAGTATCTCCGGAGTATATAATGGAAGCACTGCCGGCACGGACAACCTTTTTCCCGTTATACTGTAGTCTGGTGCGACCAATTTGGACTATATTGGTGCTCATATAGGTAATACCTATTGTGCCAATCCTTACCAATAATAGGCCGTTGTATTGGAGATAGTTTCGCCCGATCCTATTCACGCGGTCACCAACATATCCGACTTCGGTATTGCCGACGCGGATAATCTTATTGCCCGCTCGCATCTGTTGTGAGCTGCCTGCCGGGTTCACATTGAAACTGTAACGCGGGGCAGTGATTTCGAACTCGTTACCTTTCTCGTCATATATAACAAAGGTAACACCAGGAGATGATGGGTCTAATGAAGCCATGCACTTCAACCATGGTTCCTCATACCAAATAAGTTTACTTACTGCCATAATAATTTTATTAGAAGATTCTTGAATAAAGCTTCTCATCTTGAACGAAAGTACGGTAGTGGTCCATAACACCATTATATATGTCTTCGTATGACATTCGTGCACTTGGGTGATAACTACATAATATAATAGTCTTTGATGGATAGTGCAGGCGGATGCTATTATGCTTCTCAGGGTGTATCCGTGTAAGTTCTGTATTTGGATAACGTGTCAGTATATAAGCCTGCACGAAGTCATATATCTTTTCATTAGTACAAACATAGATATGAGGTTCCAAAATATCAAATTCCTTATACAACAACTCCTTATAATCATTTAAGTATTTTTCTAGAGTCTTATCGCTGATACTCGGCTTACCACCTTGTTTCTTGCACTCAATAAGGGCAAAAGGCGTATCCTGAAAAGTATCCTTAATTTCTTTAAGGTTACTATGAATTTCGGATGCTGGGCAAGGGTTCGTAGGCGTGCAATTGGTTATACCCCATAGGATATTAGCAATATTGCGTAAAAATTTACGCTTCAAGTCCCAACTATTTTGCTTCACCTTTAACTTTTCTGGAGTGTTGTCTGCAGGTGTCTCTACTAGCCAATTACGAGTATCATCAGCCCATATACTACCTTTTTGGTTTTCGTCCTTTATTAGGAAAGCAACACGTTTCTTGTCCAGCTCCCATCTCATTTCAGTTGTGGCTTCGTCTTCAGCATGTGTACTACCTTTTTCACGCTTACGCACTATTCCATCGCAAACAAGGCAATAATGACCATCCCCGTCTTTAGGTTCATGACCAATTTCTTCAGTCCGTTCATACCATTCTTTGAATAATCCGAATATATTACCGGCTTCAATATCGATTATATCACCGAGCAAAGCATTTCTTTTAGGTGTTTCCATATACCAATTATTTTAAAAAGTCACCAAACAAATTTAATTGACGGCAGGCGTTCCATTCTTCGATTCGCTCCTGCCTTTCGGCTTCGTGTGCTTCCCACCATCGAGCATAATACTGGTTATAGTACCAATATCCTTTCCTAATGTCATCGTTCATCTTATCCAAGTCGCGACGAACTGCCAATAAGTCCTTGCTAAAGATACGCAGTTCTTTTTCTGTCGGCATAGCCGTTTTATAGCTTTCCATACGTTGCAAAATATCTGCAACCTTGGTTTCAAGAGTTGCTTCCATTAGTTCTGATATTTTGAAAGTTGATACGCTAAATTCTTGCGGAACTCTTCCCGCAACCATTGCGGCTTCAGCACCTCAAGAACTGGGCCGTGCTTATACAGCTCCTGCCTAAAGTCAAACGAAGGTGCAATGTAGTAGCGGAAGATAGAAAATTGCTCTTGCCGGTCAACCTCAACCTGTGAAGAGTGAAGCGGCAATGTACGCAAGAAGTTGGCTTGATATGCTTCAATCTTGATTTCAACTTCCTCCGGCTGCATATCCATGTCACTCACGCCATAGTGATTGCGGAAATAAAACTCCGCATCAAAGACTTTCGGAAGTTTATACCGCTGCCTGGTAGGCTCCAGCGCATGAATACGATCAAGACTATAAACACGCATATCGTCTGTGCCCGGTGAATATGCCAACATATACCACCTCTGCTTGAACATTTTGAGACAGTATGGCTCAACAAGATATGTAGAAGGATATGCCTTGCCAAATCCTTGATGGGTTATCTGAATTGCATATTCATCGCGTAGAGCCTCAATTATAGGAGCGAGGAACTTATCACCGGAAGGAACAGGCTCAAACAAAATCTTATCTCGAAGGTTCTTGCTGTCTTTCAAAAGGCTATTCACTCCCATGATAGTCAACAAGCGATTGTGTAAATCAGCATCGTGCGATTTATCCATCTCAGCGATGTAGTACTCATTGTTTGAATTGCAAGCAATGGTAATATCAAATATCAGTTCAACCGTCCTGCGCCAGCGGTGAAAATTGCTCTCTGGTAGAGAGTCCTGTCCGTACGCATTAGCGTTAGAGCGTGCCCACTTGCGATCTAAGTCTGCGCGAGAAATAGGACCGCGCGCAAGGGTATTGACGAGCCATATGTAGCACTCAAACAAATAAGCTGTTGATGATTTTTCTTTCATGTGCGTTATTTTTTTTTCGGCTGCAAAATTACTACACGCGGCTCTCACAAAGTAGGAGAGGTTCAGTTTTTTATCATTTTAGTTGTATAAATAAACATTAAAAGCTTACTGTTACTACATTTTTGCGACAAAATCTGCGCTATAGATGGTATCTACCAGCCAAATCAGTCTCTGGAAAAGTTTTTATTGAGCAGCCATATATTAGGTCACTACATGATGTTAAAGGGTTAAATAGTAAAAATGGTTTCCTTTGGAAACGTTAAATGGTTAGTCCAATTCACTTCTGCCAATCTATGCCGCGGAGGCAGGCGGGGAGTTTGGTTCCATGTGCTTTGTGGTGTGCTACGCACTCGCAACACTTTCCGTGCCGCGGACAGTCTTTGGAACAAGGGCAATCTATGTGATTATGTGGACAGGGCATGGTTAATCGTTTTATTCGTTAATTATCTCTTCATCTGCCGGCTCGTCCCGAGTCAGCAGTCTTACAGCGTTTATTGTTTTAGATGTCTGCTTGGTATATACATGCGCTCATGTTGCAAACACGGTGCAAAATCACAACAAAGTTTTGACATGTGGCACCCTCGCAAAGAAAATGAGATTTTTTTGAAAAAAGTTACTTTTTCCAATAACGGGTTTGAAGATAAGTCAACAGATCAGAATATTCTTCAAACTGTTGAAGAGGAGCAAGCATAGTCTGTGGGTCAATCTCTATCAATTTAGACTCATCTACGATAGTCTTTCTAAATGCTGCTATATCTTCTATTATTTCTGCATTTTCATTAGGACGAACAACGACATGGATAAAATCATTAGCCTCCAATGCCTTCTTTTTGTACCCAAACCCGCACAATGGTTTCTTTGCGATTATCCTTTCCATCAGCAACTCCTGACGGGCAAATTCATACAACGGATCCCATTCATAGTCTAAAATCCACTCCTTCAAATTCGATGAGTTTAAGTTCGCCAATTTGACATACCTTTCGGCACTTTTCGCTTTTGCGCGTTTATCGGGCTCTTTTGTATAGGATTCTGTATATTTCCACTCAATGGGTATCAAAACATTTCCTTTGTTCTTATCTTTTGCGTACACCAAAGCATCTACAGATGTACATTTCTTCCCTCGCTTATCTCCACTCTCGTGTAACAGGTTCTGATTGTTACACGTGAACTCAAAAGTAATGTATGAATTAAAATCTTGCAATTTACCGTCTTTTATTTCTACATCACTATCGATGGGCGAGGTATATATATCCACTATGGTGGGGCATATCGCTTGAATCACTGCCAATACTGCCTTTTTATCTTGCTGAATAGCCATAAGATGGTTCAAACAATGATTTTGTGAGGATAATAAGTTTCCTGTTGGAAAATACCTATCGGAATCTTGCCGCCACCATGCAATATCATGACGCTCAAAATAGTATAGCGCCATCTTACGAATAGGAGCATACAAATTGCAAACACTACTCTCATGTTTAAGTATATGCGGATAGTGATCCCATTTCTGTTCGTCACGGTTCCACCAGCAACCTCCACCTTCGGCATTCTCAAATAATTCCTCGTGCTTCTGCGGATCTGCCAATAATGCTAAATGATGCTTTCTTTCTTGTTCTGAAAATGCTGTATTCATAGAACTTTCCTTTTTACTAACTAATTTGTGATTCTTATCAATATAAATAGCACTTGCCTTGTATGCTTCTGGAAGACGATCAAGGAACTTACCAAACTCATCTTTACCATCTTCATCAGAAAAGGCGAAAATAAATTTAGGTCTTTCTTTCGTAATCTTCAATTTGGAATCCAATAGACCGAATTCTTGCTTCTGTGCCAGCAATTCTCGCATCTCTTTAACGAACAAACCACCATTATCTCTACCTATGGTATGATCATAACAATCTATATGCGGTCCTATTCCAGACTTTCCAGGTGTTGCTCCAAGGCCCTTCTTTAATTCGATTACGACGATTTGTTCATCGCCAATAGCAATAATGTCAAAACGAGGCACTACTTTTTTCTTATCGCCATTATATTTGAACGCGGAATTTCTACTTACCGCATATTCTAAGTCAAGCACGACATAGTCCGTTTCGCATCTATTGGCAAGAGCAATCTGTTGTTGCTCTTTCTTTTCTTCATACTCGGCAATATCACTTAATTTTTCAGCCCATTCATCCATTGCTGCCTTTGCCTGGCGGAAGTACTCTTGCGGATTGTTTGGTAATAACTTTATTAACTCATCACGCCTTGCGGACAACTGCTTATGGATAATGACATCTTTTCTTGCATAGGTGCTCCTCATTACGGATGGATCATTATAGTACATCTCGTCAAACTCAAAACTCCTTGGCTTAATACGTAAAATGTTACCACCATGGTAGTACACATTTACATAACCGTCTCGAATTTGCATATCCAATTCTTTGTCTTGAACAATACAATCTAAGAGATTTTTTAATTCTCCTGTTAAGGTTTTGACAAATCTGCTACTTAACTGTCTCATATCAGTTCGAATTTAAAATTGTTATTACTCGTTCAGTATCTTTATTTGTAATGCCAGATTTTGGGTTAGTTTGCACAAAATGTTCTTTGAGTTGGCGGAAAGTGGATTGATCGTCCAAGATAACATAACTTGTAACTTCTGGATGTTCTTCTAACCACAACGCAATCTCCATTTCTCTTGCCAATATCATTGCATCATATAAATCAAAGTCATTGGGGGTATTCTCCATTTGCGATTGGATATACTCATCTGCCACATGCAATGAAGTGATGTCATATATTTCTCCTGGCAATTGGCGTGCTTTCCACATTGCGCGCATATTTACTATACCAGAATATCTCCACGAAGATGATATAACAATCTTGGCATTTGTTGAATCAATAATGTGTAATAATCGCTCTACCGCTTTGGGGTCAAACAAAGTCCCGAAAATATCTTCGGTTGGTAGGTGCTCATGCTGAAGTCGGTCGTAGTAGTTAGCCGTATTTAACACACCATCTAAATCAAGAAATATGATTTTGCATTTCTCTTTAGGCATTTCGCTGGTTTCTATTTTTTTAAAGTTAAACATCCGTGATATTGATTTTCGGCTGCAAAATTACTACTTCGAAGTGCCAACATGTGGCACTATATGAAAGAAAGATACAAATTAGTTCTTTTTTTTATAGTTATCCAATATATTTTTTGCTTCATTAATAAATTTCTCACGCAACCATAATGGGCGAAGGACAATTATGTCAGGAAGGAACGAGCGGAGTTCTTGTATGAAATCTGCGGTCGGAGCAATCCAATACTCAAATAGTGAATATTCATCTGTTCGCTCTACTTCATTCTGTGAGTGGTGTAGCGGAAGTGAACGCAGATAGTTAGCACGGAAGGGTGTTACACGGAGTAGAACGGACTCCGCTGGCATAGTACCAGCCATTACACCATAATAGTTGTGTAGAAAAGCATCTGCGTTAAAACTCTTAGGAACCTTAAAAGCATTTTCGGTTATTTCCATGGATAACACACGGTCCAAGGAATAGAAATGTGCCTCATCATTGCCTTCTCGATGACCAATGATATACCATCTTTGTTTGAACACTTTGATACAATATGGAGCAATCTCAAAGTTTCTTGGAGCACTCATCTTAAAACTTTGATACTCAACTTGTAGTGTTAGATTTTGCCGCATAGCATCTATCACTTGTGTCAGGTATTTATTGCCAGAAGGAATGTCTTCTAAGAGCAATCTATCTCTTAATTGTTGCCCCTCCATCAGAAGATTGCTGACAGAAAAAGAATTGAGTAGCCAATGTTGGACATTATCGCTCTTGATGTCATCACGGTTAGCTATTGCGTATTTGTTGCCACTTATACATTCTATCTCAATACCAAACAGAATAAGAATATCTTCTTTCATGCGGAAGAATGTGCGCCGCGGAATAGCTGCTTCATCTTCATCGTTGAGCGATGCGTTTTGCCAATAATCATTGATTTGCTGGCGAGTTAATGCTCCCCGCGAATATAGCAAATCAACGAGCCATATATAACGCTGAAATTGTCTAACGGATGTCATGGTATGATTATGAACTAAATTGTTTGGGCAAAGGTACACTTTTTTTTCGAGATGTGCAAGAAAAGAGTGATTTTTGGGCGATTTTTCTTGCGTAGGGTGTAAAGGCGGGGATTATTTTTAAGGAAAAGAGTCAATCATATTAGGACATGAGTCAACCTTTTTAGGAAAGCCCAATCTTAACAAACAGCATTTTTGTGGGTTGGGGGTTCTTAGGTCGTTCCTTGGTTCTTATCTTGCATTCGCTCGAACGATTATTACTTCTTTGGTTTCTCCTTGGTCTTTTACAAGGGAGATAAAAGGACGGTACAAAGGAATGAAATCTTAATTTTAGGTATAAACTATGAGTTATAAGTGATAAGCCTTAATATTGCTCGGCAATCTTGAGGGCGACATTGATGCCGTCCAAAGCGGATGAGGTGATGCCACCGGCGTAGCCTGCGCCTTCGCCACAAGGATAGAGATGAGGAGTAGAAATAGATTGCAATGTCTCTGGGTCACGAGGCAGGCGCACAGCACTACTGCTGCGGCTTTCCACACCAAGGATAACTGCCTCATTAGTCAAGAAGCCACGGTATTTGCGGTCGAAATCACGGAAGCCTTGTTGCAAGCGTTTGCCGATATGTTCGGGTAGCCATTGGTCGAGGCGACTGGACACCGTGCCAGGCAGATAACTGCACGAAGGCAACGTCTTACTTGCCTTGCCCTCCACGAAGTCACGCATACGCTGAGCGGGGGCGAGAGAAGGGGCAGAGCCGTGTTCGAACGCGAGGCGTTCGAGGTGCTGTTGAAAGCGCAGACCTGCAAGCGGGTCTGCTTGCGGATATTGGACGCCCTTCGGGCTATTGGACGGCGTTCCGCCTATTGGATATTGGAGTAGGTCTTCTGGACGGATCTCGACTACCATGCCTGAGTTGGCGTATGGGGAGTTGCGGTGGCTGGCAGACATACCATTAACCACACAACTATTCAGTGCGCTGCCCGCAGGGACGATATGTCCGCCTGGACACATGCAGAACGAATAGACACCACGGCCCTGCACCTGCGTTACCAATGAATACGAGGCGTTGCCCACCAAACGAATGAGTTCGGGTGATGGGTCGTGGTACATCAGTTTATTGATTAGCGACTGTGGGTGCTCTGCGCGTACGCCCATAGCGAAACCTTTTGTAGCAAGGGCGACACCGTTGGCATGGAGCATGTGGTAGGTGTCGTGGGCGGAGTGACCGATCGCAAGAATGACGCCGAGGAGTGGACGCCCTAAAGGGCGATTGGACGGCGTTCCGCCTATTGGATATTGGCTATTGGCGATGAGGCTGCGGAAGAGTTGTTCATCCACGCAGGTGGAGAAGTGAATCTCGCCACCGTGTTCGAGAATGCACTCGCGCATGCGGCGGATGATGGTGGGCAGTTTGTCGCTACCGATATGGGCATGGGCTTCGTACAACAAGCGGTCATCGCCTCCGAAGTGGTGGAAGAGCTCCATGACGCGTTGCATATTGCCGCGTTTCTTGCTGCGCGAGAAGAGTTTGCCGTCGGAGAAGGTGCCTGCGCCACCCTCGCCAAAGCAGTAGTTGGACTCGGCATTGAGTCCGAGATTACGGTTGAGCGTGGCGATGTCCTTCTTGCGCTCGGCAACCTCTTTACCGCGTTCGTAAATGATAGGACGGATGCCGTGCTCAATGAGTGTGAGTGCAGCAAACAAGCCCGCAGGACCTGCGCCAATGATAGCGACACTATGCTCGGCGTTGTGCACATCTTGGAAATGTGGTGGCTCGTAGAGCGGAATAGGTGCGTTCTTGGGCAACGGTGCGCCATGCTCGTCTGTGAGCACAGTGAGGTGCACCTTGAGTTGCTTCTGGCGGGCGTCTATAGAACGCTTTACGACGCGGTAGCGTTGCTCCGCGTCGTAAGCTTTCTCTGGGGATAATATGAGAGTTTGCTGATTCAAAATTATTTCTTCAGCGCTTCCATGATCTTGTTTTCGATCTCTTCTGCGAGGTCTGGGTTGTCGCGGAGGACATTCTTTGCAGCATCGCGACCTTGTGCGAGTTTGGTGCCTTCGTAGCTATACCAAGAACCCGATTTGGTCAAGATACCATTCTCTACACCGAGGTCCACGATCTCGCCCACGCGAGAGATACCCTCGTTGAACATGAGGTCGAACTCGGTTTTCTTGAATGGAGGAGCCACCTTGTTCTTTACCACTTTCACGCGCACTTGGTTACCGATAACCTCGTCGCCTTCCTTGATTTGGCTGGCTTTGCGGATATCGAGGCGCACAGAAGCGTAGAACTTGAGGGCGTTACCACCTGTGGTGGTCTCTGGGTTGCCGAACATCACGCCAATCTTCTCGCGGAGTTGGTTGATGAAGATACAGGTAGTTTGGGTCTTGTTGATAGTAGCGGTGAGTTTGCGGAGCGCTTGGGACATGAGTCGCGCTTGCAAGCCGACACGGTTGTCGCCCATATCGCCTTCAATCTCGGCTTTAGGGGTGAGGGCGGCTACAGAGTCAATGACCACGAGGTCAACCGCTGCACTGCGGATAAGTTCGTCAGCAATGTCGAGGGCTTGCTCGCCGCAGTCAGGTTGCGCAATGAGGAGGTTGTCGGTGTCCACGCCCAGTTTCTCCGCATAGAAGCGGTCGAAAGCGTGCTCTGCGTCAATGATAGCGGCGATACCGCCTTGCTTTTGCACCTCAGCCATTGCGTGGATAGCGAGGGTGGTCTTACCAGATGACTCTGGACCGTAGATCTCTACCACGCGACCGCGAGGGTAACCGCCTACACCAAGCGCGAGGTTCAAACCCACCGAGCCCGATGGGATAACAGGTACATCCTCAATTTTGTCGTCACCGAGTTTCATGATGGCGCCTTTGCCAAACTCTTTATCTATCTTAGCCATTGCGAGTTGCAAGGCCTTTAGTTTTTCAGGAGAGGGGATTTTTTTGTCTTCTGCCATAATCGTATAAAGTTGAAAAGTTTTAAGGGTTTCATGCGCCTTTGGCGCTTGTTTCAAAAGTTTTGTGCAAAGGTAGTGTTTTTTTTGCACATGTGCAAGATTTTGGTAAAAATCTTAGTCCACAAACTGCACTTTGTTAATATCGCGTGGTTTGGCTGCTGGTGATTCGTTCGCATAGCCAAAACCTACGCAGAGACAGAGTTCGTAGTTCTCGCTGAAGCCAAGCAGGGCAAGGATCTCGGCACTATTCTCTGCCGTGTTGATAAAGCGAACAGGGCTGCCCAAACAGATACTACCTACGCCCAATGATTGTGCAGCAAGCATCATATTGCCTGCCAACAGACCGCAGTCGTAAGCAGAGAAATCATAACCGAGGTCGCGAGCAATGAAGGTCATCACAGGTGCGCCGCGCATGCAACCGCGTAGCATGTCTGCTGGGAGATTAGGATTGCCCGCAACCATCAGATCTTGAACTTGTTGCATGGTGGTTGGATTGTCAATGATACGCACTTCCCAAGACTGTTTGTTCTGACCGTTAGCGGCATTGATGCCGCAAGTCATGATTTGCATCATGGTGTCGCGAGCCACAGGAGTAGCGTGATACTGACGAATGCTGCGGCGTGACATGATGGCGTTGATTACTTCGTTGTTCATAGGCTCATTGTTTTGTGGGGTAGGATTGCAACCTACCAATGTGATTGCCAATAGAGGCAAAAGGATAAAAAACTGTTTCATATTCGTTCTATTTAGGATTGGAATTGTATGGTTATTGTGTGGTGCGAGTAGCCAATCTTTTTCTACTCAAACGCCTCGGCGTAGGTGCAGCCTTCGCGCCAACGGGAGCAACCGTAGCGCGTCTTACCACGAATAATCGTTCCGCGTCCACACACAGGGCAACGCATACCCGATTTGTCGGCTTTGACCTCACGCACCACTTGCGTGGTCATCTGCTTGAGTTCGTCCAAAAAGAGTTGGGCAGTATAGTCGCCTCGCTCAATGGCACGGAGTTTTTTCTCCCAAATACCCGTGAGTTCTGCGGACTTGAGCAATGGAGATATGATTGTGCGTATCAGATTGATTCCCAGTTCAGTAGCGTGAATATTCTTCTTCTCGCGCACAATGTATTTGCGTTGGAATAGTTTTTCAATAATCGCAGCACGCGTACTTGGGCGACCGATACCGTTCTCCTTCATGGCATCGCGCAGTTCCTCGTCATCCACCGTCTTGCCCGCAGTTTCCATAGCACGAAGGAGCGTAGCCTCCGTATAGTATTTGGGCGGAGTGGTGGTCTTTTCTTGCAGTTGTGGGGTGTGAGGCCCCGATTCTCCTTTGCGGAAAGCAGGTAGCGTCTTCTGCTCTTCGGTTTCGTCATCGGTTTTCTCTTTGGCAAAGACTTCGCGCCATCCTTGTGCCAGTATCTCGCGTCCCATCACCTTAAAAGATATATCGCCCGCGCACGCGAGGACGGTGGTTGTTGCCACTTGGCAAGGCGGATAAAATGCCGCAATGAACCGCAGTGCCACCATATTATAGACCTTTCGCTCGAGTTCTGTGAGGTTGTCTGGGCGTTGCCCCGTAGGGATAATAGCGTGGTGATCAGTAACTTTGCTATTGTCGAAGACTTTTTTGGACTTTGGCAAACTCTGTGTACCTTTGCCACCGTCTGCCTTGAGAGGGAGCAACGGGGCTACCTGTGGGAAGTAGTCTTGTATGCCACGCAGGGTGGCAGGTACCTTGGGGTAAATGTCATCGCTGAGGAAGGTGGTGTCCACGCGCGGATAGGTGGTGACATGCTTTTCGTATAGGCTTTGAATCACTTTTAGCGTGTCGTCAGCCGTCATACCATAGCGTTTGTTGCACTCCACTTGTAGCGAAGTGAGGTCAAAAAGGCGTGGGGCATACTCCATACCCTTCTTTTTCTCTACGGAAGTGATTTCGAGAGGTAGGTCCTTAATGCTATCCACGAGTTTTTGCCCTTGTTCGAGGGAAGTGATAGCATATTCATCCTCTTCAGCAGGCAGTTGTGCAGAGAAAAGGGTGTCGCGATAGAGGGTCTTGAGTTCCCAATAGGTGCGTGGTACGAAATGCTCAATCTCATGTTGGCGTTTGACAATAAGGGCAAGGGTAGGCGTTTGTACGCGACCAATGCTCAATACTTGGCGGTCTTTGCCCACCCCTTTGGCGAAACGCAGGGTGTAAGCACGGGTGGCATTCATACCGAGTAGCCAGTCGCCAATGGCACGCATGAGTCCTGCCTCATAGAGGTGCTGGTACTCGCTTTGGTCTTTGAGTTTCTGAAATCCTTCGCGGATAGCATCTTCGGTGAGCGAAGAGATCCATAGGCGTTTGACAGGCACTTTGCAGCCTGCTTTCTGGTACACCCAACGCTGAATCAACTCTCCCTCTTGTCCCGCATCACCGCAGTTGATTACTTCGGAGGCCTGTGCGATGAGATTTTTGATAATGTTAAATTGCTTGAGAACGCCTTTGTCGTCCGTGACCTTAATACCAAATCGCTCGGGCACCATAGGCAGAGAGGACATGTTCCAGCCCTTCCATTGCTCGTTGTATTCGTTGGGATCAAGCAACGCACAAAGGTGACCAAAAGTCCACGAAACGCAGTATCCATTGCCCTCCATATAGCCGTCACGCGCAGTTGTTGCTCCTAACACTCGAGCAATGTCGCGCCCAACAGAGGGTTTTTCGGCTATACAAAGGATCATAGGATAGTTGAAAGTTTATAGGTTAGAAGTTAATGGCAGTAATTATTTTTTGGAGTTGTTTACTCCATAGCCATAACCATATCCGTAACCGACATTTTTAGCATTTACGCCATTGAGAACCGTCACGATATTTGGCAAACGCTTCTGCTCATTGACTTGGTTGAGGAAGTCAATAAGATCGTAGGTCGTATAGCGTGCACGGCATACATAAACGGTCATATCAGCCACGCGACTGAGTTGGAAAGTATCGCTAACCATAGCCACAGGAGCCGAGTCAACTATCACATAATCATAGCGTTGGCGCAACTCCACAAAGAGTTGATCAAGGCGCTTGCTTTGAAGCAACTCGTTGGGATTAGGTGGAATGATACCCGCAGGAAGAATATCCAAATTGCTAAACTCGGTAGGAACAACAAGGTCGTCCACAGAATAAGAATCATCCGACAAATAACTGGTCAGACAACCTTCGGAAGGCAATCCTAAATACTGTGCTAACATCGGTTTGCGGATATCCAAACCAACCAACGCCACCTTTTTATTGAGCAAGGAAAGGGATATTGCCAAGTTGGTTGCCACATAGGATTTACCCTCGCTATTGATACTGGAAGTAACCAAAATCACAGGGTTTTTCTTTGCCGATGGCACCATAAATCCGATATTGGTTCGCAACGAACGGAACAACTCAGCAGACACTGAATTGACACCATCTCGCACAGCCACATGTTCGCCGTGGTGATTTTGCACCAATACTCCACCAAATGGCATCTTTGTCTTGCGCTCCAAATCTTTGGAATCATCTTCCAACTTATTATTGAACATGTAATACAGATAGATAGCTGCGAATGGGAATCCGCATCCCAAAATAAGGCATATCAAACCAATAATTTTCAAACGAGGAGCTGAAGCAGTAGGATTCATCTGTGGCATAGCAATCACCTTTGCAGGCACAATGGTGGAAGACAATGTGAGTGCATTCTCTTCGCGCTTCTCATAGAGATAGAGGTAAAGACTTTCTTTTAGTTGTTTATTACGCGATACCTCAATATATTGACGCTCTTGACCTGGGATATTACCTCGTTGCGATTCCACATGACCATATCGTTTCTCAAGATCTTGCTTAGAGATGTTAAGACTATTGCTTACGCTCTCGATACTGGTAATGATATTTTCGCGCATGATGCTCAACTGAGTATCCATTTGACTAACAACAGGGTTGTCTTCTTTAGCGGTGCGTTGAACACGCATTTTCTTGAGTACCAGACGGTTGTATTCGGCTATTAATCCCACTAACGAGCCATCGGCAATACCTAAATTAGCAGGAATAAGGCTATTGGACTTGGTGTCGTCTGACACATAGTCAGCCACATACTTGACGAGATTGAGTTGTGTTTCGATTTCAGCCACTCGCTTTTTGTATTCGGCACTCTCGCGCAAATACAAACCTGCTTCGCTTGCTAAATCCACAATACCGTAATTTTCTTTGTATTGCTCTACTTCGGCCTCGGCTACAGACAATTCATTCTCAATTAGGCGCAATCGGTCCTCAATGAAAGAGGCCGTATTGCTTGCCATCATATTTTTGTCGATTACCGCATCAAGGTTGTAGAGTTCAATCTCCTTGTTCATAAAGTCAATAGCACGCCGAGGCATATCGGTAGTGGTGTTGATGACAATCACATTTGACTCTTTCTTCAACAGCTCAGCCTTGATACTTTGTGCATACCCATCCACAGCAGGCAACATAGGGAGGGTGAAAATCTTGTATTTGTCACCAGTTTCGATTGGGCGATGGATGGTGAAGTAAATGTCACCCGCACAAGTGTTGAATGGCTTGGTGATATCTGTTACCTTATGATGGCTGAATTTCCATTTGCCATATCTAACCTTAACCACATAATCATTCTTACGGGCACGCAACTGGATTTTGACATATCGCTTGGTTGTATCCAAAAAAGTGGTAGGATATTCCACCGTTAAGTCACGAGAAGGATACTGACCCTCCCAACGCAAATAGCGCTTCTTACGATATTCTGTTTGCAAGTCCAACTCTTTGACCACTTGCGTCAAAATATCGCGCGAAGTCAAAATCGCCATTTCATCTTCGACCATCTTTCCACCTCCTAATCCCATCATCTGCATCATGTCCATTTGTGGAAGTGATTTATCTGATTCGTTGGAGCGAATCATGATTCGAGCATCTACAGCATATTGCGGCGTGGTGGAGAAATACTTATAAATTCCCCAACAACCAAATAAAAAACAACTAATGAAAAACCAATACCAATGCTTCAGAATACGAACGCACCAAAGGCGAATATCAATTTCTTGAGTTTGTTGTGCCATGTCTTATTTGTTGAATTTCTTTTCCGTTTTTACTTATCGTTATTGCTATTTCTCTCGCTTATTGATAGTACAGAGACGACTACAGTAGCGGCGCTTGCTACAGTACCTACCATGCTTAACCACAAACTCATAGACTGGTTGCTGGTCGCGCGTGCTTGGTTTGGTTCTACTACTACCACATCGTTTTGCTGGAGGTAGAAATATGGTGATGCAAACAAATCGTTTGTGCTCAAATCCAATCGTGCAAATTCTAACTCTCCGCGAATGTCTCTAATTATCAATACATTATCTCGGCGACCATATTGCGTGATATCACCTGCCGCACCCAAAGCCTCCAAGAGCGTCATTCGACCATTATTCAGCGAATAACTACCCGGAGATGCCACCTCGCCCAATACGGTTACTCTGGCGTCCAAAAAACGCATGGTAACAATGGGATCCACGATTTGTCCCTCTAATTTTTGTTGCACTAAACGAATGACTTCCGATTGGGTCAGACCTTCTACATGCAATTTGCCCAATACAGGAAAATCAATACAACCTTGAGCATCCACAGTATAGTACTGATACGATGCTGCGGTAGGCTCTGTGCTACTGGTAGGAGTAGCATAGGATACGCTGGGCAAATTATATGGCAATACCGCCTCAGGATCCAAGGCTGTAACAGTGATAACTAACGCATCATTTATCTTGACTGTAGGTTCGGGCAGAGAAGGCAATTGTTGATTTATCTCTTTCGCATTATCTGGTGAAAGTGTGCGGAAATAAGTTAATTGCTTGCGCGATACGCACGAGCACATCATGAGAACCGACAATAACAATAGCAATTCTTTTCGTAGAAACATGGTTTTTATCATTTTTTAATGGAGTAATTTTAATTAGCCCGCAAAGGTACTATTTTTTTTACACATACACAAATTTTAGTGCGTTTTTTATGATTTTTGCACCAAAATTAATATAAATTACTCCATACCCCACTTCTCTACAATACTATCCATAATTTGGAACACTTCTGCCTTGGTATCCGCTCGCAGTAGCGCAATGCGTGTCTGGCGGAAGTCGAATAAGCCTTTGAATGCAGGTGAAGCCGCAAAGTGGCGGCGACTATGCACAATGCCCTTACGCTCATCGCCTATCCATTCGATACTGCGCTCTACATGCTCCTTCAGTATGTCAACACACCATCGCATAGTGCGAGGGGGGAGCAATTCGCCCGTTGCAAGATAGTGCTGCATATCTTCAAAAATCCAAGGACAACCAAAGGTGGCACGACCTACCATAATGGCATCTACGCCGAATTCATCGAAACATTTCTTCGCTTGTTCGGGTGTTGAAACATCGCCATTACCTATAATGGGAATATGTATGCGAGGATTATTTTTCACCTCGCGAATTAGCGACCAATCGGCATCGCCACGATACATCTGCGAGCGTGTACGACCATGAATAGCAAGTTCTGCGATACCGCAGTCTTGCAACGGTTCGGCTATATCGGTGATTATACGATTGTTATCATCCCAACCGAGGCGTGTTTTTACTGTCACAGGAGTGTTTACCGCATTTACTACCGCACGGGTGATATCCAACATTTTGGGAATATCTTTTAATAGCCCGGCACCTGCTCCTTTCCCCGCTACTTTCTTCACGGGACAACCGAAGTTAATGTCGATAAAATCGGGCTTGGCTTGTTCTACGATGCGTGCCGCATCCGCCATACTCTCAGGATCACGACCGTAGATTTGTATCGCAACAGGTCGTTCTGCTTCTGATATTTGCAATTTGCGTGTGGTGGAGGCTACATCACGCACCAATGCATCCGCATTCACAAATTCGGTATATACACGCGCCGCACCAAATCGCTTACATAGCAAGCGAAAGGCAGGGTCCGTGACATCCTCCATTGGAGCAAGATATAATTTTGAATTTTGAGTTTTGAATGTTGAATTATCCATTAATATCCAGGCTATAGAAATCCGAAATTACTTATTTTCTCCAATCGTGGGATATACAATACGGTGATGATTAATCTCAATTAGTTTTTGCTTAAACACCGCACGAATATCCTCTAAGTCCTTGAATGACAAAACTGTTTCTGAGAATTGTCCATCTGCCACCTGCGTATCAATCATCTGATCCACCATTTCGGCAATGGATTGCTCGGTGAGTTCGTTCAGTGAACGCGAGCGTGCCTCAATAGCATCTGCCATCATCAAAATAGCGGCTTCTTTGGTTGAGGGTTTTGGACCTGGGTATGTATAGTCTGCTCTATTGACATCTGCAGCCGTTTTTCCTGCAGATGTTGCCGAATTCACCGCCATATTATAGAAATATCGTGTGACGGAAGTACCGTGGTGCGAACGAATAAAATGCACGATGAGTTCGGGCAAATGATGCTTGCGCGCAATGCGTTCGCCATCCTCCACATGGTTGATAATCACTTTTGCCGCTTCCGTATATGACATGGCCTGTAACGGATTTGCACCCGTTTGATTCTCAATAAAATACTCTGGATGCACCATTTTACCAATATCATGGTATAGCGCGCCCGTACGCACGAGTAATACCTTAGCACCTATGCGTTTCGCTGCTTCCGTAGCAAGATTGCTCACTTGTAATGAGTGTTGGAAGGTTCCTGGTGCTTTTTCTGCAAACTCTAACATGAGATTAGAATTTACATTGGTCAATTCCACTAAGGTGATGTTGCTTACCAGTCCGAAAGTGCGCTCGAATAGGAAAATCAATCCATACGCGCAAATCACCAATACTGCATTCACCGCAAAATAAATATAATAACGATACTCAACATTCATCACATTGCCTGTTACCAACATGGTTGTGGCGGTATATACAATGCTATACATCAAAAAGGTAAATAATGCTGTTTGGGCTAACTGTGCGCGTTGGGTCATGTCGCGCAAACTAATCACGGCTACAATGCCTGTGATTACCTGCAACAAAATAAATACATATGGTGCAGGGGCTGCGATGGATACGATGAAAATGGTAATAAGATGAATGAAGATAGCAGTGCGCGAGTCATAAAACACGCGCGTAATGATAGGTACCCATGCAAATGGAATCAAATATATATATTCTGCCGAAAAATGACGCAATACCAAAAAGGCAGCGCTAATCACAAGGGCCATCAAAATAGTAAAGAATAGGATATGACGTGGATTATCCAACAACTTGCGGCGATAAGTGAAAAGATATAGGTCGAAAATCAGCGTAAGAATCACGATATACACCCCCACTCCTACGGTAGAGGTAAGGGACTGGCGATGCGAAATGTTTTGCTCTTCAATGGTTCGGCGAAGCGACTCCAATATTTGGTAAGTGTGTTCGGAAACAATCTCACCTGTATCAATAATCTTCTCTCCTGCTTGTACCATACCTTCGGTTAGCGAAATAGAAGATAATAGATTTTGGCGCAAATTCTCCGATGTAATCGAGTCATATTGCAAGTTGGGCAGGATGTTTTGATGCATCATTTCGTATGCCTCTTTTGGGGTATGCAGATTCGACACCAACACCTGCGTGGCTACACGATTGTGCAATACCGACACTTTGGTGCATCCCAATGTTTGCAGGCGTTCCATTTCCGCCAAAGGCAATACATAGAGATTGTGTTGCTGAGCACTGGTATCAACCACATAACATGGGGTGTAGTCGCGCAATACCTGTTGGCGTTCTATTTCTAATTGTGCGTCGCTCTTGTATATGGCAAAATTAGATTGGGCAGTAACCAAACCATACGCCCAAGGTTGCCCTATCTCAAAATGATACTTAAACGGGTTACTGTACTTAGGAGCAAGATAAATAGCCAATGCTGCTAACGCAACGAATGATAGCACTTGCAGGGATATTCGGATGGATGACTTCATATATTTATGATTTAGCAATTTCACTGGATTATTTTCCTCGTTTTTGAGCAAAAAAAGATTGCATAAGTTCGCGACATTCTGCTTCTAAAACACCCGATGAAACCGAGCATTTTGGGTGTAATGCTTTAGGAGCAAACACGGTAAATCCGCGTTTTTCGTCTGCGGTGCCATATACCACGCGCTTTACTTGTGCCCAGCCTATGGCACCCGCACACATTATACAAGGTTCTACCGTTACATATAGTGTGCATTGTGAGAGATATTTTCCGCCCAGCGTATTGGTGGCAGCAGTAATGGCTTGCATCTCGGCATGTGCAGTTACATCCGACAATGTCTCAGTGAGGTTATGTCCTCTGCCTATCACCTGATTGTCTGCCACAATCACGCAACCCACTGGCACTTCGCCTATGGCATACGCTTTATGGGCTTCTGCCAATGCCATTTGCATATAGCGGATATCATTCTCCATACTTTTCTCGTTTGATTCGCATAAAATCACCGATTTCATCGGGGTTTTGTTCAAAATGATTACCAATAACAACTATATCTGCCCCTGCCTTATATGCCTGTATCATGGCATCAGGCGTACAGATACCACCACCTACAATAAGAGGCACTTGCAACTGGGTACTCACAGCACGAATAATCTTAGATGACACGGGTGTTGTGGCTCCACTACCTGCTTCCAAATAAATCAGTTGTTTGCCCAATAATTGTCCTGCTACTGCAGTCGAAACAATCGTGTCCACTTCTTTTTGAGGGATTGGCATGCACTTTGTGGCGATTTCAACGCTACTTTTTCGCTCTCCATCTACCAAAATATACCCCATAGGAATTGTTTCAATACCCGATTGCAACACCTGTTGTGCCACCTGAATATGAGGTAGAATAAGTATCTCTGGTGTGCGGGCATTCAGCAATGTGAGAAACAACAAAGCGTCGGCGTTTGGTGTAAATTGCGCAATATTCCCTGGAAAGAGCAGAATAGGGCGCTCGGTGAATTGGCGCAAAAGTGCAATACAGTCATCGGTTTCTGTCCCTGTACTACCACCTACAAAGATCAGGTCTGGCAACGCAAGATAAGGCAACGCGGATTGTACCGAAGATTGCTTTTCTGGATCAATCAGCAGCACCAATAACTTGCGTGATTGGGCCTTAGCGGATAATATGTATTGCATTATTGCCATTTCATTGACTCCATTAGTGTGCGAACATCGTGGCGGATATAATCATATATAGGTGCCAACGAGTCTTGATTAGGAATGGTATTACAATATACCGAACCGCGGAAGAAATGCCCGATGGAATCGGTCAAAATAAACTGAATGGGCGAGGCCGTATTGCCATGCAGTTCATAATATACACCATAGACATTGTGCTCTGGATGAGCAAACTCCTGCGAGGGAATCGCCGAAGCAATTGTACTATGGCTGAAAATAAACTCTTGCGCATCACGAGCCAATGTGCGCAGATTATTGCGGATTGGCTTGTAACTGCAATGAATCGTAGTGTTAAGCGCAGGATACACAATATCTATCCAAAACCTCTCACCCTCTTTATTAAGCGACAGCACCTGTGCATTATCCGACAAACGGAAAGCATACGGACATCCCTCTGGCGCATAGTTTGAATACATTGTATCGGGTATGGCAATACGAAAATACCCGTATGGTTTCGGTACCACATGTTTGCGACACGACACCACAAACATAGGCACAAGAATCAGCAATATACACACTACTCGTTTCATAAAAACAAAATCAGCAGGCAAAGGTAGTGTTTTTTTTGCACATTTGCAAGAAAAACCACATAAATTTGTTTTTAATGCATTTTTCTTTGCATATATGCAAAAAAAGTTGTAACTTTGCGGGCTGAATAGATTTGTGATTTATTCTTAGTCAAACAAGCGAATAATAAACAGATGATATCATGAAAGAAAACAATTATTGTGTGATTATGGCGGGTGGTGTAGGTAGCCGCTTTTGGCCATTCAGCCGAAACAACAAACCCAAACAGTTTCTTGACTTTTTCGGAACGGGGCGAAGTCTGTTGCAAATGACAGTAGATCGTTTTCGCCCGATAGTGCCTATCGAAAATGTGTTGGTTGTAACTAATGTGTTGTATCGCGACATGGTTTTGGAGCAAATTCCTGACATGCAACCCAATCAGGTGCTTTGTGAACCAGCGCGCCGAAACACGGCTCCGTGTATTGCGTATGCGGTAGCCCATATTGAGGCCATGGCTCGGTTGAGCGGTAAAGGTGGCAAAGCCAATATCGTAGTTGCACCCAGCGACCACTTGATTTTGCAAGAGGACAAGTTCCGCCAGACTATTGAGCAGGGATTTGCGTTTATCCAAGAGCACGATGCGTTGCTCACCTTAGGCATGAAGCCTACTCGCCCTGAAACGGGATATGGCTATATCCAAATGGGGGATAAAGAGGCATGCCAAGGTATCCACAAAGTAAAAGCCTTTACTGAAAAGCCCAACTTGGAGTTGGCTAAGGTATTCTTGGAGAGTGGTGATTTCTTTTGGAATTCGGGTATTTTTATTTGGAATATTGATGCTATTCGCACTGCGTTCCGCGCGTTCTTGCCCGATGTTGCCACCAAGTTCATGGACGGTGCCTCGTTCATGGGCACAGACCAAGAGGATGCGTTTATCCAACAGATGTTCCCTACCTGTCCAAGCATTTCTATTGACTATGGTGTGATGGAGAAGGCGCAAAATGTATATGTCATGCCAAGCGATTTTGGCTGGAGTGACCTTGGTACATGGGGCTCGCTATACGAATTGAGCGAGAAGGATGAGCACCAAAATGTCACTTTGCATAGCGATGCCAACTACTACGATAGCCACGGTAATATCGTCACCTTACCTAAGGGGCATTTGGCGGTAATCCACGGCTTGGAGGATAGTATTGTGGCTGAATCTGATGGGGTGTTGCTGATTTGTAAACGCGAGGCGGAGCAACAGATTCGCCAATTCTTCATGGATGCAGAGGTGCAATACGAAGGAAAGTTTAGTTGAT
Source organism: Paludibacteraceae bacterium (assembly GCA_045121435.1). GTDB lineage: Bacteria > Bacteroidota > Bacteroidia > Bacteroidales > Paludibacteraceae > Colicola. The sequence continues at coordinate 15,831 of JBGVFY010000023.1, read as the reverse complement.
TTACCGTTTGATTATTAACCGTTTATCTAATATGAGTTACTTGAATTTTGACAAAACATTGCTCATTAATCTCGAACGCAGTTTGAGTAAAGAGATGATTCGCACCAATCGTGCTGGGGCCTACAACTCCACCACCTTGGTGGACTGCAACACGCGCAAGTATCACGGTCAGTTGGTATTGCCTTTGGCAGGCGATTTGCCTGAAGACAACTATGTGTTGCTGAGCAGTTTAGACGAGACTGTGATTCAGCACGGTGCCGAGTTTAACTTGGGTTTGCACAAGTATGATTACAACACCTATGCACCCAACGGACACAAGTACATTCGCGAGTTCGATTGCGAAGTGATTAGTAAGACCACCTATCGTGTAGGTGGTGTGGTTTTGACCAAAGAGCGTATGTTGGTTAGTTTCGAACCACGCGTGCTGATTCGCTACACACTGGTGGAGGCACATTCGCCTACGACCCTGCGCCTCAAACCATTTCTGGTTTTCCGCAATGTGCACGAGTTGGCAAAGCAAAACGATAGTGCCAACGCTGATATGCGCGAGGTGGAGAATGGTCGCGCCAACCGTATGTATAGTGTTTTCCCCGAACTCTTCATGCAATGCTCCAAAAAGGTAGAATACACCCATGCGCCCGCATGGTATAATGGTATTGAATACTACAAGGAGCAAGAGCGCGGCTTCGAATACAAAGAGGATCAGTTGGTGCCAGGTTACTTCGAGATGCCTATGAAGAAGGGCGAGAGCGTAATCTTCTCTGCGGGTATCAGCGAGGTGAACACCAAAACGCTCAAAACCCTATGGAATAAGGAGTTGGGTCGCCGTACGGCGCGCAACGATATGTTCACCAGCCTCAAGAACGCCGCTTCTCAATTCTACAAACGCGAGGGCGACAAGTGCTATCTCTTGGCTGGCTATCCTTGGTTCAAGGCTTCCGCACGCGAGGAGTTTTTGGCTTTGCCCGGTTGCACCATGGGTATCGGTCGCCCTGAGTATTGGGATGCTATCGTAAACAAAACAGCGGTAGAGGAAATACGCAACTTCATGGAGGGAAAACCTTATAAATTGGTGGGTATGGACGAACCCGATGCATTGTTATGGTTTATCCACGCCTTGCAAGAGTACGCTGCATACACTTCTGTTGAGGAGGTAACCCGTTTATACGGTCAACTCATTATTGATATCATGCTCTTTATTCGCCGCCAGCAACACCCACGCTTGTTCTTGCACAACAATGGTTTGTTGTGGGTGGATGGCAAGGAACGCCCTGCTACATGGATGAATGCGGTAGAGGATGGCCGTCCTATTACTCCCCGCACGGGCTATGTGGTGGAAATCAATGCTTTGTGGTACAACGCACGACTCTTCACCGCAACTATCCAACGCCAATTGGGCAAAGAGCAGATTGCCGACCTCATGGAGTATCAGGCGGAGATTACCAAAGATAGTTTCGTTAAAACATTCTGGAATGGCATGTATCTTGACGACTATGTAGATGGTGATTACCACGACCAAGAGGTTCGCCCTAATCAGATTATCGCAGCCTCTTTACCATACTCACCGCTCGACCGTCGTCAATGCAAGGCGGTGGTGGATATCTGTACCAAAGAACTCTACACACCTAAAGGCTTGCGCACGATTTCGCCTAAGAGTGGCAACTACCGTCCTGTGTATATTGGTGGCCAGTTGGAGCGCAATCGCAACTTCCACAACGGTCCTGTATGGCCTTGGACTATTGCTGCCTATGCTATTGCCTATTTGAAGGTATATCAACACTCGGGCGAGAACTTTATCCGCCGTTTGTTGATGGGCTACGAGGCTGAGATGAGCGAACTCTGTATTGGTACGCTCAACGAACTATACGATGGCAACCCACCTTTCCGCGGACATGGTGGTATGAGTTATGCGCCCAGCGTTGCCAGCGTGATTGAAGTATGTAACACCCTTAAACAATACGAAGAGAAATGAAAGCATTAATGTTTGGTTGGGAGTTCCCCCCTCATATCTTGGGCGGACTCGGAACTGCAAGCTACGGTCTCACACGCGGTATGGCGCAACAGGAGGACATGGAGATTACCTTCGTGATTCCTAAACCATGGGGCGATGAGGACCAATCATTCTTGAAGATTATTGGCGCAAATAGTGTGCCTATCGTATGGAAAGACAACGATTACGACTATGTCCGCCACCGCATGGAGGGCAAGATGTCGCCCGAAGAGTATTATCATTTGCGCAACAATATCCACTACGACTATTCGCGTATTGGTACCGATGACCTCGGTTGCGTAGGTTTCTCGGGACGCTATCCCGACAACCTCCTCGAGGAGATTGGCAACTACGAGGCTGTAGCCAGTGTCCTCGCGCATGCGCTGGATTTTGATATTATCCATAGCCACGACTGGCTGACCTATCCTTCAGGCGTGTTCGCAAAGCAGATTTCGGGCAAGCCACTCGTTATCCATGTGCACGCCACCGACTTCGACCGCAGCCGTGGCAATGTCAATCCTACCGTTTATGCTATCGAGAAACGCGGTATGGACGAGGCAGACCATATCATGTGCGTGAGCGAACTCACCCGCCGTACCGTGATTGAGAAATATGGTCAGCCTCCTCACAAGGTCAGCACCGTGCACAATGCCGTTGAGCCTTTGGCTAATCCAGAGGAGTTTGTGAAGCACGACCGCAAAGATAAGTTGGTTACTTTTCTCGGTCGTATCACCATGCAAAAAGGACCTGAGTACTTCGTGGAAGCCGCAGCGCGCGTATTGGCTAAGACCGACGGTGTGCGCTTTGTGATGGCGGGTAGCGGTGATATGATGAACAAGATGATCGACCTCGTAGCGCAACGCGGTATTGCGGATAAGTTCCACTTCCCTGGCTTCATGCGTGGACGCCAAGTGCAAGAGCTCTTGGCTGACTCCGATGTGTATATCATGCCGAGTGTGAGCGAGCCATTTGGTATCTCTCCGTTGGAGGCGATGCAGGTGGGTTGTCCGTCTATTATCTCTCACCAGTCGGGTTGTGCCGAGATTCTGTCGCATGTCATAAAGACCGACTATTGGGATATTGATGCCATGGCGGATGCCATTTATGCCATTGTGAAGTACCCTGCGATGTACAAGTCGCTCCGCGAATTGGGGCGCGACGAGGTGAATAATATCCGTTGGTATGATGTCGGACTCAAAGTGCGCCGTATCTACGATATGGTCATTAACGGCTTCTAACCCCTAAAACTTTTTAAACTCTTAAAACTTTTTCAACGATAAAAATTATACTGTCATGAAAAATATCTGTTTTTGCTTTCAAATGCACGCGCCATACGCATTGAAGCGCTATCGTTTTTTTGAGATTGGTCAAGACCACTACTATTACGACGACATGCAGACCGAGGACCATGTTGTATCGCTCATTCAAACCTCCTACATGCCACTTTGCAAGACTATTGCCGAGATGATTCGCCTTTCCAAGGGCAGATTCCACTGCGCGTTGAGCGTATCGGGTATCATGTTGGAGATGTTTGAGCAATACGATCCTGAGATGATTGATGTCCTCAAGGACTTGGCGGCTACAGGCTGCGTTGAGTTTGTCGTTACACCTTATTCATATTCGCTCGCGGGCGTGTATAGCGACACCGAAGCGGCAGAGCAACTGCTGAACCAACAAACACAGGTCAAACAACTCCTCGGTGTCGAGTCCACCACTGCTTGCCTTTCCGAGTTGCTCTATAGCGATGAGATTGCTATCCGCCTCCACCAAATGGGCTTCAAAGCCGTGATGACTGAGGGCGCAAAGCATATCCTCAGTTGGAAGAGTCCTAACTATGTCTATAGCAGCAGTGCAGCACCTAAACTCAAAGTCTTGCTCCGCAATACTACGCTTAGCGATGAGTTGGCGTTCCATTTCTCCGACCCTGCATGGCACAATTTCCCAATGGATGCAGAGAAGTATGCCACAACAATCGCTCAACAGCCAGAAGAAGAGCAAGTGGTTAATATCTGGGTAGGAGCCGAAACTTTCGGCATGCGCCAACCTGCTGCAACAGGCATTTTTGACTTCCTCAAGTCCTTGCCTTATTTTGCTTTGGAGCAAGATATGGGCTTTATGACTCCAGGCGAGGTGGCTAAGAAGTTCGCTGCCAACGATGCCGTGGTTGTGCCTTATCCTTTGACATGGGCTGGAGAGGCGAAGGACCTCAGCACATATAATGGCAACGACCTCCAACAAGAGGCTTTGCAGAAACTCTATGCGGTGGCTGAGCGTGTACACCTCTGCCAAGACAAGCAACTCAAGCACGACTGGCTTATTTTGCAAGATGTTAATTATCTGCACTTTATGAATCATATTGACCAAGGTGCTACGCAGTTTGAGTCGGCATACGATGCGTTTATCAACTATATGAATATCCTTTCGGACTTCCTCCAACGCGTAGAGGAGCAGTATCCTACTACGATTGAGAACGAGGAGTTGAACGAGTTGCTCAAGACCATTCAAAACCAAGAGAAGGAAATCGAGCGCCTCGAGAAGCAACTCAAGGACGCTAAGAAGGAAGTCAAGAAGTCTGCTCCTAAGAAATCCTGCGCTAAGAAGGCCGAGAAGTAATTGCTTCCACAAACGCGAAGGTATTTTTCTTTCAATCGCCATTTGCATTCCCTGCAAGTGGCGATTTTTATTTGCGATTTGATGGTCTTCCTTCCGCGCAATATATTCTCTTTCAACCCCTCCTGTGCGCGCCAGCAAACCTCCTCGCTCCTTATATGTTCCGATACATAACCGACACATAACCGACACATAACCGATACATAACCGATACATATGAATACCCCGTGAATATGCCATGAATACTCCATATAGAGGAGCAGTATAGAAAAAAAACACCTTAAATGCACGAAAAAGTGCATTTTTCTTGCCAAATATTTGCTCATTTCTTTATTTTTTACTATCTTTGCACTCAAATAGATATATGTCATATTCTCTGCCGCTCGAGAGAGTTGATTCGAGCGGAATATTGTTGATATTGTCGTTTTATTAAGTTACGAACATTATGGCAAAGATTCTTCTTGATGCTCCTGTAGCAGCTGTAGCTGGTTCCATTTCCAAGCACCAGCAGGTCGTTTATCGTACTCGCAATGGTCGCACCCATGCGTATGTGGTCACTCACCCCAATGAACTGCCGCCTTCCGAGACGCAGAAACGCAATTCTTCTCTTTTTGGTCAGATATCTAAGCAGGTGCATGCTGAGATGGCGGACGCTGTGAAGCGTGCCGAGTGGGAAAAGGCCTTTGCGGCATATACTAAGAAGCGCAATCCGTCGTATAAGCGTCCTGCGGCTTCTAATGACCATGTGCCTTATTCTTCTCGCCGTAAACCTGTTATTACCACGCTCTACGGCTACATTTTTCACACGCTCCACACCCAAGCCAAAGAACAACAAGAGCAAACAATTTAGCTATAATTGATTTTGAATAATCTTTGTTTTATAACTCTTGACTAATTGTCTAAATTGTCTCCATTGTTGTTGATATTGTCTTTCTTAATTCAAAATTCTTAATTCTTAATTCTCAATCCCCATGGCTCGCATTACTCCTTCTTCTCCTTTTTCCTCTATTACGGGCAAGTTCACGCGCACCGATAGTATTTACATTCGTGCCAACAAGCACACGGGGCAGCTCTATGGTGTTAGCATGGAGCGTCCTAACCGAGTGAATCACCCCTCTGAGGCGCAGCAGCAGTCGCAGTCGCGTTTTCGTGACACATGGCACGAGGTGGACGCTTTGCTTGCCGACCCAACGCAACGCGCTGATTACGAGCGTCTTTTCCGTCAGCATATTGCGCAATCGCGCAAGCGTCACAAGCAACCTTGTGCTTCCTTGCGCACTTTTGTCTTCCGCCTCTTGTATTCCAAAAAATAAGTATTGTGCATTTGATGCTTTTCTATAGCAGTTGTCTTCCTTCTTGAAACTTGCTTGATTGTGCATTTCGCGCTCATTTTTGAGCGCGTTATTGTTTTGTTAGTTGGTTTAGTGCTCGCGGATTTCCCCGCGAGTAATCCCGCCTTTACACTTTACACCCTACACTCTACACAAGAAAAATCGCCCCAAAAGCGATTTTTCTTGCTCAATTCAAAATAATTCACTACCTTTGCAGGCGAATTAACTCCTTAGAATGAGAAATAAGCATGAACCACGAAATTGATTCGAAATATGCAATTGCCGTTCAAACCATCAAATCGGCAATTCTCCAAAGTCAATACATGGCGATTAAACTCGTCAATAAGGAGCAATTGGCGTTATATTATGGAATAGGCAGATATATTTCTCAAAATTCTCGTCAGGGTTATTGGGGTACTGCTGCTATTAAGGTCATTAGTATGCGTTTACAAGCCGAATTACCTGGCTTGAGAGGTTTCTCAGAACGAAATCTTAAAAACATGCGCACATTCTACGAAGAGTGGCAAGCATTAGATTCTAATTCGGCAGTCGCGACTGCCGAATTGCAATCGACTGAATTACAAGGCAATATCCCATTAAACGAAATTCGGCAATTGCAACTGCCGAATTTCAGAGAGTTCCCTGTAGAGGAGTTTTTTAGGATAGGTTTCACACACCACACGGCGATTCTGTCGATGGTAAAGGAGCAAGAGCAACGCTATTTTTATATCAAACTATGCGCCAATGAATGTCTCAAAGTAGAAGCACTCAAACTTGCAATTAAGCAGGATTTGTATAATCAGAAGGCGTTGATGCCAAACAATTTCTTAGCCAAGTTGCCATCTACTGAGTTTGCAAGACGAGCAATTATGGCGTTCAAAGATGAATATCTTTTAGATTTCATCAATGTAGAGGAGTTAGGTGCACGAGATATCGAAGATGTAGATGAGAGAATAGTTGAGAACAAAATTGTTCAGAATATCAAAAATTTTATCATGACCTTTGGACATGATTTTACTTTTGTTGGCAATCAGTTCCGTGTAGAAGCATTAGGGCACACTCATATCATTGATCTTCTATTCTTTAATCGTGAATTATCTTCGTTGGTGGCTATTGAATTAAAAACAGGTAACTTCAAACCTGCGTATCTTGGTCAATTGAATATGTATCTGCAAGTGTTAGATGACTATGTGCGTAAACCAAATGAAAATCCATCTATAGGTATGATATTATGCAAGACCGCTGACAAAGCCTATGTAGAATACGCAGTACGTGACTATGACAAACCAATGGGTGTAGCTACTTATAAAACGACTACTGATATGCCCGAACGCCTCCGCAATAGTTTGCCAGACCAAGAGGCATTACTCCGCCTTATGGAAAGCGAACAAGAATAGCAACAATACTAACCCCCTAAAATTACTTATCACTCATCACTTATAGTTTATAGTTAATTCTGCAACGCATACCGTTGCCCGACATATTTAATATAGCGTTATAAGCCCAGACTTGATTTTCTGAAAACTGGACACTTTCAAGAAATCATTAATCATTCAAGTACGGTTTATGCACGCTCGCGTTAATAGCGTGAGTTTTCCGTGCGTAGATTTGAATGATTAAGGTAGTCCAGAACCTCAGAAAATCAAATTGAAGCGAACGAAAGTTCACGCTTTTTGTGTATATATCACTCTCGCAACTCCCAAGGGCTTATGACTCCTATTGGACAGACAAAATAAAAACAAACAACTAAATAAACCACAATATTTAACCAATTAAAAACAACAAAACAATGAAAAAGTTATTTTCTATTCTCGTTTTGGCATTGTCATGCAGTGCCTTATTCGCGCAACAGACTGCTGTTGCCTTGTTAAATCACGAAGGTACTATCTCTACCTTCTATGGTGCAGACGCCCTCACGCAAGCACACAAAGCAGCTGCTGAGGGCGATGTGATCACTCTTTCAGGTGGTGCATTTACAGCCCCATCATCTTGGACAAAGGCAGTTACGCTTCGTGGCGCAGGTTGCTACGAAGGTGCAGACAATAGTCGCGAAGTTACATCTATTGGTAATGAATTTAAATTAGCAATACCAGCTGATGTTGAAACGACAATGACAATTGAAGGCATAAAGTTCAAATCTAATTTCAAATTTTCTTATAATAGCGGTTATGATACGAATAACAATACAACATTTTTAAAATGCCATTTTATCGGTGAAATCTACCCTGTTAGTCATAATACTAATTTTTATAATTGCGTATTAAGTAAATCGCTTTCCTTTGGCGCGGATGAAGATGACTTAGCAGAGGTTTATTTATTCAATTGCTATGTGAATGCCCCTTCTAACAGTAATAGTTATGTATCTACTAAATTTACGAATTGCATTATAAGAACTGAAAGTGGAACTAATAACTATTCAACATATAATATTTGGAACATGCAATACGCAAAATATGATAATTGTATTTTCTTAGGTAATGAACTTAAATACAACTATAGTCCAAATACTGCGAATCTTCCAACAACATGTACTGCGACCAATTGTCTTTCTTGTTATTGTGCCTATCGGGATGCTACAGAAGCCGAAGATGCTATCTACGACTATAATATCTTTGATGAAATGAGTAACACCACCAATAAATATTTAGAAGAGGGTAAACCTCTCAACGAAACAATTTCATCAGTCTTCAAAACCTATAATGGTACGGATGGCTTCTCATTCAATGAAACATACGAATTAACTGACGAGGCAAAGGCTACTTATCTCGGCTCTGATGGCACACAAGTAGGTCTCTATGGCGGTATGGGCTTTGATCTTGTGCCTTCTACGCTCCAAATCACTAAATGCGAAGTGGCTCCTCGTTCCACTTCCGATGGAAAACTCTCTGTAAGTATCGAAGTAGGTATTCCTGAATAATTAACCCAAAAAGAAAACACAAATTATGCGAAAATATGTATTACTAATAGTAGCGTTTGTGTTCCACTCTTTTGCTCTCACAGCGGATAATTATACGTTTTGTTACTGGCTTGATGACAATCACACAGCAGCTCAAACCATAACACAAACAACCAACAAACTGGATGCTACGGTGAATGTGGCTTCACTATCACCAGGCATGCACACGCTGTTTGTTAGAGCAAAAAAGAATACTGGCAGTTGGACTGTGCCTAAAGCAACGCATTTCTTTAAGGCACTTAATCCAACGACAGTAAAAACCTACTATTGGTTCGATGATAATAAAGACAACCGTTTCAACGTTGATAAAGTCAATGGCGAAACGTTTGCGATAGACGTATCGCATCTGTCGGATGGAACGCATACCCTCCACGTGCGTATGGAGGGCGAAGGTGCGACGTCGGCTACCGTTTCTAACCAATTCCTCAAAATCTCTACTAATTTTGATGCCTACTATTGGTTCGACAACGAAACAGAGCGACGCACATTTACCAATGCGGGCGGAAGTGCCATGCTGATTGACGTATCGCATTTGAAAGATGGGTTGCATTGTTTTAATGCAATGCTGACAAATGATGTTGGCTCTCCTTCTGTGCCTGTATCGCGTACATTTATCAAAATGCCAAGCCCTACAGTCAATGACTCCACTACACTCATGTTCTGGATTGATGGCACGCTACATTCTGAGCAGAAACTGGCATATGGCAATGAGATTGTTGATTTGGAACTCAATGTGGCAGACTTGACTACAGGTATGCACTTCTTGCAAGTGCAAGCAGTAACGAATAGTGGTTCTGCTTCCAATATCGTTAGTGGCTACTTTATGCGTATGCCGGGTCAAAACAACAATAGCGTTCTCGCTTATCGTTATTGGGTGAATGACAACAATGCCGATTTACCTTTCACGGCAGTAGATGATCCTACTATTCCTTACCAGTTTATTGATGATTTGGATGTCGCACCTCAACCTTTGCGTTGTGCGCGCTTCCAATTTGAAGTGAACGACGACATGCCTATGCTATATACCGTGAATGATCTTCATGTGCAATTCATGGCTGCTGACGGACATTTGATTAAGACAACCAATGCGTATGTAGAGTCGGTGGCTGCCGATACACTTACTGCTGAGGAATGGACAGAAATCAAGAACGATACTGTGATAACGGCAGCAACGCCTACTGGCGAAACTATCTATTGGTATGCTATGAACCTCGCCGAAGGAGATACGGTTTGCCTCAAAACAAATTACTCTTCTACGCTGCAAGTGTTCTCTCACTCGGGCAATCAAGTGTTTGAATCCCAAGCCGACTCATCACTCATCTTCCGCCAGTTCATAGCAGAAAAGGCAGAAATGTATTATATTGCGCTTCATACCGTTAATACGAATAATGCGCAAGTGACATTGACTGTTGATTTGAAGAAGTTGATACATTATTATAGTGTGGAAACATCTGTTATTGGCAATGGTACTGTTACAGAGGGTGGCACCTATGCAGAAGGAACAGCCATTACCCTCACAGCCACTCCAGATGAGGGACATGAATTTGTAGGTTGGAGCGATGGCAACACCGATAATCCTCGTACATTGGTCGTTACACAAGATACTGCACTGACTGCTCTCTTCCAAATCATTTACTTGCAGCCCGATACAGTGACTTTGTGCCATGGCGAAACCTATCAATGGAACGATAAGACATACGATGCTTCGGGTGTATATATCGACACGCTGAACACAGGTGTTGCTACGCTATATCTGACAATCTTGCCACAAGTAGCAGAAACAATAGAGGAAGCTACCATTTGTCAAGGTGATACATTGATATGGCAAAACCAACCACATTCCGTAAGTGGCGAATATAGCGTAACCTTGCAAGATGTAAATGGCTGCGATAGTGTGGTCATTTTGCACTTGACCGTTAATCCTATTTCAACTACAGAGGAAACTATCACTGCTTGTGATTCTTTACTTTGGAACGGCGAAACCTACACCCAAAGTGGCGAGTATGTTTACACTACCACAGCAAAGAACGGTTGTGATAGTATCGTGACACTTCATTTGACTATCAATAACTCCGAGATTGGTGAGACAGAATACATTACTATCTGCTATGGTGAAACCTACACTTGGAACGGTCAAACCTATTCGACTGAAGGCGAGTATAGTGTAACTCTGTCTAACGCCCTCGGCTGTGATAGTGTAGCAATATTGCATCTCACTATTATGCCCGAGGCTACCACTACCACCGAGATAGTTGTAATAGGTAGCGATGAGTTACCATACACATGGCGTGGACAATCAATCAACGCTACTGGTCGCTATACAGATGTAGAGCCATACACCACTGTAGCCTGCGATAGTACAATTCATGTGTTAGATTTGACAGTACTCACAACAGGCAATTTCGATGAGCAATCAGTAACGATTTGTGATAGTGAAGCACCTTATCAATGGTATGGTGAATCTTATTCTGCAACGGGCAAATACACTTACACCGAGCAATATGTAGGAACTGACATTGATAGTGTACAACATATTCTCAATCTCACTATTAATCCAACCCTTTACACTGAGGAGCACGTAACCGCTTGCGATAGTTATACATGGAACGGCGAGACCTACACTACATCAGGTGAGTACATTTATACTACCGTTGCCGCCAATGGTTGTGATAGTATTGTTACATTGCACCTTACTATTAACAGATCGGAGTATGTAGAGTTGAGCATGACTGCTTGTGATTCCTATGAGTGGCATGGCTTGATCTACACTATGAGTGGTGATTATACCTACAACACTACTGCTGCCAACGGTTGTGAGCGTGTAGAGGTATTACACTTGACTATTCTGCCAAACGCAACGACCGAAAGCAAGGAGGTTGTACTCTGTCCTTCAGAGTTGCCTTATGAGTGGTATGGCCTGTCCATCATAGAGGCAGGAGCATATACCGCTACAGAGCAATATGCAGGTATGGAATGCGATAGTGTGGTACATGAGTTGACGCTGAATATCTACACCCAAACATTGCCATCATCGGTGACCTTGCCTATTGTTCACACGGGCGAAGCAATTGATGTGAGCGTACCAACTGCCGAGATTCAAGCACATATCGCTGCCGAAACATGGTATGCACCAAACGCAGAAGTGGCATGGTATATCATGGCGGATAGCGATTGGGCTACGCTGACCGATGAGCCTGTGAAAGCAGGCATATCACAAGTGGTACTGAAATATGCTGTTGAAAGTGATTGTGGTAGTATAGAGTCTGACATGATGACCATCTCTGTGGAAACCACTGGCGTAGAGAATACCCAATGCGAAGGAGTAGAAGTATATAAAGTCATTCGCGCTGACCGAGTACTCATCATCCGTGACAGCAAGACATATGATTTGTTAGGCAATAGACTATAAGTCATAGGTAGAGATAATTACCTAAAATCCCCAATCTGCATAATTGGTTCCTATTGAGCCGATTATGCGGATTGGCTGTTTACAATAATCCACGAAATATAACAATGAAAAACGGCATGCGCTTCCCTTGCAAGAATAGCGTTTTTATGAAAATACAACCGAATAGCAGAATTTATTTGCATATATCAAAAAAAAGTTGTAACTTTGCAGGCGATTAGAGATGTGGGGAGTGTGCGCTTTGCGCCCAGCCTTTACACTTTACACCATACACCAGCATGTACATAGCCATAGCAGGAAATATCGGAGCAGGTAAGACAACATTAACCAAGATGTTGGCTCGCTACTATGGTTGGGAGCCTCGTTTTGAATCGGTAAGTTTTAATCCCTACTTGGAGGACTATTATACCGACATCAAACGCTGGTCATTCTGCGTAGAGACCTATTTCCTCAAAGAGCGTTTCAAAGATATGCTGCGCATCAAAGAGGCTGGGCATACCATCGTGCAAGACCGCAGTATCTTTGAGGGCGTGTATGTGTTCGTGACTAACAACTATCAGCGCGGCGACCTCTCCGAGCGCGATTATCAAACATATATGGAGCTCTTTGACCATATGAAACGCTTGATGAAATTGCCCGACCTGATGATTTACCTGCGCAAGTCCGTCCCTTCGCTTATCGCTCAAATCCAAAAACGCGGACGCGACTACGAGAAGACGATGCAATTGGACTATTTGCGCGACCTCAACGAGCGATACGAAGAGTTTATCTTCAAACAATACGAGGGTAGGGTATTGGTGATTGAAAGCGATGACCTCGACTTTGAAAGCAATCCCGAAGACTTCCGCAAAGTCATAAATAAGATAGATGCAGAACTATTCGGCTTGTTTTCAGCAGAGAATTTCTAAAGTCCAACAGCGAAGCAGTCTAACAGCCGTAGGCGCTCTGGCATCTAACAGTGAAACGGTCTAAAATTAAGAATTATGCATATAGCAGTAGCAGGAAATATTGGTTGCGGTAAGACGACGCTGACCAACATGCTGGCAAAGCACTATGGCTGGCAACCACGATTTGAGAGTGTGGAGTTTAATCCTTACTTGGAGGATTTTTATGCGGATATGAGCCGCTGGTCGTTCAACTTGCAGATATACTTCTTGAACAAACGCTTCAAGGATGTGGTGGATATATCCAACTCCAACGAGTTTATTATTCAAGACCGCACCATTTACGAGGATGCGCGTATCTTTGCACCTAACTTGCACCGTCAGGGCTTCATGTCAGACCGCGACTTCGATAACTATCGCGATCTGTTTGACCTGATGATGTCGCTCGTAAAGATGCCCGACCTGATGATTTATATCCGTAGCACGATACCCAACCTGGTAGCACAAATCCAAAAACGCGGGCGTACCTACGAGGCAAGTATGCGTATTGACTACCTGCAAGGTCTGAACGAATTATACGAAAACTGGATTGCAGACTACAAAGGCAAATTGCTCATTATTGATGGCGATACCATTAAGTTTGGCGACCGCCCAGAGGATTTCCGTTACATAACCGACCGTATTGATGCGGAACTCTTTGGCTTGTTCCCATTCGAGGGTACTGCCGAGCACGGACGCGAAGTGAAGTGATACAGAAGTTTTTAGACTATATTGCCATTGAAAAACGGTACTCGCCCCGTACCGTAGGAGAGTATGGCGATGATCTGAAAGCATGGTGCGCGTTCTTGGGCTGGACGGTAGAAGAGTTTGACCCCTCGAAGTTGGGCGCGGAGGATGTAAAGTTGTGGATGATTAACATGCTGGACAATGGGCAATCGCCTCGCAGCGTGAAGCGTCGCCTTTCGGCAGTAAAGAGCCTATATAAGTTCCTACTGCGAGTAGGGCTCGTAAAAGTGGATATCACACGCTCCATTGTAGCACCCAAGACCGACAAACCGTTGCCTATCTATTTCCGCGAAGGCGATATGGAAGCGGTAAAGGTGAATCAAGCACGCGATTGGAGCGAGGATATGAGCGAAGAAGAGCAGTTTTTGCACCTGCGCGATTATTTGATAGTGGAGATATTGTACCAAACAGGTATGCGCCGAGCCGAGTTGGTGGGGCTGAAAGAGGTGGATGTGGATACCAAGCAACAACAAGTGCGGGTGTTTGGTAAGCGCGCCAAAGAGCGAATAGTACCCATAGGAGAATCGCTCTGCGAGTTGATAGAAGAGTATCGCACAAAAAAACACGAGATAGTGGGCTGCAATGATGAGATTGGCACGCTTCTTGTGCGCAAAAATAGAAACAGCGAGTGGCAATCAATGGATGCGCACACCTTATATAATATAGTGCGTGCGCGTATGGGAGAAGTGAGTACCCTGAAAAAACATTCGCCCCATGTATTGAGGCATACCTTCGCCACAACGATGCTCAACAACGGGGCAGACATACGAACCATACAAAGCCTATTGGGGCATGCCAGTTTAGCAGCCACGCAAGTATATACGCATGCTACCTTTGAACAGTTGAAAGAAGCCTACCACGCGGCACACCCGCGGAGTAAGAAATAATAATAACTTAACCAATTAAAAAAGGAGGAAATCATGAAACTGATCACCAAAGCCGTGAATTTCGAGATCGCAGCACACCTCGAGAAGTACATTGAGAAGAAAACGCGTCGTTATGAGAAATTGCTTTCCCCTTCCGCAGAGTTAGAAATCCGAATGACGGTGGTAAAACCAGAAACCAACCTCAACAAGGAAACCGCTATTCGTGTTTTGGGCATGGGAATGGATTTGTTTGCACAAAAAGTATGCGACACTTTTGAGCAAGGCATTGATGAATGTTTGGAGGCGTTAGACAAGCAACTGGAAAAACTAAAAGATAGATAAAATAGCCCATTTTTAGGCATTAAGCGGGGAAAACACCCCGCTTTTTTGTGAAAAATAAAGAAAAATTGCATTTTTTTTGCAAAACATTTGGTCAATTCAAAAAAAAGCAGTACCTTTGCACCGCTTTTCCGCCGACAAGTAAGGAGGCAAGGCTAAATAGCCGAAAAGTGACCCGCCTCTTTAGCTCAGTTGGCCAGAGCACGTGATTTGTAATCTCGGGGTCGTTGGTTCGAATCCGACAAGAGGCTCGAAAAAAGTTGAACTTTGAAATAATAGAAATTGGGAGTATTCCAGAGCGGCCAAATGGGGCAGACTGTAAATCTGCTGGTTTTCACCTTCGGTGGTTCGAATCCATCTGCTCCCACACAAAGTAAACCGTCGCGGAAGTCGTGGTTAATTCGCGGAAATAGCTCAGTCGATAGAGCACTAGCCTTCCAAGCTGGGGGTCGCGGGTTTGAGCCCCGTTTTCCGCTCGATTTTTATTTATACACTCGTATTTTCGAGTCGTAGCGAACGAAGGTTCGTGTTGCTGATGTAGCTCAGTGGTAGAGCGCATCCTTGGTAAGGATGAGGTCGCGGGTTCAACTCCCGCCATTAGCTCAAAACACATAATACCGTGAGGTACTTCCGAAAGATGGGAGTATTGCGGTGTGTAAAGAA
>JBGVFY010000022.1:0-57691 GCA_045121435.1 Paludibacteraceae bacterium | reverse complement strand
TATTGACAACAACCCAGAGAACGCAACCTTCGGTATGCTTCTCGTGAACGAGGGTATGGAATCAGTTGCTTCTAAGACAGAGGGTTATGTATCAGCAGGCTTCGGTGCTGGTATCTTTGCATTTGCTCCATCATTCGACTTGATTCCTAACGGCGAGCTCCCAGGTTACAAGGGTGGTGTAGAGTTTACTACTACACGTGCCGATGGTACAGGTACTGCATACGCTCCACGTCGTATCCGTATCTCTGAGGACGGTCGTATCTTCGTTACTTCTTTGAACACCGATGGTAACTACCTCTGGGAGGTTAACCCTGATAACTTGGATGAGTGGACATCTATCTTCTCTGGTGAATTGAACGAGAACAAGGAATTGGTAGATGCTGAGGGTAACTTCGTAGCAGCTCCTAACAACGGTTTCGACGTGAAGGGTGCTGGTGAGAACTTGCAATTGGCTATGTACTCTGTAAACCTCCCAGGTATCACAGCTGCAGCTATGAGCGGTTTCCGTCTCCACGAGTATAACCTCGGTACTGCTACCACATGGGCTACAGCTCCTTCTAAAACTATTGTTGATGGTCTCTATGCAATCAACTATACTGGTACTCAAGTAGAGTACGATAATGAGGGTGGTGTATGGATTGCTTCTTATCGTGGTACAGCTAACGACGCTAACCCAGGTTTGGTTCACATCAACGCTGACGGTGTTGAGGATTTGAAACTCGTTTGGAGCAATGTTCGTCAAGCAGGTATCCGCTTCAACAATGACTTTACTAAGTTGGTAGTTGCAGGTAACAATGGTACTGCTAAGAAGGCTACTATCTATTCTGTTTCTAAGGACGAGAACGGTGCTCCTGTATTGACCGAGGAGACAGTTATTGATATGGCAGTTGTAGGTAACAACCTCAACGACTTTGCATGGGACTATGCAGGTAACTTGTATGCTTGCGGTAATAGTGCTGAGAAATTGGCTGCTTGGGCTATGCCTTATAGCGGTGAGGTTACTACTCCTGCTGCTGCTAAGTATGCATTCACCGTAGGTACTGCTGTAGAGCCAGTAGAGATCGTAGGCGTTGTTAAACGCGCTCTTCAATATTACGATGCAACTATCGTTCTCACTCACGAGGCTGATGGTACTGCTCACATCTACAATGTAGTTGACGGTGTAGTTACTGAGGTATCTCAAGACGGTGTTGTTGCTGTAGATCCAGAGAATGCTGGTGACTTGCTCGCTATCTCTGATATTGCATTGACAGAGGATGGTAAGTTGGTTGCTGTAAACGAGGTTATTTGCCAAGCAGAGGATACTTATGTTGACGCAGGTTACAAACGCGGTGAGAGCAAGTTCTATATTTGGGACAGCCTCGATGCAGATCCAACTATTTGGTTCACTTCTAAGATGTGTTCTAACTGGTTCCGCAGTAAACAAGGTCATACATTGGCAGTTAAGGGTACTTCTACCAACGCTTTCGTTGTTACCACAGGTATCCATGCTACCAAGTATTGGGGTCGTTTGTCAAGCTACAAGGTGATTGATGGTGTTTATACCGAGCCTAACGCAACAGAGTACAACCACAATGCTAACTACAACTTCTACGATTTCGCAGATGCAGTAGGTGCAGAGAATGTGATAGGTGTTAACTATGAGTTGAATGCATCTCCTCTTGGTGATATGAACTGGATTTTGGATGCTGAGTTGTCAGAGCCAGCTGAGTTCATTGAGCCAGAAACTAACAATACTGAGATTTCTACTGCAGTTGTTCTCGCTGAGGGAACTCTTGGTAAGAAGTATCAGGGTGTATCTATCGTAACTGTAGGCGATCAACACTTGATGGTTGCTCCTTATGCTAACGCTGAGGGCTTGCTCGCAGGTGTTAAGGTGCTTGATATTACCGCAGGTTTGGATGCTGCTACTGAGGTGGCTGTTGCTGACTTGGATGCTGCTGTTGAGGCTACTGCTGCTGCTACTGCTGTGGCTGTAGTAGAGGGTGGCTTGAACATTACTCTCGTGGCTGATGCTACTATCTATACTTTGGCAGCTGAGTTGGCTCCTGCTATAGAGTACACCGACATCGTTATGAGCAACTTGTCTGTAACAGAGATGGGTACATTCACTCTCTTGGAGGCTTCTGATGCTATGACTGGTATTGAGGTTGTTTTGGGCATTGATGCTGAGGGCAAACTCATTGAGGGTAGTTCTGTAGCATGGAACGGCATGGATATGCCTATCTTGAGTAGCGGTATCTTTACTAAGGAGTACAACGAAGAGGTGGCTTCTGATGTTTACACCGGTCAAATCGTTATCGACTTCATGGGCGGTCAAATGGGTCTTAACCTTGTTATGTACGGTACACCTGCTGCTCAACTTGAGGTTATTATCGAGGATGCTGAGGTAGTAGTAGATACTGATTGGTCAGAGTTGACTTATACTGCTGAGTGGGAGTACGAAGGTGTAACTTATCCAGTTTCTGTGAAGTTGTATGGCTACGATGAGGAAGAGTCTGAGTACAATGGTACGCAAATTGCTGAGCTTCAAATTGGTGGCGATGGCGATGATGACCCATGGTTGGATTGGGCTGTAGCAAACAGTGTATATGTATTCAAGGGTGAAACTACTATCACTCTCGAGGGTGAGTTCACCAGCTACGCAACAGGTGCTGCTTACTGGGTATCTATCACTGGTAAGACTGGTGAAGATCCACAATATCCAGTAATTGAGGACGAGATTACCAACTTGCAAATCGATCTCGAGAACCTTATCTTGATTGGTGGTCCAAGTGCTGGTTACCAAATTGATGTGTTCTTGGGTCTTGCAGAGGATAACCTCGATGGTACATGGACACTTTCTCCAGAAAGTTCTATCGCAGTGATGGGTTCTGACGCTACCTTCATCAGCGGTTACGCTTACGATATTGACATCAACACTACTGCAGCTAAGGCAGTTATCGTAGCTGAGTTCGGTGGTCAAATCTATGAGTTCCACCTCAATATGACTTCTGCTCCAATAGAGGCAACTGTAGTGGTAGTTGAGAACGCTAAGGTTGAGATTGAGAAATATCTCCTCTTTGGTGATACCTATGATTACTCACTCAAGATGACTGGTGAGTGGACTGACGCTGAGGGCTTGGTTTACCCAGTATTGGTTGAGGTACCAGTTTACTATCCAGAGGCTACTGAGCCATCTACCATCCTCTCTACTGTAACCGTAGGTGGTTGGGGCGATGACGAGAACTGGTTGGGCTTCGGCGAAGGCGAACTCACTGTTACTACTGTTGATGGTGTTGTTACCGCTACTGGTATCGTAGAGAACCCAATGACAGGTATCGCAATCGACATCACTATCTCTGGTACTATCATCCAAACTTCTCTTGAGAACACTACCGTAACTGTTAAGTCAATCAAGACTATCAAGAACGGTCAACTCATTATCGTTAAGGATGGTGTAGAGTACAACGCTCAAGGTGCTGTGATAAAGTAAGATATTAGAAATTAGACCGCTTCGCTGTTGGAAGTTAGATTACTCCGCAGTACGAAGTTGGACTAATGAATATACAAAAATGGGCTTCCTCCTCTGAGGGAGCCTATTTTTTTTGCAAAAAAAATTGCAAGTTCGCAAATTTTTTACTACCTTTGTCGCCTATTTTTGCATTTAACAACAAACAATAATAATAACAATTTGTATGAAAAAGATTTTTACTCTCATCCTCGTGGCATGTTTGTCCTTGGTTGCCTTTGCGCAATCCACGCTCAATAGCAAGCCACAAGCCCTGAAATCCATCATGGCTAAGGAGCATCTGAGCAACACCCTGCAATCTAAGCAGCAACCTGCTCGACAACAAGCTAAACTCGTAGCCGACAAACCTGCTACTTGGACTGCTACTACTTATGCAGCAGCTAAAGCTCCTGCACAACTCACGGGGCTTGACACTACTGAAGTGTACTTCACTTCATTTTACGAAGACCCTTACTTCACTCCTGCAGACACAGTGATTGGTCGTAATAACCAAACCGTAATCACTCCAGCTGAATGGTATTTTGTATTGCGTAACGAACGTTATCAGTTTATTTTTGATATTGTTAATAACGCCAAGCCTGAGACATTGGCGGGTACATACACGGAGAAAGACCTTGAGGAATGGTTCTCATGGTGTATGTTCCCAGAGGCAAATGGCGATACGCACTATTACAAGACTTGCGAATTGACTATTCAAGAAGATAAAGTCAGCGAAAACCTCATCAAATACACGGTGGACGCAGTCGTATTGGCTACCTGTGGTATTGGTGGCCCTGAGTATGGCTACTTCAAGATTCACGCTGAGCATAAGGTCATCAATGCAACATCTAAGATGGATGTGGCTCTATACAATTGCTCTATCACCCCTGAAGAGGACCGCTGGAGCATAGTTGGTAAAGACAACGAGGTAGAAATAGATTTGACTTTCTTCACGGAGACAGGTATCGATGGCTATTACACACACAAACTCATGGACGATGAGAATAGCAAGATTATTCATAACGGCAAAGAAAAAGGCATCATGGACCTCGAAGGCGTTATCTACGGTGCTGAGAATATCTATGGTGGTTTGACTTATATCTTTATGTTTGAGACATTGACCACCGACACATGTTTCTACAATGTGGCTATGGAGGCACCTGTACAAGCTAAAGATACTATCGAGATTACCTCTACCAACACCATCATCAACGATGCCTATGGTATGACCGAGCAAACCATTCTCGTGGATGCTAGCACCGCTCAGTACGAGATCAATGCCGCATACAATGCTACAAAAATCACTACTCCTGCTGAATATCCTACAGGATCTTCCTATGTATATTTGACTGACCTCAAAACAGGTCAAAAAATCGAATCTATCATTTGCAACCTCAAGATTACTGGCAACAAACTACAAGGCTACCAAGTAGAGATTCGCATGTTGGGAACCGACTACAAGTACTACATCATGCACCTCTCTTATGGCGTACCTGCAGTAAAAGAGACCAAGGTTCTTGACTTCAAGAACATCTCTAAGACCATGTACTATATCGATGTACTTGGTTTGAAAGAATTGCAAATCGCTAACTTTGACGGCGAGTACTCTGTGTCATTCGACATCCTCTATGTTGACCAAGTGATGGGTGGCGAGTTTGATATGTCCAACATGTTTGCTGAGCAAACCTTCCTCATTCATCACGTCAATGATAATGGCGAGGTATATGATTCTCCTGTGAAACCTGCTGAGTTTGGCGGTAAAATCTGGCAAGAGAACGATACCACATTCCTCACCGCTTCTATCCTCGGCTTTGACTCTATCCAATACGAGATTTCGATGTTCCACACCATCCCAACTCCAACTGAGGTTGTGACTTACACTTTTGATGGTCTTGAGAATGAAGAGGCCGTATTGTTCACCAACGCCGTATCTTCATCTGGTATCTTCATCCTCGATGGTATGAGCGAAGAGGGTGACCTGATGGCTAAAGTGAATGTAGAGCGTATCACAACGAAGAGCGTAGAAGGAACCTTCTACAACGATGGTATATTTGATCACACCGACTTCTACCCAACAGATACTTGGGTGAAGGTTTGGAATGCAACTACTCGTGAGTATGATGAGTATTCAGTACAAAAGGGTACTATGACCGTTACTGTTGAGAACCATGTCCTCACTGCGGTTGCTTCTTTCATATGCGACAACGCAGTGCAATACGACCTCACCTTCATCACCGAATATACCCGCGAGCGTATTCCATTTGATAAGGAAGATGAGGATATTGACTACACCTTTGAGCAAGATTCATACATCAACGTAATAGACTGGAGACCAGAGGGCTATCGCATCATTGAATTAATCATGGTGGATGCCGATGCGACTATAGCAGCTGACTTCTATTTCATCGTAGATCAAGATGTAGCTGCTGATCCTGATATCGTTCTCCCAGCAGGTGTTTATCCTATCAATTCTTCTTGGGAATCAGGTACCACATTGGCTTGCTCTGGAATCTTACCTGATGGTCCTGCACCTTCATATGTTTGCCTTGTGGATGAGGCAGGCTACTTGAATTCAGAAGGTCTGTGGTGCATGGTGGATGGTACTGTAACTATCGAGAATGTTGGTGGCCAAATGAAAGTAGAGGTGGATGCACTCAACTCTTATGATGTGCCTGTTAAGTTGCACTACGCTGCAGTATCTACTGCTGTGGAGGATGTAGAAACAGATTCAAACACCACTACTGCAACCAAGTATCTCAAGCAAGGTCAGTTGCAAATCCGCCGCAATGGTCAGATTTACAACGCTATAGGTACTCGCGTGAAGTAAGATACTGAATTGTATTATAGATTCCTTTCATCGCCATTTGTGCTTTCCGCACAAGTGGCGATGTTGTTTTCTTTAATGTGGCATAACCTTTGCCTAATCAACGCTTCTGCTGCGCTAAGTTTATCGGGTGGATATGCGGTGGATAAGCGGAGGATAGGTTGCCAAAGTGCCACGGATGTGCTACGGATAGGCTCACGATGTCTTCTTATGAACCCGTCAAGAACCCGTTATGAACCCGTAATTGCTTGCATAGCGATCGCGAAAGTAGGAGAGATTATGGAATAAATAAAAAGAGTTCGGTATGCAACCGAACTCTTTTTTTTTGTGAACTATATCGTCCGCTGAATCGTATGAATGTGGCGGAATACAATAAATGGTGTCAATAGGTGTATTATTTAGTCGATATAGTTAATCTGAGATTATTGACCTACGGTCAATGTGCCTTCTGCCTCGGTTAAGAAGCGGATATACAAATAACCATCTGCATCAACATAAGGTGCTAAGCCAGAAAGAATATCTTGGCTCAGTACTACATTACCTGCGGCAGGTACCTCGGTGTAATTAACTACATCCTCGTGGTGGATAGCCACTGCAAACTCGCAATCTTGTGCTACGAAAGTATGCAATGCCTTGCTACCTGTCCAAACAAGGCTCATACCACTGGTCAGCCATGTCTGATAATCAATGCGATATACATCAAACACACTATTGAGATTCAAAGCCAACTCAGCAGTAGGCTCAAGCAATGTGGTTGTTTTAAGACATTGATTAGGCATCTTGACATTATTAGCCGTCATGGTGAAGTGTTTACCATTAGCGAAATTACCTGCCAACAACAAACTACCATCTTTGCTATATACCATCTTACCTGTTTTAAGTTTCCATGTGTGGTATGGTACGATATTACCTTTCTCCAACTCTTTGCTGTCCACATATTGGAAACGAGAACCTGCGAAACTACAAGTTTCATGGATAGGATAACCCGCTGTGAGGGTGTTCTCTGCGTTGCTGTCTTGAATATCAATGGTATCGAAAGGCAATACCTCTGCCGTGGTATTGAAATCCAATACCAAAATAGATTTCATAGCACCATAGAGACTTGAGCGTACAGACTTGCTGGAGAATAATACCAACTCCAATTTGTCGGCAGCAGGTTTGCTAATAACAACTGAGTCAAAACTCAGTTTCTCTGGACTGTTAGGTGCTTGTGTTTCGGTGATACCGTATGGCAAATACTCCTCGCCACCATTAGTACCTGCCACCAAAGGTGCTTGCTCTGCATTGATAATAGGCTTTTTGTTGAGTGGGGTAATATAGGCTACTACACAGCAGTCTTCTGCTTTCCACTCCTCATCAATGGTATAGGTGAAAGTCTTGGTATATGCTTGGTTTTCTACATAAACAGTGTCGCCAAAGTGGTGGGTGAGGAAGTCGCGTGCTACACGAGCATGCATATACTCTTTCCATGTGGCAGTCTTCCATGAATAGGTGTAGTCGGCTTGTTTGCCAATCAACTTATTCTCTTTGATCAGCACAGAAAGCAAGTAGGATTTGACATCTGCGTTTGCCACTTGACCGCTAACGGTTACCTCCAACTGGCGTGTCTCAGCGTTGTAGGTGTGGTTGATTACCACCGATGCTTCGGCTTCGGTAGCGTCCTTAATGATGATTTCTGGCAAATAACCAGGGTGGAAAGCAATCGAACTACCTGTTTGCTTGGTGCGGTTGAGCGCCATGTTAGGCGCACCTTGTACGCCCACAGTAGAACCAATCTTGCTACTCTCAGGAATGGTGTACTCATCGGAGTTGTAGCCATAGTGGTGGCTAATCCAAATAGCCGATGGATTTTGGTTTTGGAGATAATCCACAATAGCATACATACCACCTGGGCAGTATCCACAACCATCGCCCGTAAAGTGTTCAATCACAAACTTACGAGGGAAAGATGCAGGCACCTCTTGCGCCGACATCATCACTGCTGCAAAAAGCAGCACAATAGTGAAAATCTTTTTCATATCTTAAAAATCTTATTGTTTGATATACTTTTTACCATTGATGATATAGATACCAGCCGCCAAGTCCTCCCAGTTGGTGGTAGGCATGCGTTGTCCCAAGAGATTATAAATGGCGTTGTCGGTTGGGCGAACAATCACATCTTCTACTGCGGTGTTCTCATCCATGTAGCTATACTTAACGGTGAGGGTGAGGGTAGGGTTGATACCATCGCTGAAAGCATATTGGATCGCCTCGGTGCCTGCCTCATAGACACTATAGTGGGTAAACCAACGGCGCATAGATGGCATAGTGCCGATAGTGAAATTGAGTTCTTGACTTACTTCGCCATTGCCTGGTACGCAGTTGCCTGCAGCACAGAATTGGTCGAAGATACCAGTGGTAGAGCGAGTGATGCTGACAATAACATTTTCGGTTTCATCCGAGTACATCACGCCCTCTACGCCCATAGTGGCCTCCTCCAAGTCCTCGTCATACTCATACTCTGTAACAATGATTGTGGTGTCCTTGGTAATGTCAATACTTACCAAGTCGTCCTCCACCCATTTCTCTACAGTTAGATGAAATGATGCACTCATGGTCAGTGCCATGCCGAGCAAAAAGAATGTAGTGTAAAGTTTCTTCATAAATAGATAGTATTTTGTAATGATTATTATTCTGTTGTTATTTTTGTATCTTTTACTTGTATTGCAATTCCCGCTACGCTCAATACGCTGACAATGTGGCAGTTGGCTGGCACTACCTTATCGGGTAGGGTGTAGTGGAAATGCCATGTTTGTGGGGTAATGCTATGCAAAGCATGTGTCTCGCCCCATACAGATGGTAATACCGAGGCACGCAGCAAATGGTTGTGGGTGTACTCGTTGTTGGTCTTTCCGTTAGGCATAATCTGTTTGCCTACAATGCCATCTTCAGTCAGCCATATTTGCAGCGTGGTATTCAGCGTTTGGCTACCCATATTGCAGAGATATAGTTCAATATCTACTGTATTGTCGGCATAGGTCAGCGTTTGCGTCATGATAATAGGACTACTGGTGTAATAACGACTAACCTGCGTAGCCCATGTGTCCACCGAGGTGAAATAACTATTGTCCTGCTGTTGGAAATTGATATTTCCTGTGGGGAAAGGCGTTTGGCTGGTGCCACCCATGCTCAGATAGACGCTATCTGCCTCGGGGCAAGTGTAGTTGACCGCTTGGTTGTTGCCATAGCGCGTATTGGGATTGGTAGCAGGGTGCATGACCACGACCACCAGTTCTTCGCCATACTGTGCTTGCAAGTCGTGTGCTACTTCTGCTGCATTAGGGCAGTTCATACAACGCCAACCCGAATACTCTATCAGTAGCGATGCGCGTTTTACTTGCGATGTGTCCGCAGGGGTAAATACCTCTACTATCTGTTCGTTCTCAGGAATCACTTGGCAAGCAGAGAACAGCGAACCAAGAACCAAGAGCAAGGAACAAAGATTTATTTGTATATTCACTTTCATAATTCACTTAACTTTTAACGACAAATAATCTTACCATGTGAAATTATAAGTTAATGATACACCTTCTTGTTTCGGCACATAGCGGCAAACACCTCCCGAGCAGTTGAATCCTTCGCGCGTCTTGGTGTAGCCAGCCATTAGGCGGTGTGCACCGTGGGTGTAGGTGGCTGCTACGGTGTAGAAGTGCTCGTTGGTAGCCTCGTGTGCATAACCGATATTATACATCCATTGCCCCGAAAGTACCAGTTTGCGCCAGAGGCTCAGCTCGTACAAGGCTGCAATCCATTGACCCTCATCCTGCTTGGTATAGAGGTATTGCAACTCGGCACGCATTTGTATATTCTTGGTGGTAGCATACTTGGCTTCCACTACGCCAATGCCTGAGCGAATCAAGTCGCCATGACCTTCTACCACACGCTTGTTGTAGGTTTGATACATTGCCAATGCGCCGATATACCATTTTTTATTGATTTTCTTGTTCAACTCCAAGTTTACATCGGTATAGTATGGCTCTTTCGTCATGCCAAACCATTGGTTGTTGGTGCCACGGATATGCGAAGCGTTGAGTTTGAGGGTAGTGCCATAGCGTCCACCCATCTTGGTGCCACGCTTCCAAGTGTAGCGTATCTCGCCTTGGAATGCCCATTCGCTGGCGGTTTTCTCAGTGCCATAAGGGTAGAGAGAAGGCAGCATATAGGTATGTTGCATAGCAAAAGGAGGCATGTGATTGATAGTGCCAGCCATGCCAATCGCACTGCGATCGGAACGAAAGGACATGTTTTCCGAGCGTTTGGCTTGCGCCAAGATAGCCATGCCTTTTTTAGAATAACTGAGCGATAGTAATACCGCTTCGCCGTGCTTATAGTTGTATTGGTTCAAAGCGGAAGGGTCGTTGGCTTTGTAGGCATATTCCACCAAAGCATTCCACCCTTTCATTTGCAGTTGCGCGCGCACGCTACCTGCGCCCACCCACGCGGGTAGATTATAGTAGTAGTCGTATTTTCCTTCCGGTTTCACTATTGTTTGGGCAATGATACTATCTTGCTTTTGGTACTTGCTGACATAACTACCACCAATAGTTAGGTTAGCTCCTGCCTCTTGCAATCGCTCTGACCACTCGTGGATACCCAGCTCGAGGTTGGCACCTAATACTGCATCTTGCTTGTAGTTCCAACCCCAAGCATGGTCGGTATAGCAATTCCAATAGCGGCGTTGCTTGCCACCTAACACGGTGAGATACAATCCTTTGTAGGGCGTAACTTCGATTTTTCCACCACGCAATGCGTTGTCCATACCCAAGGCACGGTCCTCGTACAAGCGCAGCACCATGCCACTACCAAACTGACCATAGACATCGCCTACGGTAATCTTACCCCAATTGAATGTTGCGCCCATATGCAAGTGGCTGATACCATATCCCCCAAATTCTGGGTCATAACCAAGCATAGGCCATTGGGTAAGTTCTGCACGGGTAATCAGTTCTAATCCTTGGAATCCGATTCCAGAGTCCGTCTTCAGGCTTCCAGATTGACGATCCCAACGCAGACCTAAATCCAAATACGAATTGCTGAGATAGTGCATTTTAGCCCACTCGGGTACAGGACGCCCTACATCTACAGTAGGAATCAATCCCTCGTGCTGAATACCGCCTACCACATAGACGGTATCGTTATTCGCCCACAAAAGGGTAGGCAAACAGCATAGGAATAATGCTATCTTATAATAACGCTTCATATATATCTTGCTCACCGCCATCAGTATAACCCGTGTGGTTATAAACAATCTTACCCTTGCCGTCCAACACGAATACATGAGGCACGTTTTGTACATTCATAGCGCGTTTGAAGTCGCCATTAGGGTCGAGCCATACCTCATACTCCCAACCGAAACCATCTACCATTGGCTTCACGCGATTGGCATCTTGCGCTTGGTCAATGCTGACGATAATCATCTTAACACCCGTTTCATCTTGCCAATCAGGATATACCTCGTGAATAGCCTTTAATTCGCGGATACAGGGCTTGCACCATGTAGCCCAGAAGGAAATGATAATGGGTTTACCATCGTTGCTGATTTCGCCTGTTTGAACGGTATTACCATCCGTATCTTGCAAACGGACATTAGGGATTTGCGCATACAATTGGATTGTAGCAAGCATAATCACTACGAGAGATAGAATCTTTTTCATATAATTATGTATAAAAATTATCTGTTGTTTTCGAAAAATTACCTATTATCCAAAATCGCCACAAAGGTACAAAAAAAATAGCGAATACGCAAGAAAAATCGCGGAAAGTTTTATTTCTCCGCGATTTTGTGATAAATAATAGTTAAAATAGAGGTTAGTAACTATGGATAGTGAGGTGTTTTGGGTCTGTATTGATATACAGGAGGGGATTATATCCTCAGACTGATACCTGCAAAAAAGGTGCGTGGCGTGGCAGGTCCGTATATGAAACCAGCATCGCGATCCATGCCTTTGTCAAGGTCGGATTGGAAGTGGTCGAGCAGGTTCTTTACGCCAGCGTTGATCTCCAATGTATAATGTTTGTAGAGTGGAATATCGTAGCAGAGTTTGACATCCCATTCGAAGAAAGTGGGTGTTGTAACTTCTTCGTCCTCTGGCATATATCCTGCAAAGTGTTGCACCAACATACTACCGGTGATTTTGCCATTGGTGACAATATGGAAGTGCTTTACGGGCTCTATGTTGCAGAGGAAATAGCCATAGTGTTCTGGGGTGCGGAACATGCGGCGTTGGGGTGCGATATTCGGATTATCGCTCCATTGCAATGGTTCTATGTAGCGGCTATGGTTGTAGGTGTAGCCCGCTTGGAAAGAGAGCAAATGCCCAAAGCCCACTTTAGCTTCGATATTCATACCTGCGACACGCGCTCCGCTGGCATTGGTGCGGGTTAGGAGAAGGTTGCCCTGTGCATCATGACCATTTTCCACAAGGGTGAAGATATTGTTGAGTTGGGTGAAAAATCCCTCAATAGTTAGGTTGAAATCCCACTTGCCAACGCGGTGGTACATGTCAATGCTTCCGCTGACGGAGTGACTGTATTCGGGTTTGAGGTTTGGGTCTAATGTGATGAGTGATACTTCGCCACCAACCGCACCTACATGCAGGTCCTCTTCGTAGATTTGTGGTGCGCGATAGCCGCTGGCATAACTCACACGCAGGATGATAGGATCAATAGGAGTGTAGCGGATATTGGCACGAGGTGAGAAGACGGGTTTGTCAAGCAGAGAGTGCTGTTCTAAGCGACCACCTGCGAGAATAGACCATTGGCTGTTTTTCCATTCATTTTGGACATAGCCGCCTCCGAGATGGACGCGTTGGAGGGTGTTGCGGTCGTAGCCGAGAATCTGGTCGCGGAGTTGGTTGTAGGAATATTCGGCACCTGCGCTGAGGTCGGCATTCATGATGCCACATGGATAAGAGAAGCGGTATTGTGCACCTGTAACCGACACAATGTCAGTGGATTTTCCATAGGCATTTGGATTGTAGTTGGTGCCGAAATAACTGTCGCGCGCAATATGCTGAAAACTGGTGTAAGCAGAGATAAAGTGCTTGTTATCAGCGGTGTACATGTCCCATTTGGCACTGGCAGCGTCAATGTTATGGCGGAGTTGTTCGGTGAGTGGTGACTCGTGTGGTTGGAGGCTATCAATGCCATATCCGCCACGGCGAAACTCGGTAGTGTGGTGGTACTCGGCGGTGATTTTGGAGTAGTCGGAGGTTTTGAAATAGGAACGGAAGCCGACCGTTGTGGAGTTGAGGAGTGGTATGTCGGAATAGCCATCGTTGTCGTGGTCGTATTGCTGGCGATTGCGTTGTACACCAAATAGGAAGAGTCCCGCTTTTTGATTCTCGGCTACCACGCTGGCATTCATGGCGGTGTTGATGTCGTAGGTGCCATGTTCGGTGAAAGCAGTAGAGTTGTTGATATTGAGCGAGTTACGGTTAGGTTCTTTGGTGATTATATTCACTACGCCTGCAATGGCATTTGCGCCATAGAGCGCACTTCCACCACCGCGAATCACCTCTATGCGATCGACCATTCCCGCAGGCAGTTGCTCCAAACCATAGACGGAGGCAAGGGAGGAAAAGATAGGGCGAGAATCCATGAGGATTTGGGTGTATTGCCCTTCAAGACCGTTAATTCGTATCTGTGGTACGCCGCAGTTGGAGCATGTTTCTTCCACCCGCAAACCCGTTTGGAAATTAAGGACATCTGCCATAGAATTGGAAGTGGTGGAGGAGATGATAAGCGGCGAAATGACATTGACAATGGTGGCTACTTCGCGTTGCTTGGTAGCGTACTTGTTGGCAGTAACCACCACATTATCAATCATAAATGATGTTTCGGCAATGGAAACATTGAGTTCAATAAGGGTGTCGCACTGTAGGGTGACGGTACGCTTTTCTGTTTCGTAACCAATCATCGAAAACACGATAGTATGTTCGCCTTCGGGTAGGTTTTTGAGGTAGAAGTGTCCCGACTCATCGGTAAGGCAGCCCAACGAAGTGCCCTCCACCTGTACATTGACAAAAGAAAGATGCTCGCGGGTGTGAGCATCCAATACATGTCCTGCAATATGCGCATCGGTGGCTGCGAGAGCAGGAATAGTTGAAAAGCAGGTCAGAAGACCCGCAAGAAGAAAAAAGATAAGCGTTTTTTTTATCATATTAAGTATGTTTTTGTTTATAATTGCTTGCTATTTTGTGCGTTTTGAAATCGTGTGCAAAGGTAGTGCGTTTTGGGTGAATATACAAAAAAATGGGCGAATTTCCTAACAATTTGGGATAGAGTAGAAGCGAAATGAAGGTAGTGATACCCCTAAAAGTAGGTATTTTGTGCATGTTTTGTGGGCGTTTTGTGGAGAAGTGTTGTTTGTATGGATATTTTTTTGTAATTTTGCAGCGTTTTTGCGTATATATATAATGTGTCATGTATAAGGCAAGTGATAAAATATGCGATTTGATGTCGCGCGAGGAAGAAGCGATTCAGATTATTAGTCGTTTTGGTTTGGGATTGGGTGTAGGCGAGCAAACAATAGAGCAAGTTTGTGAGGCATATGGTGTGCATACCGCTACCTTTTTGGCGATTATCAATTTTAAGGTGTTTAAGCAACGCGCTGTGATAGATGAGATAAATGTTCCGACTCTGCAATGCTATCTGCGCAATGCACATACCTACTTTTTGGATTTTCGTTTGCCCTATTTACGCCGAGCGTTGATAGAAGCCATCATTCCCGCCGACCCCACAGCCAAGATTCCGATGTTGATTTTGCGTTGTTATGATGAGTTTGTGGAGGAAATACGCACCCATATAGAGCATGAAAATGCAGGACTATTTGAGGAGCATACGCATGATGATGAGCGAATAACCGATAAACTGACCGAGATAAAGAACCTGATAATCAAGTACTATCCTTCAACTAATATCTCGCAGCGAGAAATGGTGAACTATACTTTGGTTAGTGTAATGAGCGACTTATGGCATACTGAACAAGATTTTGCTGACCATTGCGCCATTGAGGATGAAATACTGCGCCCTGCAATGACGCATGTGCAACTGCAAAATAACCCCCATCAGTTGCAACCAGATACCGAGGAGTTGAGCAGCCGCGAGCGTGATGTGGTGGTGCAAATAGTGAAAGGATTGAGCAATAAAGAGATTGCGGATGTGCTCTGCATATCTGTTCATACCGTTATTACGCATCGTAAAAATATCACACGCAAACTGAATATCCATTCTACTGCGGGTTTGACTATTTATGCTATTGTGAACAAGTTGATAGACATTAATAGTTTGGTATAAAAGCACCTTTTTTCTGAAAAAAACAAAATAAATGGGATTATTCGGTGAAATAATGCCATTTTATTTGCACAAATAAGAATTTTTTAGTACTTTTGCAGGTCATTTTATGGGAATGACGCAATAACGAATATGATAACCTTTGTAAAAACAAGAAAAAATATGGCAGGAATGCAATCAAATGCAGGGTCATTGTATAACTCGTTGACCGCTGGAAGTAAGATTATTGGCACTATCGTTACGGATAGTGATATTCGTGTGGACGGTATGATTGAAGGCGATGTAAAGTGTGTGGGGAAGATTGTAGTGGGCGAAAAAGGTTGTGTTGTAGGCACGATAGCGTGTCAAAATGCTGAAATTATGGGGCATGTGGAAGGTAAAATCGAAGCCAAACAATCGCTGACATTGAGCGCAACCAGCCATGTGAAGGGAGAAATCCATACCCAAACCTTGACCGTAGAGCCCAATGCCGTGTTTAACGGTTCGTGCGTTATGGGTAAAGAGGAGAAGAAGTAGTTTATTGTTTAAAGTTTAAAGGCTAAGGATATGAAAGTAAAACCATTTCGTGGTATTCGTCCACCACAAGCATTGGCTAAGCAAGTTAGTAGTCGCCCTTATGATGTGTTGAACTCGGAAGAAGCACGCCATGAGGCAGCAGGAAATGAAATGTCGCTGTACCATATCATTAAACCCGAAATCAACTTTGAGGACGGTACGGATGAGCATGATGAGCGCGTTTATACTATGGCGCGTCAGCAATTCGACCTGTTCCGCGAGAAAGGTTGGCTGGTGCAAGATGAACAAGATTGCTATTATGTCTATGCTCAAACAATGGAGGGGCGTACCCAATATGGATTGGTGTTGGCTGCTTGGGTGGAAGACTATATGGAAGGTCGTATCATGAAGCACGAACTCACGCGTCGCGATAAAGAAGAGGATCGCATGAAGCATGTGCGCGTGAATAATGCCAATGTGGAGCCTGTGTTTTTTGCGTATCCACACCGCGAGGATTTGGATGCTATCATAGCTAAGGTAGTGGCCGGTGAACCAGAATATGACTTTGTGTCGGACTTGGATGGCTTTGGACATACTTTTTGGGTGATTCGCGATGCCGAAACAATTGCGCGTATCACGGAGATAATCAGCGAGATACCTGCTATGTATATCGCCGACGGACACCATCGAAGTGCGGCTGCTGCGTTGGTGGGCAACGAGAAGAAACTGCAAAACCCTAACCATAAAGGTGATGAGGAGTATAACTACTTCTTGGCAGTGTGTTTCCCTGATAATCAATTGCATATCATGGACTATAACCGCGTGGTAAAAGACCTGAACGGTATGACCGAAGAGCAGTTCTTGGAGGCACTGACAGAGGATTTTGAGGTGGCAGATATGGGTACGGAAGTGTATCGCCCAGAGGCATTGCATGTGTTCGCACTATATTTGGCAGGCCATTGGTACAAACTGACAGCCAAGGCGGGGCG
This sequence comes from Paludibacteraceae bacterium, assembly GCA_045121435.1. Lineage (GTDB taxonomy): Bacteria > Bacteroidota > Bacteroidia > Bacteroidales > Paludibacteraceae > Colicola. The sequence continues at coordinate 40,560 of JBGVFY010000022.1, read as the reverse complement.
CTATGATGACCAAGACCCTATTGGTGTGTTGGATGTAACAATATCGTCTAACTTGATTCTGGATAAACTGCTCGGTATCAAAGATTTGCGTTCGGATAAGCGTATTGATTTCGTGGGTGGTATTCGTGGATTGGAGGAGTTGAGCCGTCGCGTGGATTCGGGCGAGATGAAGATGGCTTTGGCATTGTATCCCGTGACTATGGATCAGTTGATTCGCATTGCGGATACGGGTAATATCATGCCTCCTAAAACCACATGGTTCGAGCCTAAACTGCGCTCGGGATTGGTAATCCATGAATTGGTATAAAATAGTGATAATTAATAGAATAATAATTAAAAAATAAAAACTAATATGAACAAAATTCAAATTGTAATCAATGTAATTCTTGTAGCGGCTGTTGCTACATTGTTTGGAATCGTTTTGTCTGGCAAGAAACCTGCTGCTACAGAGGTGGCAACCGTGGCTCCTACTGAGGTGTTGCCAGTGGCTTATCTGAATGTAGATAGCCTGTTGGCTAATTATACTTTTGCACAAGAGGCAAGTGATAAATTGATGAGCAAGCAAGAAGATGCCCGCGTGAAAATGAATACCAAACTGCGTACTTTCCAAAACGAAGTGGCTGATTTTCAACGCAAATTGGAAAATAATGCCTTCTTGAGCCGTGAACGCGCAGAGAAAGAGCAACAACGATTGGCAAAGAAAGAGCAAGAGTTGCAAGAATTGGAAGCAAAACTGACCCAAGATATTATGCTTGAAAACCAAAAGCTGAATATCCAATTGGCTGACTCATTGACCAACTTCTTGAAGGAGTTTAATGCAGATGGTCGCTATCATGTGATTTTGAGCAACACAGCAAAGGATAATGTGCTGATGGCTGCTGAGCAATACGACATTACCGATGAGGTAGTGAATGGCTTGAACGCTCGCTGCAAGAAATAATTATTCAAAAGATAAATAATGCAAAGACGCCTGTTCTATAAACCCTATTGGAACTATCTGCTGGCAGATGCTATTGCGCTGATACTCAGCGTGGTGGTTGTGCTGTGGTGGTTCCCGTTGTCCACGGAAATTCCGTTTCAGAAATACGATGTCTTTGCATTGGTTTTCTCAGCAGTATGGCTACTGACGGGATATCTGTGCCATCGTTATGTGCCTGTGAAGTACATGAAGATGGGTAAGGATGTCCGCCGTCTGCTACTGTCCGCAATCCTTACATTTGGGGTAATGTATGGATATATGTGGATTTTGTCGAAGAAGCAATTTTCGATTTGGGTATTATTAACGATATGGCTGGTGATTCTGGCCATATCGTTTGTATATCTGGTGTTTAAGCATGCGTATCGCTACGCGCTAAACGAAGAAGATAAACCATCAGAAGCACCTGCTCGCGCCGAGCAACCCGTGCTGAAGGAACCTAAATTGTATGGCGATGAGGAAAAAGAGGCATTGCGCAATAGTATTTTGGAGTTTGCTACACCTGCTGCCATTGCTTTCCTCGAAAAACATATTACGCTGTATTCATCCAACACCTTTACATTGCGTTCAACCGAGTTGTACAATATCCAAAAACTACGCAACTATCGCTATGATACATTGGTTAACTTTATGCCACTCAATCAGATACGCGGTGTGAACAAGTTGTTTGCAACGGTCAATGATAAGTTGCCCGATAATGGTTTGTGGGTATGTTGCTACGAGCCACAATCGGTGACCAAACGCAATATATTGAATCGCTATCCCAAGGTGATTAGTTGGATGTATTATGGTGCATTTTTCCTCTACAAACGCGTGTTGCCCAAGTTGTTTATGACTTCGCGGTTCTATTTTGATATTACCGAAGGTAAAGATCGCGTGCTGAGCAAGGCAGAGGTGTTGGGACGCTTGTGCTATTGCGGTTTTGATATTGTGGAGGAACGCAAGATTGGCGATTTGAATTATGTGATTGCTCGCCGCAAGTTCCGTCCGAAAGTAATAGAACGCCGTGTGTATGGTCTGTTTGTGAAACTCAATCGAGTAGGTAAGAATGGTAAGCAGTTCAAGTTCTATAAACTGCGTACGATGCACCCTTATTCGGAGTTTTTGCAGGAGTATATTTATAATCGCTATTCGCTGCAAGAGGGTGGTAAGTTCAACCACGATATTCGTGTAACAACTTTGGGTCGTTTGGCACGCAAGTATTGGTTGGACGAGTTACCTATGATTATCAATTTCTTGAAAGGCGATATGAAGTTTGTGGGTGTTCGCCCTATCTCACAACACTATTTCTCGCTCTATAGCAAGGAGTTACAAGAAAAACGTGTTCACCATAAACCTGGACTGATGCCTCCATTCTATGCCGATATGCCCAAGACGCTTGAGGAGATTGAGGCGTCCGAAATGCGTTATCTGACCATGTGCGAGCAGAAAGGTACCTTGGTGACCGATTTTGTGTATTTCTGGCGAATATGCTACACCATATTAATTAAGCGCGCGCGTAGTCATTAGGTGATAGTGGAAAGTTGAAAGGTTGAGGATATGGTGAAAAGGAGTTTTCTTATAGTATTATTGTGTATCTCGTCATGGTGTGCGGCGCAAAATATCCCTGTGCCACTGACCTATACGCGTGTGTACGATTTCCTGGATGAACTGATTACCGATGGGGTGATTACCCACCAAACAGCAGTTCGACCCTATACGCGTAGCCAAGTGGCGGATATGCTTGAGCAAGCACAAATGGCTGATAGTCTGCTGAATATGCGTCAGAAGAAGGACTTGGATTTTTATCTCAACGAGTTTGCTTTGGAGCGCGATACGATGATGGATAACCATGTGCAGTACACCGACCATAGCACATTCTCTCTCTCTTTGGCGGATCCGCAGTTTAGTTATAAAACAGCGAATAACCAATTCAAGATGCGCTTGCGTCCTATTCTGGGTGCAGATGTAACTGCCAGCAAGAAGGGAGTGATTTTGCAACGCTGGTGGGGTGCCGAATTGCAGATGGATATAGCCAAGCACCTGAGTATTTGGGGTAGTCTGCGCGATAATTCTTGGAGTGGTAACTGGCTGAGTGATAAATACTTTCCTACTGCGGGCGATAAGATGTATGGTGCGCGTATTCACTATGGTGCTTCGCAGCAACAACCTGCATTGAGCAATCTGGTGGGTGTGCAATACAAGGAGGCGAACTACGGGGGCGACTTCTCCGATTCGAAAGGTGGTGTAAGCCTCTATACATGGTGGGGTAGCATTGGTATTCAACGCGAGAATATCCGTTGGGGAGATACCTACCATTGTGCGAACATTTTGTCGGGTAATAGTCCTGCTGTGCCAATGATTACATTGCAACTCACACCGTGCAAGTGGTTTCAGTTTGATTATTTCCATGCGTGGTTGGTGTCGAATGTATTGGACTCTACCTATTTCTATTTGGAAAATAGTACCAATACTGCGCAACCCACTGTGAATTACCGTCCATATAATAAGTTTATGGCGGCTAACATGTTTACAATCACGCCATTAAAGCAATTGTCATTGTCGTTTGGTAACTCCATTATCTATGCCGAGCAAACCATTCAGGCTGCCTATTTGATACCGATTGCATTTTATAAATCGCTGGATCATTTGCTGACAAAGGGTGTGCGCACGCAAAATCAAAACTCGCAGGCTTTTGCTTCGTTGTCGGTGCGTCCAGTGAATCACCTGCACCTTTATGGCTCTGCGTTTATTGATGAGGTGAAGTTTGCGCGCTTCAAACCAAGCAATCCCGAGAATAATCCCATTTCGTATTTGGTGGGCTTCAACTGGTCGGGTTGGCCTGTGAAGGGATTGAGTTTGAAGGGTGAGTTCATGCGCTCGTATATCGCTACTTATATCCACTCGATTGATGTATTGGATTATAAATCAAACAGTTATAATATGGGTCATTATATGGGCGACAATGCGCAATCCATTTATGCGGAGGTGGCGTATCGCCCTATGCGAGGGTTGTTGATGAAACTGAGTTATACCAACGATACCAAGTATAATTCCTACTCCTACTTGCGCGATAATATCTCCGCAACGATAGCGCAAAAGCCCTTCGACCACTGCATATACCGCAATGATGAGGTGCGTTTAGATGGTGTATATGAAGTGCATTCGAATATGTATATGACCCTTTCGGTGGGATATAATAATGCACAAGGCTTTGATAATCAGAAAGAAAATGCATTGCCAAGCGAAGCGGTAGGTGATGCGCAATATTATTTAAATCGTTTTTGTCCGTTGTATTACCAAGGCAAGAACTTTAGCGTTTCAGCAGCATTCAGTTTTGGCTTTTAACCCTAAACACTAAATAGTAGTGTAATGTCCACTAAACACAAATGACATGTAGCGTAATCATATTGAACTGGAATGGCGAATCGATGCTTCGCCGTTTTTTGCCTACGGTGATTGCGCATACTAATGCGGAAGTCGTGGTAGCAGATAATGGCTCTACCGATGGCTCGTTGGCATATCTGCGTACCCAAGCGGTGCGCGTGATAGAATTGGGGCAGAACTATGGTTTTGCTGAAGGATATAATCGCGCCATTGCGCAAGTGGATTCGGATTATGTGGTGCTGCTGAATTCGGATGTAGAGGTTACGCCGCATTGGTTAGACACCTTATTAGACTACGCGCGCACGCACGAGGAAGTGGTGGCTTTGCAGCCAAAGGTACTGAGTTGGCATTCCAAACAGGATGTGTTGAATGGTAAAGCGCAAAAAGTGCGCTTTGAACACGCTGGCGCAGCAGGTGGTATGATGGATTGTTTGGGCTATCCCTATTGTCGTGGGCGGTTATTGACCTATTTGGAAGAAGATAATGGGCAATATGATACACCTGCACCTATCTTTTGGGCTTCGGGTGCGTGTCTGTTTATTAACCGCGCAGTGTATATGAACGAGGGTGGGGTAGATGCGCAATTTTTTGCCCACCAAGAGGAGATTGACCTCTGTTGGCGTTTGCATTGTCGTGGATATCAAATCATGTCGGTGCCACAATCGGTGGTGTATCATGTGGGTGGTGGTACCTTGGAATATGAGAGTCCGCGCAAGACTTTTCTTAATTTTCGCAACAATTTGTTGATGCTTTATAAGAATCTACCCACCCAAAAATGGCTATGGGTGATGCTGGTTCGCTTCCCATTGGATTATGTGGCGGCCTTGCAGATGCTTTTGTCGGGTAAGTGGTTGAATTTCAAAGCGGTATGGCAAGCGAGGTGCGCGTTTTGGCGATTGCGAACGCAGTATAAAAAAATAAAAACAAACAATATTCGCAACTCTAAAACACCATATCCTACTATCATTAACAAGCGTAGTATCATTTTTGATTACTATCTTTTGGGTAAGCGAAAATAATTGGCACGATTTTTGTATTTATGTTAGCATAGCACGCTTGTCGTGTTATGTAACCTAATATAAATCGTTAAATACAACCTTCTATGAAAACAAATCCTTTTCGCCTTCCCGAGTTAGGCTATCAACTCACTGATTTGGCTCCTATGATGAGCCAACAAACGCTCTCTTACCACTATGGTAAGCATTTCCAAACATATATCGATAATCTCAATCGAATGGTGAATAACTCGCATTTTGAGGGGCTTGATCTGGAAGATATTGTGCGTAAAGCACCCGAAGGTCCTCTCGCCAACAATGCGGGACAGGTGTTGAATCACCAGTTGTTTTTCGAGCAATTTCTCCCAGCGAAGGATGCCAAGATGCCTTCTGGCGAATTGCTATTCTTGATTGAACAGTCTTTTGGCTCGTTTGATGCGATGCGCGAAAAACTACACGATGAAGCTAAGAATTTCTTTGGCTCGGGTTGGACTTGGCTCGCTATGAACGATGAGGGTAAAATGAAGGTATTATCCTTGCCCAATGGCGATAATCCGCTCCGACATGGGTGGAAACCAATTTTGGCAATCGACCTATGGGAACATGCTTATTATCTTGATTATCAAAACCGTAGAACGGAATATCTTGATAACTTCTGGCTGATTGTGAATTGGCATGTAGTGTCAAAACGAATCGTGTAGCAGTGGTTTCCGTATTGCCTACTCCAAATTATAAACCCCAAATGCGTATGTGGTTCGACAGATGGATGGATAGTATTTGGGCACGCGTTCGCAAAGATACCCATTTGCCCATGCAAACATATTGTAAGTATTGGTGGCTGCAGTGCACACCACCATGGTAGTTCCGAAAAAATCGCAGAAAACGCAAAGTTTCTGCGATTTTTCTTGTGTATATCTAAATTTTTCCGTACCTTTGCACGGAAATCGTTCAGTATGCAGTATATTGGTATCATACCCGCTCGTTACGCCAGCAGTCGTTTCCCTGGCAAACCATTGGCTGAGATATGTGGCAAGCCAATGATTCAGCGTGTATATGAGCAAGCGAGCAAAGTGCTTGATAATGTGATTGTTGCCACGGATGATGAGCGTATCTACGATTGCGTGAAAGCCTTTGGAGGAAGGGTGTATATGACCTCTTCCGAGCACCGCTGTGGCACGGATCGTATCTGTGAAGCGTATCAATTGTATCGGCAGTGGGCTATTGGCAATGGGCAATGGGTGATGGGTGATGCAGAAACAGTTGTGGTCAATATCCAGGGCGATGAACCTTTTATCCAACCTGAACAGATCAAGGCGGTGATGGACTGCTTCCCTACAGATATTGCTACTTTGGCGAAACCCTATACCGAGAGTGATGACTTGCAGGAACTGCTAACCCCCAATATTGTGAAGGTGGTGTTCTCGCAGCAGACGGGCGAAGCCTTGTATTTCTCGCGTAGCGTGATTCCATATTTGCGTGGGGTGGAGCAGATTGAGTGGCTGCGCAAAGGTCAGTATTTCAGCCATATAGGATTGTATGCCTATCGCGCTGATGTGCTGATGCGTATTACCCAACTGCCCCAGTCGCCATTGGAACAGGCGGAGAGTCTGGAGCAACTGCGTTGGTTGGAGAATGGGCTGAAAATCAAAGTGGCAGTATCGCATACCAAGTCCATTGGCATTGACACGCCCGAAGACTTGCAACAGGCAATTGAGTATTTTCAAACCTTAAATAAATCGTAAATAGTAAATAATTATGGCACTTAACAACACACCAACGCCTCATATTGGGGCTCAGTATGGCGAAATCGCCGAAACTGTCATTATGGCAGGCGATCCATTGCGTGCGAAAGTGATGGCTGATAAATATTTGGAAAATCCTGTACAGTTTAATAATGTTCGTGGCATGCTTGGTTTCACGGGCACGCACAAAGGCAAACGCGTGAGCGTGATGGGACACGGCATGGGTATCCCTTCAATTGGTATTTACACCTATGAGTTGTACAATTTCTATGATGTGAAGACCATTATCCGTGTCGGTAGTTCGGGTAGTATTCACAAAGATTTGCATGTGGGCGATCTCGTGATTGCGATGGGTGCTTGTACCAACAGCAATTATGCAGCGCAATACGAATTGCCAGGCACCTATGCTCCGATTGCCGATTTTGACCTCTGTCGCCGTGCTGCCGAGGCTTGCGAGCAGTTTGGCTATCGCTATAAGGTGGGCAATGTGTTCTCCTCGGACACTTTCTACACTGAGAACGCACACAACGACAAATGGATAAACATGGGCGTTTTGGCAGTTGAGATGGAGGCTCCTGCCTTGTATATGAATGCAGCTCGCAGTGGCAACAAGGCATTGGTTATCTGCACCGTATCAGATCATATCTTGACGGGCGAAGCCACCACAGCCGAGCAGCGCCAAAACAGCTTCACCCATATGATGGATGTGGCATTCACGCTGATTTGATTGCGTGGCATGTAGTCTCATTATGGTGTAGTAGATTCCCCAGATCTACCGTTACCACTACGATACCACTCCGTTACCACTCCGTTACCACCCCGATGGTGACCGATGAAAGTGATGAATAAGCAGATTCTTCGTTTAGCCATACCCAGTATTCTCGCCAATATCACCATTCCGTTGGTGGGATTGGTGGATACGGCTATCGTGGGGCATATATCCGATGCACATGCCATTGGTGGTATTGCTATCGGTACCATGCTCTTTGATTTGCTCTATTGGAACTTCGGTTTCCTGCGTGTGGGTACCAGTGGTATGACCGCACAGGCGTTTGGTCGTGGCGACCGCGAACATTGTGCTCGTCTGCTCACGCAGAGTGTTAGTATTGCCTTGATTGGTGCTGCCATTATTTGGGCATTGCAATGGCTGTTTGTCACTGCCACGCTTGCGATTATCCCCTGTTCTGCTGAAGTTGCCGCTTTCGCGCGCAAATACTTCTTTATACGTGTATGGGCTGCGCCTGCTACCCTGAGCCTGATGGCTATCAAAGGGTGGTTTATTGGCATGCAAGATACTGTCAGTCCGATGATTACGGATATGGTGGTGAATGTGGTGAATATGGCTGTGAGTTATGTGCTGGCAGTCTATACGCCTATGGGTGCGTTGGGTGTGGCATTGGGTACGGTGATTGCGCAGATGACGGGTCTGTTGCTCGCTGTGCTGATGATAGTTTGGAAGTATCGCCATGTTTGGAAAGGCTTGTCTATCTGGCAGTTAGCCAAGGATAGGCAAGGAATACGCAATCTGATAACATTGAATGCCAATCTATTTGTGCGTTCGTTGTGTTTTATGATTGTGTATGTGGGCTTTACTTCGCTGTCTTCTATGTATGGCGACACGGATTTGGCTGTATGCAGCATATTGATGAAACTGTTTATGTTGGTATCCTATTTCGTGGACGGTTTTGCTTACGCAGGCGAAGCCTTAGTCGGCAAATATATCGGTGCCTCATTGCCTATTGCCAATCGCCAATCGCCTATAACCAATCGCCTTTCGCCTCTCGCCTCTCTCGTCCGCCTTCTTTTCCTTTGGTCATTGGGTGTGGGAGCACTATTTACGGTATTGTTTGCTTTGTCGTATATGCCTATGTATTGCATGATGACCTCCGATGTAGTGGTGCTTGAGCGTTTGAAGGATTTCGTGGGTTGGCTGATTGCTATGCCTATTGTGAGTACATTGGCGTTTATGTGGGATGGGGTATTTACGGGTGCCACGGCAGGCAAGCAGATTCGCAATGCCATGATCTGGGCTGCCGTGGGCTTTGTATTGGGATATGTGGCAAGTTACCATTGGTTAGGCACGCATGCCTTGTTTGTGGGCTATTTCCTTCACCTCGCCGCCCGTGTCATTTATCTTACCGCCACATGGAAATCCCTGCCTATTAATGGTAGGTTATAAATTGTCTTAATTGTCTCCCCCTGTTGTCTAAGTTGTCTTTAACATACTCCGAGTAATTTTGGTTAATATACCCCAATAAACTGTAATTTTTGTTGTTATAAATATTTTGTTACAAATGATACAGAAACTCGAAAATAGAAAATGGCGTGTGCTCAAGAGCACTCCTTTATTGAATCTTGGTCCATGGTTGAATGTGCGCCAAGAGGAGGTCGAACTGCCTAACGGCACGCAGATTCCTGCGTGGTTTGTGATGGATTTTCCCAATTGGATCAATGTGATTGCTATTACTAAAGACGGCGATTTTGTGATGATTGACCAGTATCGCCATGCCTTGGGTGAGACGCATTACGAGTTGGTGGCAGGTGTGGTGGATGAGGGCGAGACGCCTTTGCATGCGGCCATGCGCGAACTGAGCGAGGAGACGGGCTACGAAGGTGGCGAATGGGAGGCGTTTATGGAACTCTCGCCTAATCCTACCAATCATACCAACAAGAGTTATACTTTTTTGGCTACGGGGGTAGAGAAGGTGCGCGAACCCCATCAGGAGCCTTCGGAAGATATCCATGTGCATGTCCTCACTTGTGAGGAGGTGAAAGAGCTTCTCACTTCAGGCGAGATTATCCAAGCCCTGCACGCCGCTCCGCTATGGAAGTACTTCGCTCAGTGCTGATAAGTGGATGAGGATATATAAGAAATAATATAAACAAAACTACGATAATCAAAACAATCAAAATGAAGAAACTTCTTATTTTCTTGGCTGCATTAGCCATGACGGCATGTGGCGCACTCAAGCCCACCACTTGCTCGGTGCAACCAACTTTCTACAAGTATCGCTATGTGTATATTATACCTACGGGTTCGGTGACAGGTAGCACAAGTGTTTATACTTCATCCGTTGACAACCGTGTGCATGGCGGCGAAACCAGAACCACTAATCCTGCAGACATGATGTCGGGTTACTTGATGCAAAAGGGATTTACTATCTTGCCGCAATTGGATCAAAACAAATTGTCAGAGACATTAGTACTCCATTATGGCGAGACGGGACACAGAAGCGTGGGCTTCCTTTGGCTCTTTGATGCTACCAGTATTATTATCCAATTCCGCGATGCGCAAAATAATGATTTGATTGCTTCTGCAGAGTCTGAAGACTATGGAGCGACCGAAGCAGATAATGTTCGTTATGCTATTCGCAATGCATTGGATGCTATCTTTGCGCAACCAAGATATTAATCATTGAATATTTCTATAAAAAATGAAAAAGATTCTATTTCTATTGATGCTTGTGGTGGCTACTACCGCTATCAAAGCACAGGAGGTTACGACCTCTGTTAATACTGGCAATGCTACTTTGTTGCAACCTGCTGGTAGCTATATCTATTATGGTGATCAGGTATTCAAACTGAAACAATGTATAGATTTTCTTTCTACACGCCATCAGCCTGCTTATGAGACTTTCAAGAGCGGATACAAATGCTATCAAGCTGGTTGGGGACTTTTTGGAGCAGGTTTAGGTGTGGACTTGATTGGTTCTATTATCATCGCATGTGGTCCTGAAGAGGGTAATGCCGCCATGTTGTATTCGGGTTTGACATGCCTTGGTTTGGGCGCAGCTGCTATATTGGCTTCTGTTCCTACAGTCTTTGTGGGCTATGCTCGCTTGAATAGAGGTATTGACCAATTCAATATGGCGCAAGCGGCTGCTACCTCACAGGCTTATTGGACTGTACAAGGCAGTGAAAATGGTATTGGATTAGCGTTGCACTTCTAATAAAAAATAGTAACGATTTATACTAAAACAAAATGAAAAAGATTTTATTTGCAATTTTTGCAGTAGCAGCGCTTGCGTTGACAAGCTGCGAGAACAAGGGTTTGGACATTATGAGTTTGGATGCCAGCCAGTTAGACAACACTACCTTTAAATGTTGGACATGGACAGTTAAAAATTCCGGATTTATGGATGGTACTGTCTATGTTTGGGATACTGAGCATAATGTGGTTGTAGTACTTCAAGAGGTTTACAAGACCAGTCAACTCAACAAACGCAAGCCAGTTATTACTTACGAAGCTACTTCTGCTGATGATAAGGAAAGTTGCGAGTGTCAGAATGACTTCTAATTATTCTTAATACAAAAATAGGGCGTGTCGATTTTGACACGCCCTATTTTTTGTATGAGCAATCGTTTACTCAATAACGAGATTATCTAACGCGTTTATATCTATGTTGTTTTCTTCCAAGAACCCTTCGCCGCCTTCATTCGCGAGGAGTGCTGCGTTTTGTGTATCCACATAAGCTACCATCGTACTCAGTTTACCTTCGCTATAGAGGATATCTACCGCTATCTCTCCACCAGGGGCAGAATAATAAGTGCTATAGGTGGCTTTATCTTCTTTGAAAGCCTCCATAGCGTTGTCGATAGAGTGAGGTGCTTCAAACTCTTGGACTACCTTGCTGGGCTCGCCATATTGCGCGGTCAGCGCCGCAGTGATGGTCTGGTATTGATTCATCACTTCTTCCCAACTGTTCATGTTGTCGTACATGATACCTACACAAAACAATGTCTTGCTCTCAGGAGTAGCAATGAGTGTTATCATCACATCTTGATTATCCAAGGTACCCATCAAAAACGCCATGTTCTTGATTTTCAGTCCCATAAAGCCCCAACTCTTGACTTCTTTGACTGCAGTTTTCAATTTGCCATCCAATGGCAAAGAGCGGAACTGCAGGTGATCCTCTCCTCTCATCACCAGCGTGCACAATAAGCACGCTAAAATAAATGTAATTCGTTTCATATCGTTTGATGTTGTATTTTCAGTATTCTACGAGAACTTTATCTCGCGATTATTGATTTTGCATAATGCGCTCAATCAGCTGGAGTTCGTCTGCTGTGAAAGCCAGATTGTTTATCGCTTGCAGATTATCCTCCAATTGCGCTACACTACTTGCGCCGATTATCACGCTGGTCACATCTTTTGCGAGTAGCCATGCTACTGCCATTTGCGCCAATGACTGTCCACGCTGTGCAGCTATAGCACCCAGTTGCTGTGCGCGCTCTACTGCCTCTGGAGTGACTTGCTCTGGACGCAAAAAGACATTCTTGCTGGCACGACTGCCTGCGGGTATGCCATTCAAATAGCGGTTTGTGAGCAAACCTTGTGCCAATGGCGAGAAGCAGATAAACCCTGATCCATTCTCATTGGCAACAGTCAAGTTCTCCTTCAATGTCTCAGGGAAAGCAATGCTGGCTTTGTATTGGCTAATCACACATGGCACATGCGCTGCGCGTAGGTAATCGTATGCCTCCTTTTGCTTGTCGGCAGGGTAGTTGCTGATACCTACATACAATGCCTTACCAGCGCGCACAATATCCACCAATGCTTGCATAGTCTCCTCAATTGGAGTTTGTGGATCGTAACGGTGCGAATAGAATATATCAAAATACTCCAATCCTGTTCGCCTTAAACTTTGGTCACACGATGCTATCATATACTTGCGCGAACCGCCATTACCATAAGGACCATCCCAACCCCAATAGCCTGCCTTGGACGCAACAATCATCTCATCGCGATGCGCAGCCAAATCCTCACGCAACACGCGACCAAAGGTCATCTCTGCTGTACCTGGAGCAGGACCATAGTTGTTGGCAATATCAAAATGCGTTACGCCTTTATCCCATGCGTGCAACAGCATAGCGCGAGCTTCATCAAAAGAATCTTCGCTACCGAAGTTGTGCCACAATCCCAATGATACCAGAGGCAATTGTAGTCCGCTTTTACCTGAAAAACGATATTCCATAATACTATAAATTAGGTAAAAAGGAGGCAAAAGCCTCCTTTTTATAACAATGATTTTATTTGTTCAGTTTTACTACGATGCTTGATAATGGCTCTACCACAATATCCTTTTGGCTGAGGTCGTAAGTCTTGCCTGTAATCACATCCACGCCTACAGGATTGTACTTGCTAAGTATCTCCGCGTAGTTGGCTGTTGGAATAGTGTGACTATCCTCGCTTGCATTAGCAAATACGAATACTGCCTCATTATCGTTGTAGCGGAAGAAAGCGTAGGTATTGTCGCGAGTCATAAAGTGCATAGTCTTGCCCGTATGAATCACAGGTTCGCCCTTACGCCATTGGAACAAATGGCGGTGGTAGTTGTACATATCTTGCATCTCTGCTGTCACCTCATTGCCAAGTGGCAAAGGCATACGCAGGGTAGAGTGACCGAGAGAACGATCCGAAGACTTCATGCCATACTCATCCCCATAGAACACTTGTGGAATACCGCGCATGGTAGCGAGTAGGGTAGTAGCCAATTTCACACGGCGCAAATCGCCATCTTTCACTACATCAGCAATACGGTCCATATCGTGGTTGCCAAGCATAATCATGATATTATTCACATCGGCATAGAGGTAGTCCATTGCCATAGCATCATAGACGCGAGTTAGACCATTGCCCCAACCATTGCCATCGTTCTCTAATGCTTGACGGATAGCCTCTTCCAATGGGAAATCCATTACTGTTTTGAGGTGGCTATCAAAGCCGTTGTAGTTCTTAACGCCTGATTGCCAGTATGCTACTGCAGGTGCAGGGCGTGTCCAGCACTCGCCGACGATATTGAAGTTAGGATATTCATCCATAATGGCTTTGATCCATTCGCTGGCAGGTATCATTTCAATATAAGGGTAGGTATCAACGCGCAAACCATCGAGGTTAGCGTATTCAATCCACCAGATAGCCCATTGCTTGAAGTATTGCAACAAGTCTGGGTTCTCGAGGTTCATATCTGGCATTGGACGGTCGAACCAACCACGGTTAGAGAGTTGGCGGTCGTACTCAGAAGCGTTGGTATCGTAGTTCGCAGAGAATACATTGTGTGTATTGGTAAACTCCTCAAACTGGTTAATCCAGTTGTGATAAGGAAGGTCTTTCATCCACCAGTGTGTACCACCGCAGTGGTTAGGCACCATATCCATGATAATCTTAATGCCTTTCTCGTGTGCTTTCTCCACCAGGTCGCAGTAGAGTTGGTTGCTACCGAAGCGAGGGTCAATGTGGTAATAGTCGGAGCATGCATAACCGTGGTATGACCATGCAGCCTCGTTATCCTCAAGGAAAGGGGTCGCCCAGATAGCAGTTGCACCGAGTTCGGAGATATGGTCAAGGCTATTGATTACACCTTGAATATCACCACCAAAGCGTCCGTGTACATTGGCCTTGTTAGCAGGCTCTGCCATGTTTGGCAGGGTGTTGTTGCTCTCATCGCCATCCACAAAACGGTCAGACATAACGAGGTAAATCATATCCGCAGAAGTGAAACCTTGACGCTCACGGCTACCTTCGCGGCGTGTGTAAATCGTGTAATCTACCTTAGAGGTGTATTTTCCTTTCTTCAGGGTAATGCGATAAGTACCTGCTTGATTAACAGCCAAGTCCACAAAAAGATAGTTAGGACTCTCAGCATTGTGTTGGCTCTTTACTTGCAGACCTGTACACTCGCCTTTGACAATCTTGCCATTGTTGAGTTGTTGGATGGTTACTTGCGCATCTGCAAGGTCTTCGCCATGGAGCAACAGGGTGAGTGGGCAGTTCATTTCTGTCCACCAGCAGAGGGGTTCTGCACGGTCAATTCGTGGTTTTGCACTGAGTGTGATAGCACTGAGAAGTGCAGCAAAAAGGAAAAGTTTTCTTGTCATAGTATTCATTAATTAAAGTCCTCAAGGTCGTTATTAACCTTAAAGACGCATTATGTTTTCAATAAAAAATAGCGTATCTATAAGCCGGGTTCTGTACCCACGAGGGCGTCTATCATTAATCTTGAGCAGCGTATTACTACGCGCTTCTCTTGCTTCCTACCCTCCAACTTGCGCGAGCAGCGCTCAAGCGTTGGTTTACTTGGAATTGCAGCCCATCGTATGCTCGTATCACATCCTCTTTGCAGATTACTCGTCTCTTTTGCAGGGACCAAACATTGCTGCCTGACGGCCATTAACCGCGATGGTGCTCTGTGCTGCCCGGACTTTCCTCGTAATAGGGGATTAAAGCCAAAGGCTTTTCTTCCCTTATCCCGCGATAGACCGACACGCTATATGCAAGCGTCGTCATGTGACAAACGCATTTTTTGTTGCAAGCCCATTCCGACGAAGAGCGGCATACGGGAATCGAACCCGCCTCCTCGGCTTGGGAAGCCGATGCACTACCGATGTGCTAATGCCGCAAATTCGCTGCAAAGGTACAACAAAAAATGCACATTTGCAAGAAAATCGCGCGAAAGTTTACTTTCAGGTGCGATTTTCTTGCAAATGGGCTGCATTAAGTATTTTAGTTTCTCTCCTTGACTTCGCAGAGTGTATTGAAGATAGAGTAGTCTTTCACGCTGAGAACAACGGGTTGTTTTGTTTTGCGCGTGATGACGCACACATTCATTGGATTGGTTACCAATGAGAGATGGCGACCACATTTGCTGCTATCAAAGATACCCAAATTACCAAAAAACATACCCATACCTACAATACGATTTGAATCTATACCCATAGGGTAATGCTCAATAGATAATATCTCTTCGGCAGGGATATGTATTTTAGCAAGCAGCATATGTATATCCATAGCGTTGTCTTTAACCACTACTTTACGAGGGCACATAACAACAGCACTCAGCAATGCGATTATTAGGATACCTGTTGATATCCAATACATTATACGCGTGAGTAGATCATTCGTGACCATTGCGCGCTGCGCAAGATACACGACGGTAGCCACGATAATGATAGTGCAAATAATCGTTGTCCACAAAATAGCGGAACTGAACGGAAGGAATGTGGTTGTTTTCATATGCTATTGATCTATAGTTGGTGTTGTTTGTAATTCTGCCGCAAAGGTAGCATATTTTTTTGATATATGCAACAAAATACCTGTTTTTTCTTCTTTCTATCTTCAGCATATTTCCTGCTGACCTCTTGCGCGCGTGTGCGCGGTTATGTGTTAAGGTGTAGGAAAAATGGTGTAGAGGCGTGAAATTTGCGATTTAAGGACATAGGGGCAAAAAATCGGGGTTATGCCCAAAAATAAGAAAAATGCAAAAAAACGCACAAAAATTTGCGTATGTCAAAAAAATGTAGTAATTTTGCAGCGTGGGAGAGTGGGGGACTTTACCTTTATGACTCTTAAAACTTTTGAAACTTTTAAAACTGTATATATAGATGATTGACAACGACAGAATTATTCCTGTGAAGATTGACGAGGAAATGCGAACCTCGTACATTGATTATTCGATGAGTGTGATTGTTGCGCGTGCCCTGCCAGATGTGCGTGACGGTTTCAAACCAGTACACCGCCGTGTATTGTTTGGAATGAACGAATTGGGCAACACCAGCGACAAACCAACTAAGAAATCCGCGCGTATCGTGGGTGAGGTAATGGGTAAGTACCACCCTCACGGCGATAGCAGTATCTATGGTACATTGGTGCGTATGGCACAGCCATGGAACATGCGTAATGTGTTGGTGGACGGACAAGGTAACTTTGGTTCGATTGACGGCGATGGCGCGGCGGCTATGCGTTATACCGAAGCACGCCTCTCGAAGTTGGCAGAGGAGATGCTACGCGACATTGAGAAAGATACCGTGGATATGCAGCTCAACTTCGATGACTCGCTCAAAGAGCCTGTTGTGTTGCCATGTCGCTTTCCTAACTTGCTGGTAAATGGTGCCAGCGGTATCGCGGTAGGTATGGCAACCAATATGCCAACCCACAACTTGGGCGAGGTGATTGACGGTTGCGTGGCATATGTGAAGAATGCTATGGCACGCGTGGAGAATCCAGAGGTGGAGCCAATCACCGTGGCAGAGCTCATGGAGCATATCAAGGCGCCTGACTTCCCAACGGGTGGTACTATATATGGTTATCAGGGCGTGCGTGACGCGTATGAGACTGGTCGCGGTCGCATAATCATCCGTTCGAAAGCAGAGATTGAGACCGAGGACAACGGTCGCGAGCGCATTGTAATTGGCGAGTTGCCATACGGTGTGGTAAAGTCTGACCTCGTGAAGAATATCGCTGACCTCGTAAACGATAAGAAGATTGAGGGTATCTCGGGCATTAGCGACCAATCTAAACGCGATGTACGTATTATTATTGAAATCAAGCGCGATGCCAATGCACAAGTAGTGTTGAACAAACTCTACAAATACACCGCGTTGCAATCCAGTTTCTCAGTAAATAGCATTGCGTTGGTGAAGGGTCGTCCTCAACTGCTGAATCTCCACGATATGGTGGCTAACTTTATTGAGCACCGTATGGAGGTGGTGGTACGCCGCACAAAGTTCGAACTCAAGAAGGCAGAAGAGCGTGCACACATTTTGGAGGGCTTGATTATCGCCGTAGATAATATCGACGAGGTAGTTAAGATTATCCGCGCAAGTCGCACTCCTGCGGATGCACAAGCCAATTTGGAGGCTCGCTTCAACCTCGATAACCTCCAATCAAAGGCGATTGTGGATATGCGCCTCTCGCAATTGACAGGCTTGCGTATCGACGAGTTGAAAGAGGAATATGCAAAACTCCAAGAGTTGATTCAACACTTGAACGCCCTCCTCGCAAGCGAGGTGATGCGCTACGAAGTAATCGAGAACGAACTCGTGGAGATTAAAGAGAAATACGCTGACGAGCGTCGCACTCGCATTATTAAGATGGCTACCGAGTTCAACCCAGAGGATATGTATGCCGATGATGATATGGTCATCACCATCTCTCACTTGGGTTATATCAAGCGTACCCCATTGGCTGACTTCCGTCAGCAAGGTCGTGGTGGCGTAGGTGCAAAAGCCAGCGCAGCCCGCGATGAGGACTTTATCGAGTATGTTCACCAAGCGAATATGCACTCCACGATGATGTTCTTCACTGAGCAAGGTCGCCTCTACTGGACCAAGGTATATGAATTGCCAGAGGGCAACCGCCAGTCCAAGGGTCGCGCATTGCAAAATATGATCAATATCCAAAAGGGCGACAAGGTTTGCGCGTTTATCCATGTGAAGAACCTGAGCGATATGGAGTATGTGCAAAACCACTACCTTATTTTCGCTACCAAGGATGGTTTGATGAAGAAGACTACGCTTGAATCATATAGTCGCCCACGCGCCAACGGTATTATTGCCCTTGGTTTGCGTGAGGGCGACCGCCTCATCCGCGTGACACTCACCGATGGTAATAGCCAAATGTTGGTGGCATCATACAACGGTAAGGTAGTCCGCTTCCCAGAGGATACAGTTCGCCCTATGGGTCGCACTGCAACGGGTGTACGCGCAATAAAATTGGACGAAGATGGTCAAGATCGCGTGATTGGCATGATTTGTGTGGAGGAGGGTAGTAAGGAGTCTGTTCTCGTGATTTCAGAGAAGGGATTCGGTAAGCGTACCGACCTCGATGACGAGAATGGTGAGCCAATCTATCGTATTACCAACCGTGGCGGTAAGGGCGTGAAAACCATGAACTTGACCGACAAGACAGGTAATCTGATTGGTCTGGAAGCAGTGACCGATGAGCAAGACCTCATGCTTATCACCAAGTCGGGTACTGCTATCCGTATGGCTATGGATACTATCCGCGTAATGGGTCGTGCTACACAAGGTGTGAAACTCATTGAACTTCAAAAACGCAACGATACGCTCATGTTCGGCTGTGTTGTGCCAAAAGAGGAGAGCGAAGAAGCAACCGAAGCACCAGAGGCCACTGTGGAAGAACCAACAACCGCGGAGGAATAATAAAACGAATACTAACACAACAAACCTTTTAATAAAATGAAAAAATCAATTTTTCTTGCAGCACTGATGCTGATAAGCGCAGGCTGCTTCGCTCAAAAAGCGAATGTGAGCAAGGCTCGCAGTTTGTCTGATGCCGAAACTCCTGACTACGCAGGTGCACGCGCTGCTATTGCAGAGGCATTGCAAAATGATGAAACAAAAGATTTAGCAAACACTTGGTATGTGGCTGGTTTTATTGGCTACAAAGAGTTTGAGAATGGTAACTTGAAACGCCAAATAGGTCAGCATGTAGATATACCTACATGGGGTGCTGCTGTACAAGAGTCGTTGGACTACTGGACAAAAGCATACGACATGGCTATGGTACCTACTATCGATAAGAAAGGTAAAGAGAAATACGATACCAAGACTCCTAAGAGCATTTTGCCAAAGGTAGTAGAGTATTTCCAATTCCAACCACTGATTGCTGCTGGTTTCACTGCATACGAGAATAACGATCCAGGTACTGCATACGATATGTTTATCGCACACTGCAATATCCCTGAGATGAAGATGATGCAAGACAATCCAGAGGAGGCTGCTAAGTTGCTTCGCGATACCAGTTACTACACTTGTTTGTACTATGCTGGTCGTTTCGCATACGAGGCTAATCGCTATGACGAGGCTATCGCTACTTTGAAGCGTATGAATACTGAGCATGCTAATGCAAATGCTCTTCGCAAAGAGATTATCTTTGCTAATGAGTATATCTACCAAATCTATATCGAGCAAAAAGATACTGCCAATGCTGTGGCATTCATTAAAGAGTGTATTGACCTCTTCCCAGAGGAGCCTTGGTTCATGCAAAACTTGATTAACCTCTATATCAATTCGGGTCAAGAGGATAAGGCTATTGAGTATCTTGACATTGCTATTGAGCGTGAGCCAAATGTAGGTCAATATTACAACTCTAAGGGTTCTATCCTCGCTCGTATTGGTCGCTTCGAGGAGTCATTCAAGGCATTTGAGCAAGCCATTGCTATTGAACCAAGCAATGCGCTCTTCCTTGAAACACTTGGCTTTGCGTATGTAGATCTTGGCAACAAACTCAACGATGATGCTGCTTACCTCGATGCAAAAGAGTATGCAAAGGCAAAAGTAGAGATTGACAAAGCATTCCAAAACGCTTTGCCATACTTCGAGAAGGCATACGAGTTGGAGCCAGACAACTACGACTACAAACGCTCTCTCCGTTCGCTCTACTATCGTCTGGGTATGGACGATAAGTACCAAGCACTCGCTGACTAATGGGACGAATACTTGCGATAGATTTTGGTCGCAAACGAACAGGATTAGCCGTTACGGATTCACTCCGTATAACGGCTAATCCGCTTATTACGATCCCCACACACACGCTCGAAGCATGGCTCACCGACTATTTTGCCAAAGAGCAAGTGGATGAAGTGGTGATAGGACACCCCTACCAGATGAGTGGCGAAGATTCCGAGTCAATGCAGTATATCCAACCCTTCATTAATCGCTTCCGAAAAGTCTTTCCCAATATGCCACTGAAGGAGTATGATGAACGATTTACCTCGGTACTTGCCCACCAAGCCATGATTGCAGGAGGCATGAAGAAGAAGCAGCGGCAAGACAAAGCCGTAGTTGATAAACTGGCTGCCTGCATTATCCTTGAAGGATATTTGGATAGTATTCGATAACGCTAACACCTAATCATACCATGCGACACCACCAGAAAATAGCGATTGCACGCTTGATATCCGACCTCATTAAATCGGATGATGTGATTTGCCACGAGGAGATTCAATTGTACAACCATATCGTTTGTAGTTTTGATATCTCGCAAGATGAACTGCACGAAGCACAATTCATGTCGCAAGCCGAGGCTGTGTCGTATATCCGACACATGGCTGCTCCCGAGCAGAAAAAGATATTTTCCATTCTTAAAAAAGCCGCTTATTCCGATAACTCGTGCGTGGCGCGTGAGGCTTTGCTCTTGCAAACCCTGTCGCTGACCCTCAACGATACAACCAACAAATATAATCTATTGTCTTCCCTAATCAAAGGTTGGCAGAGTACAGAGAAATATGTAGTTTATATCGAAAGCGACTATATGCCTGCTATCAACGAGGAGATACGCCAGCAGTATGATATGATTGCCAATCTATTGCACCTGTGGAAGTTTGAGTTTATCTATATCCCCAAACTGACCCAATCGCTCCGCGAAATGGACCGTATCTATCTCTGTGACATTATTCGCTACATGAATCCGCGTCTTTCTAACGAGATGTTGAATAATTTGTATGAGCGTCTAACTACCTTTACTACAGAGAGTTTTACGCGCGATTACTTGGCTAATTCAGCCTATCATAACCATTTTTATGACATTGAACCGTCCTTGTTAATCAATGTCGGTATGTCGCATGTGCCTGCTTCCAATGCCTCACAACAAGATACCTATTTTATCAATTTCCTGACCATTCGTTTGGAGGACGAGCCTGATTGTGTGCTCAACGAGGTACGCCGATTTTTGGATGCATACGAAACATTTATCACCGAACCCGAGTATCATCGCCCAAAACGCGGCAAGGCACTATTTCACTACCACGGATTCTACAAACAACTATTTGATTTCTTGGCGCGTCACCACACCAATGGCGAGGAGAATCGCATTGTGATTGATATTTCTGCAAGGCGTATTTGGATGCGTGGAATAGAGGTGCAGATGAGTGCCACGCAGTTGGCAACCTATGTGTTTATTTTGCATCAATCCTGTTGTACGCATTACGGGGGACTTATAAAAGCGGGTCAGCATTATCCGCTATCGGAGAAGGATGTGAAGCGTTTAGGGTGTGCGTATCATGCCATTTGCAATCTATTTCGCGATACGCCAATGACCGATGAACGGTCGTATTTAGAGGATGTGTCGAATATCCGTGGCTATATCACGCGTATCCGCACGGCTATATCTCATCATATTGATGAGCAGAATATTAGGTTCTATACACCACAGGATACCAACGATAAATCGCGTTATCATATTGCTATAGAACGAAGCAAAATCACGCTTCGTACTGCCTCTGGCGAGATGCCATTTGAACAGTATCCATTATGGAAAAAGTTGCGTTGTCCTTAACCAACCTTTAACTCATTCTAAACCAACCTTAACCTATCGTTTTGCAAGCGGTTACGGGTTCATAACGGGTTCTTGACGGGTTAATAAAATACAGTTGTGGCATATTTGAGGCCTGAATCAACAATATTGTTATTTTTTCATAGTCCATGACTTGGCAGAAAATAGCAATATTGTTGTTTTTATGTTTTATGAAAAAATGGCACTATTTTTGCAGCAATTTTAACAAAGGGCTCGTGCCATTAAACCCAAGCCACCAAAACCTACGACTATGCTACACAATGATTACAACAACAATTCGACCAAATTCACTTTGCAAGAGCGATTGCAACAAGTGACTACTTGCAGTATGGTCAGAGGAATAGCAGTTGTGAATATCGGGATATTATTTTTGATTCCCATTCTTGACATGATTTTAGTCAATATGTCCCATAATATAGGCTTCTTGTCATTGATATTCATAGGGTTATGTGTGTATGTGTTTGTGATAACATGGATGTGTGGTCATTGGAATGAACAGAAAAAACGCATGCAACTGAGTCCGATTATCAGTATGATGATAGTGGCATTATCGGTTTCGTGTTTGATTGCTTTCTATCAAGATTTCTACGAGGGGATTGATGGTTGGGAACCTTATTTATTATCAATGGTTTTTGCGGTATTAGTTTTGCTGATAGCCCTGTTGATTAGGATTCTAGAATTCAAATATAAATAGCAAACAAAAAGGCTACTCAATTGAGTAGCCTTTTTTATTGATAATCAGTCGATTATTTTACTTCTTCGAAGTCAACATCTTCAGCAGCACCTTGGTTGTTGCTACCGTTTTGTGCACCACCTTGTGCGCCGCCTGTGAAGTCGGCACCTGGTTGAGGACCTGCTTGACCTTGAGTAGCGTTGTACATTTCTGCACTTGCTGCTTGGAATGCGGTCATGAGGGCTTGGTTAGCAGCTTCGCATGCGTCTGCGTCCTTCTTCTCGTAAGCGGCTTTGAGGTTCTTCAATGCCTCCTCGATAGGAGCCTTCTTGTCTGCAGGGATCTTGTCACCAAGTTCAGCCAATTGCTTCTCGGTTTGGAAGATAGTAGCGTCAGCACGGTTGAGCTTCTCAATACGCTCTTTCTCCTTCTTGTCTGCCTCAGCATTTGCCTCTGCCTCAGCCTTCATACGCTTGATCTCCTCATCGCTCAAGCCGCTTGATGCCTCGATACGAATCTTTTGCTCTTTGCCAGTAGCCTTATCCTTAGCAGTTACATTGAGGATGCCGTTAGCGTCGATATCGAAGGTTACTTCGATTTGTGGCTCGCCGCGGCGTGCAGGCATGATACCATCAAGGTGGAAGATACCGATTTGCTTGTTTTGTGCTGCCATTGGGCGCTCACCTTGCAATACCTTGATCTCTACAGATGGTTGGTTATCAACCGCTGTGGTGAAGGTCTCGGTCTTCTTGGTAGGGATAGTGGTGTTCGCCTCAATCATCTTGGTCATCACGCCACCCATAGTCTCGATACCGAGTGAGAGTGGGGTAACATCAAGCAAGAGCACGTCTTTTACGTCGCCAGTCAAGACACCACCTTGGATAGCTGCACCGAGAGCTACTACCTCGTCTGGGTTAACGCCCTTAGATGGAGCTTTGCCGAAGAATTTCTCTACTGCTGTTTGGATAGCAGGGATACGGGTGGAACCACCTACGAGGATAATCTCATCTATATCGCTGGTGCTGAGACCTGCATTTTGCAATGCGGTGCGGCATGGAGCGATAGTGCGTTGTACGAGGTCGTCGATGAGTTGCTCGAATTTAGCACGGGTGAGGGTCTTCACCAAGTGAGCTGGCACACCGTCAACTGGCATGATATATGGCAAGTTGATCTCGGTAGAGGTGGTGTTAGAGAGCTCAATCTTAGCTTTCTCAGCAGCCTCTTTCAAGCGTTGCATAGCCATTGGGTCTTTGCTAAGATCTGCACCCATGTTGTCGTTCTTGAACTCTTGTACGAGCCAGTCGATGATGCGGTGATCGAAGTCATCACCACCAAGGTGGGTATCACCGTCGGTAGATTTTACCTCAAATACGCCATCGCCCAATTCGAGTACAGATACATCGTGCGTACCACCACCGCAGTCGAATACTACGATCTTCATGTCCTTATTGCTCTTGTCGAGGCCGTATGCCAAAGCAGCAGCGGTTGGCTCGTTCACGATACGACGTACATTCAAACCTGCGATCTCGCCTGCCTCTTTGGTAGCCTGACGTTGGCTATCGTTGAAGTATGCAGGCACGGTGATCACGGCCTCGGTCACCTCTTGACCCAAGTAGTCTTCAGCGGTCTTTTTCATCTTTTGGAGGATGATAGCTGAGATCTCTTGTGGGGTGTACAAGCGGCCATCGATGTCCACGCGAGGGGTGTTGTTATCGCCCTTTACTACTTTATAAGGTACGCGCGATACCTCGTTAGCCAAACGGTCATAGGTCTCACCCATGAAACGCTTGATTGAATATACGGTGCGGGTAGGGTTGGTGATTGCTTGACGCTTAGCAGGATCGCCCACTTTGCGCTCGCCACCATCTACGAAACCAACTACAGATGGGGTAGTACGTTTACCCTCTGAGTTAGTGATAACTACAGGCTCATTGCCTTCCATAACTGCGACACAGGAGTTAGTTGTTCCTAAGTCAATACCAATAATTTTTCCCATTGTATTTGTCTTTATTTAGTTAATATTCTTGTTTATGTCCGGTATCCTGTTGGTTTCCGGTATCCAGCGTCCGGTATCCTATAATTGAATGTCCGGTTTTGCTCTTTGCCTAAAGAGAGACAAAAGCCGTGCCAAACTAAAAATATCCAAAAAAACTGACACGCTACTGACAAAATGGCAGAATAATTATGAAAAATTGACTTTCTCTTGCATATATGCGAAAAAAATTGTACCTTTGCAGGGTAAAATGTGTAATTATCATGAAAGTACTACTTATCAACGGCAGTCCGCGTGCGAATGGCAATACCAGTATTGCGCTTGCCGAAGTCGCACATACTTTAGAGGTAGAGGGCATAGAAACAATTACGGTAAACATTGGTAATCAACCCGTTCGCGGTTGTATAGCCTGTGGCGCATGCCATACCAAGAAGGGACAATGTGCTTTCTCAGATGTACTCTATGACAAACTGCATGCCATTCTCTCCGAGGGCGTAGATGGCTTGGTGGTTGGTTCGCCTGTGTATTATGCAGGACCTAATGGTTCGTTGTGTGCGTTGTTGGATAGATTGTTCTATTCGGCAGGTATGTTGCTTTCCTACAAACCCGCTGCAGCTGTGGCTGTATGCCGAAGGGGGGGAGCGAGTGCGTGCTTCGATCGACTGAATAAGTACTTCACAATCAATAATATGCCCGTTGTTTCTTCGCAATATTGGAATAGCGTACATGGTTGGGAAAAAGGCGAAGCGGAGCAAGATGCCGAAGGACTGCAAACTATGCGTACTTTAGCGCGCAACATGGCATGGATGATGCGCAATCTTGCCAAAGAACAACGCCCAGAGAGCGAGAAACCCAAAATCAGAACGAATTTTATAAGTTAAGGTATGACACAACAAGAAATAGAACAGCGCGTAGAGCGCGCCCAAGCACTCTTCAAACAGGGTTTTAATTGTAGTCAATCGGTATTTGTGGCTTGTGCTGATATATATGGTATTGAAGATGAGGCACTTGCTTTGCGTTTGTCAGCCTCTTTTGGTGGAGGTATCGGTCGTATGCGCCAAACTTGTGGTGCGGCATGTGGCATGTTTATGTTAGCAGGTTTGGAGAATGGCAGTGTTACTCCCCACGATGCCGAAGGCAAGATGCAGAATTACTCGCTTGTACAGGACTTAGCAGCACAATTTAAGCAGGAACATGGTAGTATAATCTGCTCTGAACTGCTTGGCATAGCCCCAAAACCACAAGATCCTACACCCGAAGAACGTACCGAAGCGTACTACAAAAAGCGACCATGTATAGAAATGGTCGCTACTGCAGTACGAATCTTCTTAACCAATATGAATCATGAGTAATCAATTGATATGAAGAAATTTACACTCTTTATTCTGTTCCTGTTTTTCTTTGGAGAAACTATTGCTTTTAATTGTCCCGTAACACCTGCTGAGGAGTTGCCAGATTACTATGCCTCTATTAATGGCACAAGTGGTAAAGAACTTTTGGCTGCCATCCAACAAGTGGCAAAAATAGGTTATCGTACTGATGACTTTAGATACGATAGTGTCTGGTTGGCATATAAATACACCGATCTGCGCCCTGATGGATATATCTGGGAAATCTATAGTAACTGTGTATTTGAATATGAAAAAGACCGTACCTCCAATACTACCCAAACGGGTGATTGCAAGGGCTACAACCGCGAACACGCTATGTGCCAATCGTGGTTTGGTACGACCAGTTTAGCAGGGAAAGAGATGAGTAGCAGCAAAAAGAACTCCCCTGGTTCTGATATATTCCATATTTATCCTGCATCATATGGTATGAATAGCCGTCGTGGTAATCGTCCTTATGGCGAAGTACTTACTGCTGCAAATACATCTGGCAATGGTACCAAGTATGGTACGCCTATTACAACAAAGTCTGTTACTAACAGCGTGGCAGGAGCGTATGTAGAAGGGAAAATAACAGTGAGTACCAATGTGCTTGAACCTGCTGACGAATATAAAGGCGATATAGCCCGTAGCTATTTTGGGACGATGGTTAAGTGGGCAGGCGAATGGACATTCAACAAGAATGACTTAGGAAATGTAATCTTCGATGCCACTATTGATGCAGATACGCACTATGGTCCTGAAAACAACTATGGTTTTACTGACTATGGATTGGCTTTGATGCTCAGTTGGCATCGTCAAGACCCTGTATCCCAAAAAGAGGTGGATCGAAACAATGGCATACAACTGACACAAGGCAATCGCAATCCGTTCATTGACTACCCTTACTTGGTGGAATATATTTGGGGCGAAATGTCTGGAGAGATATTGGATATTGATGAACTGCTTTGCTCTGCTGATGAACTATTTGAATTGGGCGTAAGCAATGGATATATGGGAGAAGTGACTGACAAGCAGATAGATACGGTTTTCTGGATGGTGGGTAATGTGCAGTATGAGTTCTCTTTGATTAACCATGGTAGTCATTTGAAATACTTGCCTAAGGCACCAACTTCGTGCAGCGATGTGAGCACGCGCTTTATGGGTTGGACCGATATGCCTATCACAGGTTGCATAGCTATTGCTCCTAATGTACTATACACTCAACCTGCTGATTTTCCGACTGTTAATGGATCTGTTGTTTACTATGCCGTGTTCGCAGAGGAGATACAATCGGGAATGAAGGGCGAGACCATAACCATTAACAAGAGCGATTCTACCGATTGGACACTCCATAATCTCAAGCATAAGCGCAATAATACCGATGGAGCATATTGGATATTGGCAAAAGATGCCAGCATCATATCCCCAGTGATTGATTTGCAAACATTAGATTCGATTTCTATGAATATTCGTAGTTATCAAAGTCGAACTACAGTATCTATTTCGGCAGACGGAACAGAAATTGGCACCTTGACGGCTACAACCAACACTATCCAACGCTATGTATGGGTAGCGCCAGAACTGAATGGCAATCACCCATTGACCTTTACTGGCGTCAATGCTACTGCAAGCTATGGCGTGGGACTGAATGAAATATCCCTCTACATAGGCGGTGAGCAAGCTACCTACATTAATTATCTTACTCACTGTGATAAAACCTCTTTGGACAACCTATCTACTCAGAAAAACAATCAACAGTTGCGTAAGATATTACGCGAAGGACAATTGTATATACAAGTGAATCAGCAGACATACGACAGTATGGGAAGATTAGTAAACAGATAAAAATCAAATAGATATGAAATACTTTTTAGCAATTATTGGTGGTGGTCCTGCGGGATATACTGCCGCAGAAATGGCCTCCAAAGCGGGCAAAGATGTTGTTATCTTTGAGCAAAATGCCTTGGGCGGTACTTGCTTGAATGTAGGATGTATCCCTACAAAGACCCTGCTGTATAGTGCCAAACAGT
Organism: Paludibacteraceae bacterium; assembly: GCA_045121435.1. GTDB lineage: Bacteria > Bacteroidota > Bacteroidia > Bacteroidales > Paludibacteraceae > Colicola. The sequence continues at coordinate 12,321 of JBGVFY010000022.1, read as the reverse complement.
ATTACAACGCTACGCACGCGGATAAATATGGTGTCAAAACCGAGGGCGTGTGTTTCGATTATGCTAAGATGGTGCAGCGTAAAACAAAAGTAGTGCGCAAATTGGTGGCAGGTATCAAGCAAAAACTCAACAACGAACATTGCACTGTGGTGATGGGTGTTGCTTCGGTGGTTAGTCGCACAGATGATAATGTGGTTATTGCTTGTGGCGAGGAGCAATACGAGGCAGAAAACCTGCTTATCTGTACGGGTTCTACGAACTTTGTGCCTCCTATCCCTGGCGTGAAGGATAATCCTGCTATATGGGATTCTACTAATGCGTTGGATAGCAATGAGTTACCACAATCTATGATTATCGTAGGTGGTGGTGTGATTGGTATGGAATTTGCTACCTTGTATCACGAATTAGGAGTACCTGTGACCATCATTGAGGCTATGCCAACTATTCTGCCCAATCTTGATCAAGAGATTGTGACTATCCTTCTTGATAAATACCGCAAGGCGGGCATACAAATCCTTACCGATACTAAAGTTACTGAGCTACAAGGCAATAAAGTGCTGACTACCAATGGCGAATACGAGGCAGAACATATCCTCGTTTCGGTGGGGCGCCGTGCAAATATGCAGGGATTAGATGCGCTGAACGATATTGAAATCTATCGTGGTGGCATAGTGGTGGACGAGTTTATGAAGACGAATCTCAAAAATGTCTATGCAGCAGGCGATGTAACGGGTAAAATCATGTTGGCACATGTGGCAAGTCGCCAAGCAGAGGTGGCAGTAGGACGCATGCTCAAGCAACTACCTTTGCAACGCATTGCTTATAACGCTATCCCAAGTGTAGTTTACACCAATCCGGAGATTGCATGTATTGGATTGACAGAAAAGGACTTAACGGATATTAAGGAGGGCGATTTTGCTCCGTCTATGTCCACCGACAAACCTTTCGTGCCATACGAGGTACACAAACTACCAATGACCTATTCTGGGCGCTTTGTGGCTGAAAATGAGGGCGAGAATGGATTGTGTAAAGTGATTGTAGATCAGCGCAATAAGACCATTATGGGTGTACATATGATTGGTAATCCATGTTCGGAATTTGTGGCAGCAGCCAGTTTCGCAGTGCGTATGGGCTATACAGTGGGCGAGTTCAAACAGGTGGTCTTCCCACACCCAACCGTAGGTGAAGTCCTCCGCGAAGTCATCGCAGAACTGTAAAACAACTATCCCAACTAGCATAACTAGTCTAACTAGCTCAACTAAATCAACGCGCAAAAACATGGAAAGACAAGAGAAAGTATTATCCTATCTGACTGCGCATCAGATTCCTCATACCTGCTACAACCATCCCGAGGGTAAGACCATCGAGGAGGCTAAACGCTGGTGGAAGGACGATGGCAGTGTGCATTGCAAAAATATCTTCATGCGCAACCACAAGGGTACGCAGCATTATCTCATCTGCTTTGATTGCGAACACGATTTGGCTATTCACGATCTGGAGCAACGCCTCAAGGCTTCGCTTGTGGCAGCAGGACAAAAAGCCCCTGGCAAACTCTCCTTCGCCAGTCCTGAACGCATGCTCAAGTATCTGGGACTCGAACCTGGCAGTGTCAGTCCTTTCGGACTCATCAACGATGAGGAGCATCATGTGATACTCTTCTTGGATAAGAACCTGCAAGAGGCGGAGGCACTCAGTTTTCACCCCAATGATTGTCGCGGAACAGTAGTCATCAAGCGCGAGGACTTCCTCACTTATCTGCAATGCGTAGGCAACACGGTGGAGTGGATAGAACTTTATTAGTTTAAAGTTTATAGTTTAAAGGCAAGGAATAGGCAAGGATATGGAAAACAAGAATAAACAAGAGTGGTTCCGAGTGCTGAAGTTTGTGCTGTTTTCAGCGAGTGCGGGTATTATTCAGATAGGCTCTTTTACGCTGCTCAATGAATGTACCGAATGGCGATACTGGCCATGTTACCTTATCTCGCTGTTGCTGAGTATCCTGTGGAACTTCACCTTCAATCGCCGATTTACATTTAAGTCCAATGCCAATGTAGCTCGAGCTATGTTGTTGGTAGTGGCGTTTTATGCTGTATTTACTCCGGTTACTACCATCCTGGGCGATTGGTTGGCAGAAGACTTGCTTTGGAACGAATACTTGGTAACCGGTATCAATATGCTACTGAATCTTTCGACCGAGTATCTGTATCAGCGCTATGTGGTATATCGAAATAAGATAGATAATAGAGAGTGATAACTAACTAAATTATAATAAGATGAAAAGATTACTTACATCATTTGTTATGCTTATTGTGCTTGTGCCAAGCATGCATAATCTCTTTGCTTGGGGACAAAAAGGTCACCGCATTGTAGCCCAAGTGGCTTATGATAATCTCAACAAAAAGACTCGCAAACAGGTGGATGCTGTTTTAGGCAAACATGGTATGATCTATCTCTCCTCTTGGGCAGATGAGATCAAGAGCGATACCATCTATCCTCAGAGTTATAACTGGCACTACCAAGATTTGGACGGTGGTTTGACTGATGCTCAGGTAGTTGCTATGCTGACCGATTATCCTAAGGAGGGTGGTAACATGTTCCGTGTGTTGGATAGTTTGGAGGTAATATTAACCAACGATGGCAGCAATCATGATGCGCTTGCGTTCTATGTGCACATTTATGCGGACCGTTTTTGCCCAATGCATGTGGCACACTTGGATGATAAAGGTGGTAATGCGGTTAAAATGAAATGGTTTGGGCAGAATACTAACCTGCACTCGGTATGGGATGCTAAGATTATTGATAGCAAAGGGTTTACCTATACCGAATACGCCAATTATCTCCATGATGTATATGGCGCAAAGAAGAAATCGGTGATGAAAATGACCGATGAGGAAACAATCCTTTTAACCTATCATGTCACCGATGCCATTTATCAATATCAGGCTACATGGAATGGCAATGCCTACCATTATTCCTACTATTGGATGGACGAAATGGAGTGGCAACTCTATACCGCAGGTGTGAAATTGGCACAAGCGTTGAATGCTATTTATAAATGATGTAAATCTGCTGCGAATTGTGTATCAAAACAAGTTTGTTTGTATAATTCGCAATTTATAACACGCTGATGGACTTTACATTACGAAAATATCGAGAGTTGCTCGTTAATTTACAAGAAAAGGGGTATCAATTTATCACTTTTGAGCAATATTGCGAGCAAAAACTTGTGCCTGATAGCTCTGTTGCCTCATTGCCTGATAGCTCAAAATGGATTATCCTCCGCCACGATGTGGATCTCAAGGCAGAGAATAGTTTGGCTACTGCACAGGTGGAACATGCATTGGGGATTGCTGCCAGTTATTATTTTCGAGTAGTACCCGAGAGTAACCAACCCGATATTATCCGTTCTATTGCAGCATTGGGGCATGAGATAGGTTATCATTACGAGGATATGGCAATCGCCAACGGAGAGGTGGATAATGCCTTTGCGCATTTCCAAAAGCAGTTGCGGTATTTTCGTCAGTTTTATCCTGTTCGTACAATTTGTATGCACGGAGCGCCTACCAGCCAGTGGGATGGCAAAGACTTATGGAAGAAGTACAACTATCGCGATTTGGGTATTATTGGCGAACCTTATTTCGATGTGGACTTCTCGAATGTGTTTTACCTTACTGACACGGGGCGTTGTTGGGATGGCTACAAAGTATCGGTGCGCGACAAAATACCTGTGTATCAAGACCTTTGGGTGAAACAGGGCAGGGTATATCATACCACTGATGATATTATTTGCGCATTAAAAAATAATGCGCTTTCTCAGCGCATTATGATTACCACGCACCCGCAGCGTTGGACGGATAGTCGTCTTGGTTGGATAAAAGAACTAATCACACAATCGCTCAAAAATATCATTAAGCGTTTGCTGATTCTTTGTCGCAAATAGTCAAAGGTTTCCAATCTCACCCGTTACCAATCCTATATCACTCCGATACCATTCCGAAGGGATGCCGAAGGGCAAGGCTACTATTCTTCCTCTTGATAGTAGCCTTTTTCTATGCCATATTGCAGTTCTCCATCCATAATCAATTGGATTTGTGTGCTGCTGAGGGCATTTCCTTGCTCTTTGGTAGCTTGGATAAGGTAGTTGAGTTGTTCTGTCTCATCAATTTCGCCATCCAAATAGGTCATTTCGCCTGCTTGTTCATCCTCTTCGAGCAAACCATGTTCTACGAGAAAATCATCCATTAGATCCAGCACAAGCAGTACATCTGCTTGGGTCATACCTTGGCGGTATGCCTCAGGAATAAGATTCCAAATGTAGTTCAAAAGTTCTTTCTCCTCTGGGTCGAGAAGACTTAATTCAATGTTTGTGTTCATAATTTCAGTGATTTTTGTGAATTTGCTTGCAAAATTACAAAATTATTCTTACCTTTGCAAATTATTTGGAAAATAATTTACGATTATGAATAATTTTGTTACTCGAACCCTATCTGCTATTGTGTATGCAGGCTTGGTAATTGGTGCTATTTTGGTGCAACCTTTGTGCTTTGGTGGGCATCCGTTGTTGTTTGGGGTATTGTTTCTGATTATCAGTACATTGGCTGTGCGTGAGTTTCATTCGTTAGTAGGGTCAGATATTAAAATTCAGTCCTATGCCATGATATGTAATGCACTGCTATTCACTACTTTATATTTTATTTTCTATGGTGATGTGATATGGCGTATGTTGTTGTTGGCGTATGTGGCGATTATGCTGCTTGCGTTGATTACGCATTTGTTCCGCAAAGATATTCAGCCGATTCATTCGTGGGGTAATTTATGCGCGGGTCAGATAATGGTGGCATTACCTTTCGCCTTGATGAATGGTGTGTTGATGCACAATAAATTTTTGTTATTGGCTTTGTTTATCTTGCTTTGGGTGAATGATAGCGGTGCATATATAGTTGGTAGTTTGATGGCGAAGCGTCCGCAAGGCAACCATAAGATGTTTCCGCGTGTCAGTCCTGCCAAATCATGGGAAGGCTTGATTGGCGGTTTGATTTTTGACTTGATTGCAGGTTATGTCTTTTTCCGTGTGGGGTGGACTGCCGATTTGGGGCTTGGCAATAGTTTGTTTTTTGCTCTGTTCGCAGGTGCTTTTGGCACTTTGGGTGATTTGATGGAGAGCCTATTTAAACGCACTTTGGGGGTTAAAGACTCGGGTAAGTTTATGCCTGGACATGGTGGAGTGTTGGATCGTTTTGATAGTCTGATGTTGGCCACCCCTGTAGTGTATTTCTTGTTTGTATATTTGCCAACTCTTCTCTAAACACTAAATAGTAGCGAAGCGTCCCCTAAACGATAATCAAAGATGCGCCTATTAATTCGCATATTCAGTCTATTACCGTTGTCCGTATTGTATGTGATTTCGGATGTAATACTCTATCCATTAGTGTATTATGTAGCCCGTTATCGCCTGAAGGTGGTGCGTAAGAATCTGCGTCAGTCCTTCCCTGATAAAAGTCAAGAGGAACTGAAAACCATTGAAAAACGCTTCTATCATCACTTTGCCGACCTGATAGTGGAAATAGTGTATGGTTATCGCGCAAGTGATGAGGAGATGCGCAAGCGCGTAGTGTTTGATAATGTAGATTTGGTAGAAGATTTGGCGAATAAGACCCATGGTGTGATAGCCTATTTGGGGCATATTGGTAATTGGGAATGGATTGCAGACCTTCATAAACGCTTTGTGAATCCTCACATGATGGAATATAATGTCTATCGCCAACTCAAGAATCCATTATCAGACAAGATAATGTTGGAACTACGCAGCAAACGCGGTGGCGAATGTATTGAAAAGAATCAACTACTGCGTAAATTGGTAGTATTACGGCGTGCGGAACATTCTTTTGTGTTGGGTATGTTGTCTGATCAGAAGCCATCAAAGCGTAGTTCGTATGTTTGGACACAGTTTCTTCAGCAGGAAACAGCTTTTTTAGATGGTAGCGAGGTGATTGCTCATAAATTCGGTTTTTCGGCTGTCTATGCCCATATTTGGTCGCCCAAACGAGGATATTATCGGGTGCGTTTCGAGCAGATTACAGACGCTTCTATCGCCATACAACCTGATTCAAATACTACGCCATTTAATTCAAATATTATTCGGCCTGGGGAGATGACCAAACGCTATGCCGAACTGCTTGAGCAGAATATTTGCGCCTATCCCGAGCAATGGCTTTGGACTCATAACCGTTGGAAATGGGGCAGAAAAGAGTTAGAAGGCTAATCTGTTTGCTGTGCAAGTTGTTTGTTTTGTAGATAGGTAATTTGTTTTGTAGATAGGTAATTTTAGAGTCAACTCGTATATAGTTATTTTTATCTATTGTTTTTCTATTTTACTTGGTAGAGTAGTTTTCTGAGAATTGTATATTTCGTACAAAACTGCAGGATACTGCCAAATATTCAATTCTCGTGAAAATTGTATCCTACGACTAAATTTTCAAGAAAAAGGGTAGGGATATGCATTTTTCTAAAAAATAATTTCTCATATACAAATGTAAATTTCTAAACAATTCACAAGGTAAATAGTATATATTTCACAAATATATACTAAAAGTTCACGCCCAAACCCGTGATATGTAAAATCGTAAATAAATGCAAATCAAATCAAAAACGATAAATAATAAGCCACTACTTATATTATTATAAATAATATAAAATCAGTAACTTATAAAAAATACATAAACTAATAATCTATATTCAAAGGATGTGTTGCACTAAATGCATGTCAAATTGACTGTTATATGCACATTATTTAGTATAAATTACTAATAATCAGCAAATAAATAGATTTTACTTAAACCATAGATAACTATTTGCACCGATCTTAATATCAGCAATATAGAATTTGGGCATTGATTTGTGAATGCATATGATTATTCACAAGCGTGAAAGTGATTTATTTTTGAAAAGTGAATAATTAGATTTGCATATGTGAAATATTTTTCATATCTTTGCACCCGATTTTGGAACAGATAACTAAATTATAAAATTGTAGGTAATAGTATATCATCAATTATCAAATTGCAAATAATATGAATGAGCGTGATCGAGTGTTGCAAGTGATGCAATCAGAAGGCATGAATGCCAAGCAGTTTTGTCAGGAGGTAGGAATTAGTCCTGGAACCTTATCAAATATCACAGGTGGTCGCAACAAACCCAGTTTGGATGTGATGCAGGCGATATTGCGTAGATTTCGTGCTATTTCGTGCGATTGGTTGATTATGGGTGTTGGTACGATGTTTGTATCGGGTGCTCGTGAGGAAGATGTATTGAGTTTGTTTAATAGCGAAAACGAACCTACTACTCTTTCTGGAGAAAAAGAGGTTCTTCAAGAAGCTGCAAATAATCCTATTAGCAATTTTACTGGTAATCTAAAGGTTAATCAGACTGCTAATTCATCGTCTATCATTCAATCGATATCTGCACCAACACGCACGGTTTCCAAGATATTGGTGTTTTATTCAGATGGCACCTTCGAGGAACGATAAACGCTCGTACTTAGCACTCTGTAATAAATTTTCATCGTCTCCTCGCATCGCCTTAAGCGATGTTCGTATGACTAAATCTTAAGTGAATTCGATGAGATTCCAATGAGGTCGTTCCGATGAGATTCCAATGAGGTCGTCCTGATGAGGTTCCGATGAGGTTCCAATGAGGTTCCGATGAGATTCCAATCAGATTCCAATGGAAATAGGTGGCAGATTAGTGGCAGATGAGTGGTAGATGAAGGGAAAATAGGGAGAAATGAAGTGGGAATGAGGAGCAAGAAAAGTGAAGTGCATTCTTCTGAGGCTTATAACAAAAATGTTGATTTTTTACTTTTTCTATAAAAAATCCTCAAATTCTATAAAAAATCCTCAAAACATTTGGTCAATCCAAAAAAAAGTAGTACCTTTGCACGCTGATTTTGCAGAATTGCGGAGAAATGAGTGATAAAACAAGTCATATCGTACTGCTTAATGCATTGGAATTGGGTGAACATCTGTTTGATTTTCAATTGGATAACGCCTATTTTTCTACTATCGAGAACTCAGAACTATTGGGCGGAGCAGCCGATGTGAAAGTGCGACTTATTCTCCACGAAGAGGATTTCTCCGTAGATATGGATATCGTAGGACAAGTGCAGGTAACTTGCGATAGATGTCTTGATGCTATGGATGTGGATATTGATATCTACGAAGAGGAGTTGGAACTTGAAGAAGATATCAAGCAACTTGACCTTGCATGGTTGGCATACGAATTGATCATAGTGAATCTCCCGCTGGTGCATAGTCACCAAGATGGTGGTTGCAATCCACAAATGGATGCACTTCTCCAAAGCCACCTCTGCACCGCGTTGGACGAGGATAAATGATATAACAAGGGCAAAAAGAATAGCGGACAGTCGTTCTGCGTGGCTGGACAATAGACTGGAAACCCTGAATACAACAATTAAAATAAACTAAATAAAACAATAAACAATTATGGCACATCCAAAAAGAAGACAATCGCACACCAGACAAGCGAAACGTCGTACACACGACAAAGCAAAAATGCCTGCATTGGCACTTTGCCCTAACTGTGGCGCTCACTACATTTACCACACAATCTGCCCAACTTGCGGATACTATCGTGGTAAATTGGCTGTAGAGCAAGCAGCAGAAGCCTAAGTGTGGCGATTCGGCATGCGATGTCGGGAGACACACATGCCAGTATTGAAACCAACAAGTATAGGCTCTGAGCAACTCAGAGCCTATACTATGAAAAAACAACCAAGACCTTAGCATGCAACCAACGAAATATTAACTAAACCATTTATTATTACTTAATTATGTTTGATCCAAACAATCGCACCCCACGCCGTGGTGGCTACTCGCAAGATGCGAATCCGCGTGAGCATAATGGCGCAAGATTTTCGGCTGACGGAGCTTCTATCCGTCCTCGCTTTAATGCACCCACTGACCGTCCTACTCGTGAAGGCGGAAGACAACGCCAACGCTTTACCCGTACCGCAGGTGCTGTACGAGTAGAGAGAGTGGAGAACCGCCGTCCTTCTTTCCGTCCAGAAGGCGAGCAAACAGGCGAAAATCGTTCTTTCAGACCAAGACCAAAGCATAATCCTGGCGTATATTCACAACGCAAACGCCAAGAATATACCAAAAACTACGAAGACCCTACCAAGCCAATCCGCTTGAATAAATACTTGGCTAACGCAGGTATCTGTTCACGACGCGAAGCCGATGACTTTATCCTCGCAGGTGTAATCACTGTGAATGGAGAAGTGGTGGACAACCTCGGAGCAAAAGTGTTGCCAACCGACAAGGTGATGTTTCATAATCAGCCTGTTCGTCGCGAGCGAAAAGTCTATATTCTGCTCAACAAACCAAAGAATACGGTAACTACCACCGATGACCCTCAAGAGCGTCACACCGTATTAGATATCGTGCGTAACGCGTGCGCGGAGCGTATCTATCCTGTTGGTCGTCTCGACCGCAATACCACGGGCGTATTACTGCTCACCAACGATGGAGACCTCGCTGCTAAACTCACACACCCTAAGTTCGGCAAAAAGAAAATCTATGCCGTTACTCTCGACCGCGACTTGGATGAGATAGATGAGGCTACATTGCGTGCTGGTGTGATGATTGATGATGAAAAAATCTCTCCTGATGCTTTGGAGTTCCCACAAGAGGACCGCAAGCATATCGGCATTGAGATTCACTCGGGGCAAAACCGCGTTGTGCGCCGTATGTTCGAGCGAGTAGGGTACAAGGTAACTAAACTCGACCGTGTGTCTTTCGCTGGACTCACCAAGAAGAATGTGGCACGAGGCAAATATCGCTTCTTGACACCTAAAGAGGTGGCAATGTTGCAAATGGGCGCATTTGAATAATTATAGCAGAGGCGTTGAGGCAGAATATGCCCTGCGCCTCTTGCTTTTTTTGAAACGATACAAACAACAAACAAATTTTATATCATGAAAAAACTTCTTTTCCTTGCAGCAGCTATGCTGCTCACAATCACTGCTTTTGCAGAAGTGATTCCCGCAAATGATTCGCGTGTAACCTATGTAGGTCGTACTTTGGTAGAGGGTACAGATGTATCTTTCGACTGGACTGCCACCTATTTCCGTATTGCCTTCTCGGGCAAGTCTTTGACCATGCGTGCCTCTGAAACCAAATGGGATGCAGATGCCGACAAGGCTGCCACTCGCCACAACTACTACAATGTGTGGATTGACTCGCCTACAAGCGCAGAGCCTCACCGTATTATTGAAGTAGCAGGTAATGACACCGTTATCGAACTGATTGACCCTGCCTATCTTAAGAAATCACGCCGCGCAGTACACGAGGTGATTGTACAAAAACGCACCGAAGGTGAGCAAGGCAAGACTACTATCCATTCTTTTGCTACTACAGGTCAGTTCTTCCCTGCAGAGAAACTGAAAGAACGCCAATTGGAGTTTATTGGCGATAGTTACACCTGCGGTTATGGTATTGATGCTCAGAGCCGTAAGGAGCGTTTTACCCCTGAAACCGAAAACGCTTCGCGCAGTTATGCAGGTATCGTATCACGCTATTTTGGTGCTGATTATGTGGCTATTGCGCACTCGGGTATGGGTATCGCTCGCAACTACAACAGCAAGTTCAAAGGTTGGTGGATGCCCGACCGCTATCTCCAAACATTTGATGAGGATTCCACCCAAGTTACTCGTTGGGATGCTACCAAATCCGATTTCCACCCTGCCATGACCATTGTATATTTGGGCGCAAACGACTTCTCAACGGCTTTGGCACCACGATACGAGGACTTCCGCAAGCACTATTATCGTTTGTTTGATTACATTAAAGCCAACTATGGCGAGGACCACCCAATATTGTGCGTGGCAACCAAAACACACGAATATCTGTTCAACTATGTGCGCGACTTGGTGAATAATTGCGACATGAAGAATGTGCATTATCTCGGCTATTGCCCAGCGCAACACCTCCATACCGATGAGGATCTTGGCGCAGATGTGCACCCTAACTACAACGGACAACAAAAGAAAGCATATTCTATCATTCCTTATATCGCTACTATCACAGGTTGGGGATTGCAGGATATGCCCGTGAAGTGAGTTTAGTGTTTAGAGATATGAAAAAGATATTTTTACTTGCAGCTGCTATGCTGCTGACAGTCAATATCTTTGCGGAGACGATGCCTGCTACGGATTCGCGTGTGACTTTTGTGGGACGCGCTATCGTGGAAGGCGATGCACTACGCTTTGACTGGCCCTCTACTTATTTCCGCGTGGCATTCACAGGCAAGAACCTTGCCATGCGCGTGTCGGATAACAAACGCAACTTCTATGCGGTATGGGTGGATAGCCCTACCAGTGCTGAACCTACGCGTATCGTAGAAACCAAAGGCAATGACACGATTGTTGAGTTGATTGTGCCTGCTGACCTAAAGAAATCCAAAGTGAAAGAACATAAGGTGGTTATACAAAAACGCACCGAGGCTGGCTGTGGTACAACTACTGTACACGAGTTTATCACTACAGGTAAGTTCCTGCAAGCAGAGCCTTTCAAGGAGCGTCAAATCGAGTTTATCGGCGATAGTTATACTTGCGGTTATGGCGTAGATGCTACTTCTCGCAAAGCACCATTCTCCGATACTACCGAAAATGCTTCGCGCACCTACGCCAGCATTGTGTCGCGCTATTTCAATGCGGATTATATGACGATTGCGCACTCTGGGCGTGGTATCTGCCGCAATGCAGGCTCTAATATCCCATGGGAAGTAATGACCGACTTGTATCAATATACCATTGATCGCGATTCTACCACTCGTTGGTCGGTTGAGCAATCTGAATTCCGTCCTGATATCACAGTTATCTACTTAGGTACCAATGATTTCTCGTCTTCTATGATGCCTGACTACAATAAGTTCCGCAAAGGGTATATGCGCCTTTTGGGCTACATTAAAGCCAACTATGGCGAGGAACACCCTGTGCTTTGCGTAGCCTCTAAATCCAATGAATATCAGTTCCGCTATATACGCGATGTGGTTCGCAACTGCGGATTGAAGAATGTAGAATGGTTGGGCTATTGCCCTTCTCAACACCTCAGCACTGATGAGGATTTGGGCGCAGGTTGGCACCCTAACTACAATGGACAACAAAAATTGGCATACTCCATTATTCCTTATATCGCCACTATCACGGGGTGGGGATTGCAGGATATGCCTGTTAAGTAGTTATAGTTTAAAGTTTAAAGTGGAAAGTTTAAAGGCTGGGCGGCGGAGCCGCATATCCTTGCC